>NC_007645.1:6040000-6370000 GCF_000012985.1 Hahella chejuensis KCTC 2396 | reverse complement strand
AGACAAACACGTCGAGCAGGTACGAAAGTAGGTCTTAGTGATCCGGTGGTTCTGTATGGAAGGGCCATCGCTCAACGGATAAAAGGTACTCCGGGGATAACAGGCTGATACCGCCCAAGAGTTCACATCGACGGCGGTGTTTGGCACCTCGATGTCGGCTCATCACATCCTGGGGCTGAAGCCGGTCCCAAGGGTATGGCTGTTCGCCATTTAAAGTGGTACGCGAGCTGGGTTTAGAACGTCGTGAGACAGTTCGGTCCCTATCTGCCGTGGACGTTGGAGATTTGAGGAGAGTTGCTCCTAGTACGAGAGGACCGGAGTGAACGAACCGCTGGTGTTCGGGTTGTGATGCCAATCGCATTGCCCGGTAGCTACGTTCGGACGGGATAACCGCTGAAAGCATCTAAGCGGGAAGCCCCCTTCAAGATAAGATCTCCCTGAGGACTTGATCCTCCTAAAGGGCCCTTGTAGACCACGAGGTTGATAGGCTGGGTGTGTAAGCGCTGCGAGGCGTTGAGCTAACCAGTACTAATTGCCCGAGAGGCTTGACCATATAACACCGAAGTAATTTACCGGTATTGATTGAGTATAACTGCTTATCCAAGTTAAAGGTCTTCTGACCAAGCGCCAACTAGACAAGCTAGAACTAAGACAAAGCTTAACGGTTTTGCCTGATGATCATAGCGGACTGGAACCACCTGATCCCATTCCGAACTCAGAAGTGAAACAGTCCAGCGCCGATGGTAGTGTGGATTCCCATGCAAGAGTAGGTCGTCGTCAGGCTCTTAATACGAAGAACCCGTCCCCGTGACGGGTTTTTTTTATGTCAAAAGAACACCAGCTGTGCTGGATCATCTATCCCCATCCTCCTAAGACAACCTTCCTTCAACGCTCAGTGAAAGTCCCTCGAGCGCGATTCCAGCTCTTCGAGATGCGGCGTCAGGTCTGTCAAGCGATGGGCGAGGACGTGCGCTACCCTTCCTTCCTCGTCCTTATCTAACTCCCCATATACCATTAGCAGCCGCGCTTTGACCAGAATATCCATTTGCGCTATCGCTGTTTTTTTCCAGACAAGGATATTGATTGAGCCGGTTTCATCTTCAAGCTGCGTATTCCAGACCAAGGTCGCCACTGATTCCAGACGAAGCCTGCCACCCATTCCACGGTAAAGCTGCCACCCCGGCACGCTGCCTGAATTCCCCATCAAAACGTTCGGTGCGGGATAACTAACGGTACTCTTGACCCTTTTCATCCGGAGAGGGCCAGATGCCAGCGAAGAGGTTATCCATGCGTAAAATTAAAGAAGTCCTTCGCCTCAAGTGGGAGCGCGGGCTGAGCAACCGGCAGGTTGCAGAAGCCTGCGGCATCAGCCGCCCCACCGTAAGCGAGTATCTCCGACGGGCCGCCGAAGCGGATGTTAGCTGGCCGTTGCCAGAGAATCTGAGTGGAGCCCAGTTGGAGCAGTTGCTCTTCCCGCCGCCGCCAGACCTGCCAGCACAGGCCCGGGGTATTCCGGACTGGCGGCGAATCCACGAAGAACTCCGGGGCAAGAACGTCACCCTGTTCCTGCTCTGGCAGGAGTACCGGGAAGCCAATCCGAACGGCTACCAATACAGCTGGTTCTGCGAGCACTACCGAATCTGGCGCGGCAAGCTGGACTTGGTGATGCGCCAGGACCATCGGGCCGGTGAGAAGCTGTTTGTGGACTATGCCGGGCACACCGTGCCCGTTATTGACCGCACCACCGGTGAGATCCATGAAGCACAGGTTTTTGTGGCGGTGATGGGCGCATCCAATTACACCTATGCCGAAGCCACCTGGAGCCAGTCGTTGCCAGACTGGATTGGCTCCCACATCCGGGCCTTCGAGTTCTTGGGCGGGACGCCGGAACTGGTGGTTCCGGACAACCTTCGCTCCGGTGTCAGCAAGGCCCACCGCTACGAACCGGATCTCAACCCAACCTATCAGGACATGGCCGCCCATTATGGCGTCGCCATTGTCCCGACAAGGGTTCGTAAGCCCCGCGACAAGGCCAAGGTGGAAGGCGGCGTATTGATCGTCGAGCGTTGGATCCTGGCGGCCCTGCGCCACCGTCAGCACTTCTCCCTGGGGCAACTCAACGCCACCATTCGTGAGCTACTGGAGACGCTCAACAACCGCCCCTTCCGTAAGTTGCCCGGCTGCCGGCTCGATCACTTCAAACAGCTGGACAAACCGGTTCTACAACCGCTACCCGCAGAGCCGTATGTCTACGCTGAGTGGAGGAAAGCCCGGGTACACATCGACTACCACATCGCCATCGACGGGCATTACTACTCGGCGCCTTACACCCTGATCAAGAAAGAGGTGGAGGTCAGGATGACCCACAACACCATCGAATGCTTCTACCGAGGCAACCGGATCGCCAGCCATCGGCGTTCGGATCAGAAGGGCCGGCATAGCACCATCGCCGCTCACATGCCAGAGTCCCATCGCCAAGCCGGTGAGTGGTCTGCGGAGCGGCTAATCGCCTGGGCGGCCAAGACCGGGCTGGCGACGGAGAAGCTTATCCGCACCGCATTGGGCGCCCGCAAACACCCACAGCAGGCTTACCGCTCCTGCCTGGGCATTCTCCGGTTGGGGCGGAGCTATGGGGAGACACGGCTCGAAGCCGCCTGCCAACGGGCGCTCACGCTGGGTAGCTACCGCTACAAGAGCATTGAGTCCATCCTCAAGCATCGCCTGGATCAGCAACCTCTGGAAGAGCAGCAGGAGCTGGCCCTGCCCGACACCCACGACAACATCCGCGGTCCCGCCTACTACCACTAAAGGAACCTGACATGCTGAAACATCCCACACTGGATAAACTCCACGCTCTCAAGTTAACCGGCATGGCCGCCGCCCTGGAGGATCAGTCGGCCACCCCCGACATCAGCGACCTGAGCTTCGAGGAGCGCCTTGGATTGCTGGTCGACCGGGAAATGACCGAGCGGGACAACCAGCGCATGAGCAGCCGGTTGCGCCGGGCCAAGCTGCGACACGCCGCCATCCTCGAAGACCTGGATTACCGGAACTCACGAGGCCTGGATAAAGGACTGGTCCAGTCACTGGCTGGATGCCAGTGGGTAAAGGAGCGCCTGAACGTGCTCATCACCGGCCCCACCGGGGTCGGCAAAACCTGGTTGGCCTGCGCCCTGGCGCATAAGGCCTGCCGGGAAGGCTACACCGCACAGTATGTGCGCCTGACCCGACTGTTGCGGGAGCTGATCATTGCCAAAGGCGACGGGCAATACTCGAAACTCCTGACCAGCCTCGCCAAGGTTGACGTGCTGATCCTGGATGACTGGGGGCTGATGAAGCTGAGCGCGGAGAACCGAAGAGACTTGCTGGAGGTTCTGGAAGACCGGCACGGAAGGCGCTCCACCATCGCCACTAGCCAATTACCCATTGAGGAATGGCACGGACTGATCGGTGACGCGACCCTCGCAGATGCCATTCTGGATCGTCTGGTTCACAACGCCTACAAGATCAATCTCAGGGGCGAGTCCATGCGGAAACAGCAGGCAAAGTTGACGGGCGCCGAGACTTCGGAGTAAGAAGAGAAACCCCGCGTCGCTACGCTCCGATGGGTGGCAGCCTTGCTCCGGTCCGGGTGGCAGGCTTCACGTGGAATGGGTGGCAACCTTCAGCGGTTTACGCATTCAAAGGTGACTCCTGTCGAGGTTTTGGGGTCGACTCTATTTTATCTGTGCAGCTGTGGTTGGGCGTGAAGGGCCCTGTTTGCGGTATGAAATTGGGCGCGCGAGCTGTCTATGATTTTGTGGTTTTGGCCAAATGGGAACTTTGTCATAATCGGAAGCTTCCTCTTTAAAAGGGAAGGTCAGAAAAGGCTTGATGTATGAATGAGAAATTGGTCGAAATACTTTCTGATGGTGAGTTTCATTCTGGGGTGGAGCTGGGTGGGCTTTTGGGGGTGACGCGGACTGCAGTGTGGAAGCAGGTCTCGCAATTGGCGGGTTATGGGCTAAAGGTCGAGTCAATTAAGGGAAAGGGGTATCGGCTTGAGCGCCCTTTGTATTTGCTCGATGAGTTGCGACTGCGCAACGCTCTAAAAGAGCGTTGGGGGGAAAGGGTGCGTGAGTTTAACGTGCTAAAGTCTGTAGGCTCCACTAACGCAGAGCTTCTTGAAAGTAGCAAGGATTTACCCGTTGGCCTGTATGATATTTTGCTCGCAGAAAGGCAGACGGCGGGCAGGGGGAGAAGGGGGAGGGTGTGGGTTAGTCCATTTGCTCAAAATATTTACATGAGTGTGGCTGTTAGGTTGTCTGGTGGGTTTTCGGTCCTAAATGGTTTAAGTCTTGCGATAGGTGCGGCTGTTGCCGATGCTATAAAAACGGTATGTGGTATACAAGTTTCCCTAAAATGGCCAAATGATGTCTGGTACTCCGAGAAAAAGTTGGCGGGGCTATTGTTGGAAGTGCAAGGTGAGCAAGAGGGGCCTGTGCATGTGATTATCGGTTTGGGAGTTAATGTTCTTATGGAGCGGGAGGCGGGGCAGGCTATTGATCAGCCCTGGACGGCTTTATCTGAGTCGTGTGATGTAAGAGTGGATAGGGATCAGCTATGCGTGGCCCTGGCTGACTCCGTCTTGGCATGTCTTGAGTCTTACAAAGCTGAAGGGTTTGCTGGCTTGAGAGAGCTGTGGGATGAATATGACCTGCTCAAGGGGCGGAATGTAATGGTCATGAGTGGAGATAAATGTTGGAGCGGTGAATACTTGGGGGTTTCCGATGAAGGGTATGCCCTGGTTCGAGGGGAAGATGGGTGTCTCAGATCTCTTGCTGGAGGGGAAATCACAGTTAGGCCGGTCTCATGAAAGAGCTTGATCTTGATGCGGGGAATTCAGGGTTAAAGTGGCGTCTCGTTGAGTCTGGTAGAGTGATTGATCGAGGGATCATTATCTATGGCGCCAATGCTCAGAAATGGAGTATGCCAACAAAGGGGGCCTGTAGAGCTTTTGTTAGTAGCGTCTCCTCGAAGGAAGTTGATGATGCGATTCGAGAGGTCCTAAAGGATATAAAAGATGTTTTCTGGGCGAAAACGGCGTCTTCGTATGGCTCATTGGTAAACGCATATGCGGACTATGCATCATTGGGGGTTGACCGGTGGCTTGCTTTAATTGCGGCCTATAGTAAGTATCCAGAAGATCTGTGTGTTATTGATTGTGGTACTGCCGTTACGGTGGATTATGTGGATAAATTTGGAGTGCACAAGGGCGGATACATTGCTCCTGGGGGCGCGCTGATGTTGAAGTCTCTAAATGTAAACACGGCGGCGCTTAAAGGAACCTATGGGTACGATTCTGAACTTATTCCAGGTAGCTCCACTAGAGAGTGTATTGAGAGGGGAGTGTATTATATGCAAAAAGCATTTGTTTTAAGTGTTGCGCGTCGATGTGCTGAAAGTCGAATAGTTTGTACAGGGGGGGGCGTAAAAGCCTTGTTGGGAAATGATGAGGCATACACTTATGTAGAAGACTTGGTCTTGGACGGGTTGCGAATTGTTGCTAATGCTGTTCCTGTGAACTGATTGGGGTTGGACCTGTGCGCTGGATCTTTATTTCTTTACTTATGCTGAATGGGCTCGTTTTTGCCGTTCAATGGCTTGAGCTGCAAAAACGAGAGGGGCTAGAGGAAGTTCGGAATAGGGTTGCGTTATCTGGGGTTGGCGCTAACCGCTTAACGTTGCTTAGTGAAGTTGATGTGCAAGAAGAAGAGGTCGGGGATAAGTCCAGTATAGAAAAGCTCCCGGAAACGCCAGTTTCGAAAGGAGAGAGGCTTTGCCTCTTGATGGGGCCTTTTGAGGGTGATGCTCAGGCTCAAAGTTTAAAAATAGCTTTAGAAAAAAGAGATGTTGAATCTGTTGCATTTCCTAAGAATATTAGCTTGGCGCCCGAGTACTGGGTCTATTTAGAGCCAGTGGAGAGTCGTAAAACTGCGATAATTAAATTGCGAGAGCTTCAAGTGAGGAAGATTGACAGCTACCTAATTAGTCAAGGGGAGCTGCGGAATGGTATTTCTCTGGGTTTATTTAAAAATGTGGATTCGGCAAACCGCCTGCTGAAGCAGAGAATAAGTGAGGGCTATGACGCCAAGATTAAGGAGGTTCCAAAGGAACGGCTTGAGTATTGGGTGGCTACAAAGGAGGAGGCGAACCTTCAAACAGTGGCGAGGGTGGATAAAGTTTTGGATGAAAGAAACTTAAACACAAATAAGAGACAAATTTTTTGTAAAAGTATTGCATCGGGTGTGGAACTTCCGTAGTATAGCGGCCTCGCGAAACAGGCGAGATGTAGAGCTGGTGTAGCTCAGTTGGTAGAGCAGCTGACTTGTAATCAGCAGGTCGGGGGTTCGATTCCGTCCACCAGCTCCATTTTCTAGGGTTTCACCTTGTGGTGGGTGAGCCTGTTCTGGGAGGGGTTCCCGAGTGGCCAAAGGGATCAGACTGTAAATCTGACGCGCAAGCTTCGCTGGTTCGAATCCAGCCCCCTCCACCACTTATTCAAGTGCGGGCATCGTATAGTGGCTATTACCTCAGCCTTCCAAGCTGATGACGCGGGTTCGATTCCCGCTGCCCGCTCCACGCTTTGTGGTATTGGTTTTGCTCATGTAGCTCAGTCGGTAGAGCACATCCTTGGTAAGGATGAGGTCACCGGTTCAATTCCGGTCATGAGCTCCACTAATTAATTCACTGAAGTCTCGGCTGCTGCATTTCTTTAGGGGATGGTCAAATGGCAAAAGAAAAGTTTGAGCGTAGTAAGCCTCACGTAAACGTAGGCACCATTGGTCACGTTGACCACGGTAAGACTACTTTGACAGCGGCCTTGACCCGCGTATGTTCTGAAGTTTGGGGTGGTCAGGCGGTAGCGTTTGACGGTATCGATAATGCTCCAGAGGAAAAGGCGCGTGGTATCACTATCGCGACTTCTCACGTTGAGTACGAATCTCCCATTCGTCACTATGCGCACGTTGACTGCCCTGGGCACGCTGACTATGTGAAGAACATGATCACTGGTGCGGCGCAGATGGATGGCGCTATTTTGGTGTGTTCCGCAGCTGACGGCCCTATGCCTCAGACTCGTGAGCACATCCTGCTGGCGCGTCAGGTTGGTGTTCCTTACATCGTCGTGTTCCTGAACAAAGCGGACATGGTTGATGATGAAGAGCTGTTGGAATTGGTTGAGATGGAAGTTCGCGACCTGCTGAGCCAGTACGAATTCCCAGGCGACGACACTCCAATTATCGTTGGTTCCGCGTTGTTGGCGTTGGAAGGTAAGGACGATAACGGTATGGGTACTAGCGCTGTTAAGAAGCTGGTTGAGACTCTGGATGCTTACATCCCAGAGCCTGAGCGCGCCATTGATAAGCCGTTCCTGATGCCGATCGAAGACGTATTCTCTATCTCTGGTCGCGGCACAGTTGTAACTGGTCGTGTAGAGCGCGGCATTGTCAGGGTTGGTGAGGAAGTTGAGATTGTTGGTATCAAAGATACTACCAAGACTACCTGTACTGGCGTTGAGATGTTCCGTAAGCTGCTGGACGAAGGTCGTGCAGGTGAGAACGTTGGAGTGTTGTTGCGCGGCACTAAGCGTGATGATGTAGAGCGTGGTCAGGTACTGGCCAAGCCAGGAACTATTACTCCGCACACCGTTTTTGAATCAGAAGTATACGTACTGAGCAAAGACGAGGGTGGCCGTCATACTCCTTTCTTCAAGGGCTATCGTCCTCAGTTCTACTTCCGTACAACGGATGTGACTGGTGCGTGTGAGTTGCCAGAAGGCGTAGAGATGGTTATGCCGGGCGACAACGTAAAAATGAAAGTCAGCCTTATCGCTCCGATCGCGATGGAAGAGGGGCTGCGCTTTGCGATTCGTGAAGGCGGCCGTACAGTGGGCGCTGGCGTTGTTGCTAAAATTTTCGAGTAACCTTTTTTAAGGTAGGCCAGTAGCTCAATTGGCAGAGCGGCGGTCTCCAAAACCGCAGGTTGGGGGTTCGATTCCCTCCTGGCCTGCCACCTTAAATTTTGGGTTTGGGTGGTTATGTCTTCAAACATAGAGAAAAGCTCTGGAGCTTTCGATAAGCTGAAGTGGCTGCTTGTTGTTGCTTTGGTTGCCGTACGGGTTGTTGGTAACTCCTTTTACGCTGATCAGTCGCTTCTTTATCGTGTGCTTGCTTTGGTCGCTTTGGCTCTGGTGGCGGGTTTCGTCGCTGTGCAAACGGAGAAAGGAAAGGCTCTCTTGGTTTTGCTCAAAGATGCTCGCATGGAGATAAGGAAGGTGGTTTGGCCAACCAGGCCCGAGTTGACTCAGACAACCTTGATAGTGGTTGTCTTTGTCCTTGTAGTGGCGTTGCTGCTATGGGTCATTGATTCCCTGATCAGCTGGCTTGTGTCAGGCTTAATAGGGTAGGAGAAGGCCTTTGTCTAAGCGATGGTTTGTTGTTCAAGCCTACTCCGGCTTCGAGAAGCATGTTATGCGCTCCCTTAAGGAGCGCATAGTGCTTAAAGGGATGGAAGATCAGTTTGGTGAGATCTTGGTTCCTACAGAAGAAGTCGTAGAGATGAAAGAGGGAAAGAAGCGCAAGAGTGAGCGCAAGTTCTACCCTGGATATGTGCTTGTTCAAATGGAAATGAATGATGATACTTGGCACCTGGTCAAGTCCACAACTCGTGTGCTTGGCTTTATAGGCGGCACTCCTGATAAGCCTGCCCCTATAAGTGACAAGGAGGCTGAGGCAATTCTTCGTCGAGTTGAAAGCGGCGCAGATAAGCCTAAACCGAAAACCTTGTTTGAGGCTGGTGAAGTGGTTCGTGTCATTGATGGTCCTTTTGCCGACTTTAATGGTGTGGTTGAAGAAGTAGACTACGAAAAAAGTCGGGTGAAAGTGGCGGTTCTTATCTTTGGCCGTTCAACGCCAGTCGACCTGGAGTTTAGTCAGGTCGAAAAAGATTAAAGTTCGCATGACGACTGCTCGCTTCGCCTTAGGTGGGGCGAGCTTTTTGTGTCTGTTCGGGGAGCACTAAGTGCGTTAAACCCATTAGGAGGAAAAATGGCTAAGAAAGTTAATGCCTATATCAAGTTGCAAGTAAAAGCCGGCCAGGCTAATCCAAGTCCCCCTGTTGGTCCTGCATTAGGTCAACACGGTGTAAACATCATGGAATTCTGTAAGGCGTTCAACGCCAAGACCCAGAATCTTGAGCCTGGTTTGCCGACTCCAGTTGTAATTACCGTATACAGTGATCGTAGCTTTACGTTTATTACTAAAACTCCACCTGCTTCAGTATTGCTTAGAAAAGCGGCTGGTATTAAGAGCGGCTCTGGCCGTCCGAATACAGAAAAGGTAGGTACAGTAAATCGTGCGCAATTGGAAGAAATTGCGAATGTTAAAATGCCTGACTTGTCTGCGGGTAGCCTCGACGCTGCTGTTCGAACTATCGCTGGCACAGCTAGAAGCATGGGTTTGAACGTAGAGGAGTAAAACGTGGCTAAGTTGACTAAACGCCAAAAGGCGATTCGTGAAAAAGTGCAAGCTGGTAAAGCGTACAGTGTAGAAGAGGCGGTAGCCCTTTTGACTGAGCTGTCCGCCCCTGTGAAATTTAAAGAATCTATCGATGTATCCGTGAACCTTGGAGTGGATGCTCGTAAATCAGACCAAGTGGTCCGCAGCTCTACTGTCCTGCCAAACGGGACAGGAAAAACTGTTCGTGTTGCAGTGTTCACGCAGGGCGCAAATGCTGATAAAGCAAAAGCGGCTGGCGCTGATATCGTAGGTATGGACGACTTGGCTGAAGAAGTGAAAAAAGGCAACTTGGATTTCGATGTTGTCATCGCAACTCCAGACGCTATGCGTGTTGTTGGTCAGTTAGGCCAAATTTTAGGGCCTCGTGGCCTTATGCCTAACCCCAAAGTAGGAACTGTAACTGCTGACGTTGAAGCGGCGGTTAATAACGCTAAAGCGGGCCAGATTCGTTACAGAACAGACAAAAACGGCATCATTCATGCTCCTCTAGGTAACGTTGAGTTCTCTGCGGAGCACATCAAACAGAACTTGGAAGCTTTGATTGCTGATCTGAAGAAAATTAAGCCTTCTTCAGCGAAAGGCGTTTACCTCAAGAAGGTGACCCTGTCATCAACAATGGGCCCAGGTCTGTTGATTGATCAGAATAGCTTGGCTGTATAAATATGAAGATTTTGGTGGTCTTTCGGCATAAGCCGTAGGCTGTCCAAGACCGCAGGCTTTTCCCGGCGTAAGCCGGGAAGATTAAAAGTTCCTGCGCAGACGGCTGGTAGTAGTTTTCCTGCTTAAAAGCCGTAAACGTCTCAGTGAGACATAGTACGACTAACCGGCTTGGCCGGTACACATAGGAGAAATCCGGTGGCAATTAGACTCGAAGACAAGAAAGCGATTGTCGCTGAAGTCAATGAGACTGCCAGTAAGGCCTTGTCATTGGTGATTGCCGACTATAGAGGCGTAACCTCGAATAAAATGTCTGAACTGCGCGCTAAAGCTCGTGCAGAAAGCGTTTCTTTGAGGGTTGTGCGTAACACTCTGGCTCGCCGTGCTGTTGAAGGCACTGAGTATGAGTGCGCGCGCGAAGCTTTTGTTGGCCCCACAATCTTGGCGTTTTCTATGGAAGATCCAGGAGCGGCAGCTCGCTTGCTCAAGGACTATGCAAAAGAAAACGACAAGTTTGAAATCAAGGCTCTTGCTGTTGGTGGTGAGATGCTTGGCGCTGATCAGATCGATCGTCTGGCCAAACTCCCGACAAGGGATCAGGCTCTGGCGATGTTGATGAGCGTAATGCAAGCGCCTGTCACCAAGCTTGCACGGACACTGAACGAAATTCCTTCGAAAGTGACACGTGCAGTTGCGGCAGTTCGCGACAAGAAGCAAGAAGCGGCATAACGGTTTTTTATTTTTGGCTTTTAGGAGATTTTAGAAATGGCTCTGTCAAAAGACGATATCCTTAATGCAATCGCAGAAATGAGCGTAATGGATGTAGTTGCGCTTGTTGAAGCAATGGAAGAAAAGTTCGGCGTTTCCGCAGCAGCTGCAGTTGCAGTAGCTGCAGCCCCTGCTGCTGACGCAGCAGCAGTTGAAGAAAAAACCGAATTTGACGTAGTTCTGCAGTCTGCAGGCGAGAAGAAAGTGAACGTGATCAAAGTAGTTCGCGGCATCACTGGTCTGGGCCTGAAAGAAGCTAAAGATCTGGTTGACGGCGCGCCTTCAACTGTTAAAGAAGCTCTTTCCAAAGACGACGCAGAAAAAGCTAAGAAAGAACTTGAAGAAGCCGGCGCTACGGTTGAACTCAAGTAAAACTTTGCTAGCTTTAGGCTATTAAAGAAGAATTCGGCTGGCGTTTATTCAACGTCAGCCGTTTTCCGTTGTGCAAGCTATAACTTTGCGACCAAAATTTCGCACGAACCGTAATAAGCATTTGCGGTTGTCGAACTCCTTCGAGCACACCAGAGTCAGTTTGAAGAAAGCTGGGGAATATCGATGACATACTCCTATACCGAGAAAAAACGAATTCGTAAAGACTTCGGAAAGCTTCCAGCAGTAATGGACGTTCCGTACCTCCTGTCCATACAGCTAGACTCCTATCATGATTTTTTACAGCAAGACGTAGCAATCGAAGACCGGCAGGAAGTCGGCTTGCACGCTGCGTTCAAGTCGGTATTTCCAATTGTCAGCTTTTCGGGAAATGCGGCCCTAGAATATGTAAGTTACCGGCTGGGCCAGCCCGTATTTGATGTAGCTGAGTGTCAGCTGCGCGGCGTTACCTATGCGGCGCCCTTAAGAGTTAAAGTTCGCTTGATCATCTATGACAAAGAATCGTCTACGAAGGCGATTAAAGATATCAAGGAACAAGAAGTTTATATGGGAGAAGTTCCGTTAATGACCGAAAACGGAACTTTCGTTATCAATGGGACTGAGCGTGTCATCGTATCTCAGCTCCATAGATCTCCAGGCGTATTTTTTGATCACGATAAAGGCAAGACTCACTCCTCCGGCAAATTGCTTTATTCGGCGCGGATCATTCCTTATCGCGGATCTTGGCTTGACTTCGAGTTCGATCCGAAGGATTGCGTGTTCGTTCGTATAGACCGTCGTAGAAAGCTGCCGGCGACAATACTTTTGCGCGCCTTGGGATACGCCGCTGACGAAATGCTCGAAATGTTCTTCGAGAACAGTCTGTTTGAAGTAGAGGGCGGCGAATACTTCCTGGATTTGGTTCCTAGCCGTCTGCGTGGTGATATCGCCATCTTTGAAATTAAAGATGACGAGGGCAACCTAATCGTAGAAGAAGGGCGTAGGGTTACAGCCAGACATATTCGACAAATGGAAAAGGCGGGCCTAAAACGTCTGCGTGTTCCAAGCTCCTATTTATTAGGCAAAGTTACTGCAACTAATATCGCTGACCCTTCAACTGGGGAAGTGATTGTTGAGTGTAATACTGAGATTACTGACGACGCTATCGAGAAGATTGAAAAAGCGGGCATCAAGAGAATTGAAACGCTTTATACCAACGACTTGGATTGTGGCCCCTTCGTTTCCGATACGCTAAGAATTGATGCGACGCGTTCACAGTTAGAAGCTTTGGTCGAAATTTATCGCATGATGCGCCCAGGTGAGCCGCCGACAAAAGAGTCAGCGGAAAATCTGTTCAACAACCTGTTTTTTTCAGAAGAGCGTTATGATCTTTCCGCTGTTGGGCGCATGAAGTTCAACCGCAGATTGGGGCGCGAAGAAACAGAAGGGCTGGGCGTTCTGAGTCATTCAGATATTATTGACGTTTTGAGGACGTTGATCGATATCCGTAATGGTAAAGGCGTTGTGGATGATATCGATCATCTTGGTAACCGTCGTGTGCGTTCTGTCGGTGAGATGGCCGAGAATCAGTTCCGTGTAGGGCTGGTTCGCGTTGAGCGTGCGGTGAAAGAGCGTCTGAGCATGGCGGAGTCTGAGGGGCTTATGCCTCAGGACCTGATCAACGCCAAGCCAGTTGCTGCAGCTGTAAAGGAGTTTTTCGGATCCAGTCAGTTGTCTCAGTTTATGGATCAGAATAACCCTCTGTCTGAAGTAACGCATAAGCGTCGTGTTTCTGCGTTGGGACCTGGTGGTTTGACGCGCGAGCGCGCTGGCTTTGAAGTGCGCGACGTACACCCGACTCACTATGGTCGTGTTTGTCCTATTGAGACGCCTGAAGGTCCAAACATCGGTCTGATCAACTCACTGGCCACATACGCCCGCACAAATACCTACGGCTTCCTGGAAAGTCCGTATCGTAAGGTCGTGGACGGCTTGGTGACTGACGATATTGAGTATCTGTCTGCTATTGAAGAGAGCGACTACGTTATTGCACAGGCAAGCGCGGCAGTTGACGAAAACGGTCGCTTGATTGACGAGTTGGTAACAGTTCGTCATAAGAACGAGTTTACCGTAATGCCGCCTGAAAAAGTGACGTTGATGGATGTATCACCTCGTCAGGTTGTATCTGTGGCGGCGTCTCTGATCCCGTTCTTGGAGCACGATGATGCTAACCGAGCATTGATGGGATCGAACATGCAGCGACAGGCTGTCCCTACGCTGAAGGCGGAAAAGCCTCTGGTTGGTACAGGTATGGAGCGTTATGTGGCCCAGGACTCCGGCGTGTGCGTGGTTGCGCGGCGCGGTGGGGTTGTTGTTAGCGTTGACGCTGCTCGTATCGTTGTTCGTGTGAGCGATGATGAAACCGAAGCCGGCGACGCTGGGGTTGATATCTATAACCTCACTAAGTACCAGCGCTCCAACCAGAACACCTGCATCAACCAGCGCTCTCTGGTGATGGAAGGTGACGAAGTTGCGCGTGGCGATGTGCTTGCTGATGGTCCATCTGTTGACTTGGGGGAACTGGCGCTGGGGCAGAACATGCGCATCGCGTTTATGCCTTGGAATGGTTACAACTTCGAGGACTCCATCCTTGTGTCTGAGAGAGTTGTACAGGAGGACCGATTCACCACGATTCATATCCAGGAGCTCACTTGCGTTGCAAGGGATACCAAGCTAGGGCCGGAAGAAGTTACAGCGGATATTCCCAATGTGGGCGAAAGCGCGTTGGCGAAATTGGATGACTCCGGAATTATCTATATTGGAGCGGAAGTTGAGCCAGGCGACATTCTGGTCGGCAAAGTGACGCCGAAGGGTGAAACTCAGTTGACGCCAGAAGAAAAACTGCTGCGCGCTATCTTTGGTGAGAAAGCCTCTGATGTGAAGGATACTTCCCTGCGCGTATCGACTGGTATGCGCGGAACAGTTATTGATGTTCAAGTGTTTACCCGCGATGGCGTTGAGAAAGATCAGCGCGCGAAGGAAATCGAACAAACTGAACTGAATAAGTTCCGCAAGGACCTAAACGATGAGTATAAAATCGTTGAAGGCGCAACGTTCGAGCGCTTGCGGTCGGCATTGCTGGGCCAGTCAGTAATTGGCGGTCCTGGTCTGAAGAAAGGCGATACTCTGACTGAAGTTCACTTCAACGCATTCGAGAAAGAAGAATGGTTCAAGTTGAACATGGCGGACGAACAACTGAATGAACTGCTTGAAAAGGCGGAAGGGCAGTTGCAAGAGCGTCGTAAGAGTATCGAAGACCGTTACGAAGATAAAAAGCGCAAGTTGCAGTCTGGCGATGACTTGGCTCCAGGCGTTTTGAAAATCGTCAAGGTCTATGTTGCTGTGAAGCGTCGTATTCAGCCTGGTGACAAAATGGCGGGAAGACACGGGAACAAAGGTGTTATTTCTGCGATCAAGCCAGTTGAAGATATGCCTTACGATGAGCAGGGCAACCCGGTCGATATCGTATTGAACCCGTTGGGCGTACCGTCCCGTATGAACGTGGGACAGGTTCTTGAGACTCATTTGGGCGCAGCGGCGAAAGGGCTTGGTGATAAAATCAACAGGATGCTGGCGGAGCAGAAGCAAGCCGCGGAAATTCGCAAGTTCCTGCACGAGATCTATAACGGGATTGGCGGACGCAACGAAGATTTGGACTCATTGTCTGACTCCGAAGTTCTGGTCTTGGCGGCCAACCTGAAGAAAGGCGTGCCTATGGCTACACCTGTTTTCGATGGCGCCAAAGAGAAAGAAATCAAAGAGATGCTGCGTCTTGCGGACATGGATGATAGCGGGCAGGTCTGGCTGTATGACGGTCGTACCGGTGAGCGCTTCGAACGTCAAGTAACTGTGGGCTATATGTACATGCTGAAGTTGAACCATTTGGTCGACGATAAAATGCATGCTCGTTCTACCGGCTCTTACAGTTTGGTTACGCAGCAGCCGTTGGGCGGTAAAGCCCAGTTCGGTGGACAAAGGTTCGGGGAAATGGAGGTCTGGGCACTGGAAGCATATGGCGCAGCGTATACGTTGCAGGAAATGCTTACGGTTAAATCCGATGACGTTAATGGTCGTACGAAGATGTACAAGAACATCGTAGACGGCGATCACCGTATGGAGCCGGGTATGCCAGAGTCCTTTAACGTATTGGTTAAAGAGATCCGCTCTTTGGGTATCGATATCGAACTCGAGGCCAACTAAGACGCGGCATGAACCTTCACAAACACCCGCAACTGAAGTAAAGAGCGGGTGTTTGCTGCAAACCGAATTAACTAAGGGGCGAGAAAATCGCTTCTATTGATCAGTCAGAGGCCTTAGCCAATGAAAGATTTGCTGAACTTACTTAAAAATCAGAACTACGCTCACGAGTTTGACTCGATTCGTATCTCCTTGGCGTCGCCTGATATGATCCGTTCATGGTCATTTGGTGAAGTCAAAAAGCCCGAAACTATTAATTACAGAACTTTCAAGCCGGAAAGGGATGGGCTTTTTTGCGCCAAAATTTTCGGCCCAATCAAAGATTATGAATGTCTTTGTGGGAAGTATAAGCGTCTTAAGCATAGAGGCGTTATTTGTGAGAAGTGCGGCGTAGAAGTTGCTCCGGCCAATGTTCGCCGTGAGCGTATGGGGCATATTGAGTTGGCCTCGCCAGTTGCGCATATCTGGTTTTTGAAATCTTTGCCTTCCCGTATCGGCTTGCTGCTGGATATGACTCTGCGAGATATCGAGCGCGTTTTGTATTTCGAATCATTTATCGTCATTGATCCAGGTATGACTACCCTTGAGAAAGGGCAGTTGCTTTCCGACGAGCAGTATTACGAAGCGTTGGAAGAGTTCGGAGATGAATTTGACGCTCGCATGGGCGCCGAAGCAATCCAGGGACTGCTGGCTGATTTGGAGCTAGAAGACGAAATTGAGCGACTTCGTGAAGAAATTCCAAATACTAACTCTGAGACCAAGATCAAGAAGCTATCCAAGCGTTTGAAGCTTATGGAAGCTTTTGCTGAATCTGGTAATCATCCCGAGTGGATGATTCTCACAGTATTGCCGGTTCTGCCGCCGGATCTGCGCCCATTGGTTCCTCTTGACGGCGGTCGATTCGCTACAAGTGACCTGAATGATTTGTATCGTCGCGTCATCAACCGAAACAATCGTCTGAAGCGCCTGCTGGAGTTGAATGCTCCAGACATCATCGTGCGTAACGAAAAGCGGATGCTGCAGGAGTCTGTAGATGCGTTGTTGGATAATGGCCGTCGTGGCCGCGCGATTACTGGTTCCAATAAGCGTCCGTTGAAGTCTTTGGCTGACATGATCAAAGGTAAGCAGGGTCGTTTCCGTCAGAACCTGCTTGGTAAGCGAGTTGACTACTCTGGTCGTTCTGTAATCGTTGTAGGCCCGACCTTGCGTCTGCATCAGTGCGGATTGCCTAAGAAAATGGCGCTGGAGCTATTTAAGCCGTTCATTTTCTCCAAGCTTGAACATCGTGGTTTGGCTACAACGATTAAAGCCGCCAAGAAGATGGTTGAGCGTGAGGAGGCTGTTGTTTGGGATATCCTGGACGAAGTTATCCGGGAACACCCTGTCATGTTGAACCGCGCGCCAACTCTTCACCGATTGGGTATTCAGGCGTTTGAGCCTGTTCTTATCGAAGGTAAGGCGATACAGCTGCATCCGTTAGTGTGTACAGCATATAACGCGGACTTTGACGGTGACCAGATGGCTGTGCACGTTCCACTGACGCTGGAAGCTCAGTTGGAAGCGCGTGCATTGATGATGTCTACAAACAACATCCTTTCGCCTGCTAACGGGGATCCTATTATTGTTCCCTCGCAGGACGTTGTTCTTGGTCTCTATTTTATGACCAGGGAGCGTATTAATGCGAAGGGTGAGGGAATGGTTTTCTCCGATATCAAGGAAGTGCAACGCGCTTACGGGGCTAAGAAGGTTGACCTTCAGGCAAAGGTCAAGGTCCGGATTCGCGACGTCGTTATTGACGAAGACCGCAACAAGACCGTCACCGTGTCTGTCCTTGATACCACCGTTGGTCGCGCGTTGCTGTTTGATATTTTCCCGGAAGGTCTAGCGTTCTCGTTGGTTAACCAGAACATGACCAAAAAGGCGATTTCACGTCTGATCAACGCTTGCTACCGTCGAGTTGGTCTAAAGGAAACGGTCATTTTCGCTGACCAGATCATGTACACCGGCTTTTATTATGCGACTCTCTCCGGCGCATCAATTGGTGTTAACGATTTCGTTATTCCTGATGAGAAGGCGAAGATTATTGACGCTGCGGAAAATGAAGTTAAAGAGATTGAGTCGCAGTTTGCTTCCGGTCTGCTAACTCAGGGCGAGAAGTACAATAAGGTTATTGATATTTGGTCACGCGCCAACGATAAAGTTTCCAAAGCGATGATGGATCGTCTTGGAAAAGAAAAGGTCGTGAATAAAGACGGTAAAGAAGTCGATCAGGATTCCTTTAACTCTGTTTACATCATGGCTGACTCTGGTGCACGGGGGTCTGCGGCTCAGATACGTCAGTTGGCTGGTATGCGTGGTCTGATGGCGAAGCCCGATGGATCTATCATCGAGACGCCGATTACGGCTAACTTCCGGGAAGGGTTGAACGTT
This sequence comes from Hahella chejuensis KCTC 2396, assembly GCF_000012985.1. Classification (NCBI taxonomy): domain Bacteria; kingdom Pseudomonadati; phylum Pseudomonadota; class Gammaproteobacteria; order Oceanospirillales; family Hahellaceae; genus Hahella; species Hahella chejuensis. The sequence goes on along the minus strand of NC_007645.1, from coordinate 6,351,962 downwards.
CTCCAGTACTTTATCTCTACGCACGGTGCGCGGAAAGGTCTTGCGGATACGGCATTGAAGACTGCTAACTCTGGATATTTGACGCGTCGCTTGGTTGACGTCGCCCAGGACTTGGTCGTAACCGATTTGGATTGCGGCACTTCCGAAGGTCTGCTGGTTACTCCCCATATTGAAGGCGGCGACGTTGTTGTTCCTTTGGGGGATCGAGTACTGGGTCGTGTTACGGCAAGTGATGTGTACTCTGCATCTGACAACCAGAATGTCGTTGTTCCTGCGGGGACATTGCTTGACGAAACTACTGTAGAAACGCTTGAAAAGGCGGGCGTTGACGAGATCTTGGTTCGTTCTCCGATCACGTGTGAAACCAAATACGGCGTATGTGCAAGCTGCTATGGTCGTGATTTGGCGCGTGGTCACTTGGTTAACGTCGGTGAGGCTATTGGCGTAATCGCTGCCCAATCAATCGGCGAGCCGGGAACACAGTTGACGATGCGTACTTTCCACATCGGTGGTGCTGCATCAAGAGCTTCTGCAGTCGATAACATTCAAGTTAAGCATGGTGGAACCGTTCGTCTGCATAACTTGAAACACATTGAGAGAAAGAATGGCAACTTGGTTGTAGTCTCTCGGTCATCTGCTTTGGCGATTGCAGACGAAGCTGGTCGGGAAAGGGAGTGGTATAAGCTTCCATACGGTGTTGAGCTGAGTGTTAAGCAAGGTCAACAGGTTGCCGCAGGTGAGATCGTCGCCAAATGGGACCCACATACGCACCCGATTATCACAGAAGTTGGCGGTAAAGCGATCTTTGTTGGTGTTGAAGAGGGCATTACTGTTAAGACCCAGACAGATGAAATTACAGGTCTGTCTAATATTGAGGTAATGGATCCGAAGGATCGCCCGGCTTCTGGAAAAGATATTCGTCCGATGCTGCAATTGCTTGATGCAAACGGCAAAGAGATGAAGTTCCCAGGTACCGATACTCCGGTGCAGTATTTTCTGCCTCCAAACTCACTTTTCAGTTTGAAGAATGGGGATACTATTGAGGTTGGTGATGTAATTGCGCGGATACCGCAAGAGTCATCCAAGACGCGCGACATTACAGGTGGTCTGCCGCGAGTTGCTGACTTGTTCGAGGCTCGTAAGCCTAAAGAGCCGTCAATACTTGCTGAAATTTCAGGGATTGTTTCGTTTGGCAAGGAAACCAAAGGTAAGAAGCGTCTAGTTATTACGCCAACCGATAATACTGATCCATTTGAGATTTTGATTCCTAAATGGCGTCAGCTAAACGTATTTGAAGGTGAGAGCGTAGAGAAGGGAGAGGTTATCTCTGACGGCCCATCTAACCCGCATGACATTCTGAGGTTGCTGGGGGTTGGTGAGCTGGCTAAGTACATCATTAACGAAATTCAGGATGTATACCGTCTTCAAGGCGTTGTTATAAATGATAAGCATATTGAAGTTATCGTACGCCAGATGATTCGTAAGGTTGATGTGTTGAGTTCTGGGGATACCACTCTCATTAAAGGAGATCAGGTTGAGCTGGTGAAACTTCTGGAAGAGAACGAGAAGGCTGGAGAAGAGGCGAAGATGCCTGCGCGGTACGAACGAGTATTGCTAGGTATAACTAAAGCGTCTTTGGCGACAGAAAGCTTCATTTCTGCTGCATCGTTCCAGGAGACTACTCGCGTTCTGACAGAAGCGGCCGTAACTGGTAAGCAGGATCATCTACGTGGTCTGAAAGAAAACGTAGTTGTAGGTCGACTTATTCCTGCTGGAACTGGGTCTGCTTACCATCAGGAGAGAAGACGCAAGCGCATGCAGAAGGAAGGTGGCGTTAGCGCAGCAGATGTTGTTCAGGCGTTGAGCGCAGAACTGAATAAATAATCTGCAATGTCGAAGGCGGCTGGTGGTTTTTTAGCCTCAGTCGCCTTGACTCGTTGAATGGGCGTCAGTACACTTGGCGCCCTTATTATAGTTGGGCACTAAATATCTATCTGTTGTTAACGGAGTAAGCTTGAATGGCAACCATTAACCAATTGGTACGCAAGCCTAGAAGCCGTAAAGTCGCGAAAAGCGATGTTCCAGCGCTTCAAGGTTGTCCGCAGCGTCGCGGCGTATGTACCCGTGTATATACGACTACCCCGAAAAAGCCGAACTCAGCTTTGCGGAAAGTGTGTCGTGTTCGTTTAACAAATGGTTATGAAGTAACCTCTTACATTGGTGGTGAAGGTCATAACCTGCAAGAGCATAGTGTTGTGTTGATCCGCGGCGGCCGGGTAAAAGACTTGCCAGGCGTGCGATACCACACCGTGCGTGGAACCTTGGATACTGCTGGCGTAAACGATCGTAGACAGGGTCGTTCTAAGTACGGCGCCAAGCGTGGCAAGTCTTGATAATAGTTGTTGGATAAGAGTAAGGCTGGCTGGCTTTTAGTCATGTCAGATTTACCTGAAGACCTTTTTTATTTTTGAGGGCTTATCATGCCAAGAAGAAGAGTCGCTGCGAAGCGTGAAATCCTGCCGGATCCTAAGTTCGGAAGTAAGAAACTGGCTAAGTTCATTAACCACGTAATGGAAAGTGGTAAGAAGTCAGTAGCGGAGCGTATTGTTTATGGTGCTCTGGATATTGTGTCCAACAAAGCCAAAAAAGAGCCAATTGAAACATTTGAACTTGCTCTGGAAAACATTCAGCCTTTGGTTGAAGTTAAGTCCCGTCGTGTAGGTGGCGCTACATATCAGGTGCCTGTAGAAGTTCGACCATCTCGTCAAATGGCGCTGTCTATGCGCTGGTTGGTTGAGTACTCCCGTAAGCGTGGTGAGAAGTCTATGGCTGCACGTCTGGCGGCTGAGATGCTGGAAGCTGCTGAAGGCCGTGGGGCTGCTGTCAAGAAGCGTGAAGACGTCCATCGTATGGCGGAAGCTAATAAGGCTTTCTCCCATTACCGTTTTTAATTTTGGAGTAATTAATCGTGGCACGTAAAACTCCCATAGAGCGCTACCGTAATATCGGTATTTGTGCTCACGTTGACGCAGGTAAAACCACGACAACGGAGCGTGTTTTGTTTTATACCGGTCTTTCTCATAAGATTGGTGAGGTGCACGACGGCGCAGCAACAATGGACTGGATGGAGCAGGAGCAGGAGCGCGGAATTACTATTACTTCCGCTGCGACGACTTGTTTTTGGGCTGGCATGCAGCAGCAGTTTGATCAGCACCGTGTCAATATCATTGATACTCCTGGGCACGTTGACTTTACCATCGAGGTAGAGCGCTCTCTGCGTGTACTTGACGGTGCGGTAGTCGTACTTTGTGGTTCTTCCGGTGTTCAGCCTCAGACAGAGACCGTATGGCGTCAAGCTAACAAGTACGAAGTTCCTCGCATGGTGTTTGTGAATAAGATGGACCGTGCGGGCGCCAACTTTGAGCGCGTCGTTAAACAGTTGAAAGATCGTTTGGGCGCTACTCCTGTGCCTCTTCAGATGACTATTGGTGCTGAAGACGAGTTTAAGGGGGTGGTTGATCTGGTTAAGATGAAGTCGATCATCTGGAACGAAGCCGATCAAGGCATGACTTTTGAGTATCAGGAGATTCCTGCTGATCTTCAGGAGAAATGCGCCAAGCTTCGTGAGCAATTAGTTGAAGCTGCTGCTGAAGCTAATGACGACTACATGAACAAGTATCTGGAAGAAGGCGAGTTAACTGAGGAAGAGATTAAAGCTGGCATTCGCGCTCGCACCTTGGCTAACGAGATTGTTCCAGTATTGGGCGGTTCTGCATTTAAGAACAAGGGTGTTCAGGCTGTGCTTGACGCTGTCATTGAGTACCTGCCATCGCCGACAGAAGTTAAGGCAATCGAAGGTATTCTGGATGACGGAGAAACTGTCGCAGTACGTAAGTCTGACGATAATGAGCCGTTTTCTGCCTTGGCGTTTAAGATTGCTACGGATCCATTTGTTGGGACGCTCACGTTTATTCGTGTTTACTCCGGTGTTCTGGAGTCTGGCACGGGTGTTTATAACCCTGTTAAGAGTAAAAAAGAGCGGATCGGTCGGATGGTGCAAATGCACTCTAACAACCGTGAAGAGATCAAAGAAGTTCGCGCTGGCGATATTGCGGCGATGATTGGTCTTAAGGATGTTACAACTGGTGATACTTTGTGTGATCCAAATAACATTATTACTCTGGAGCGTATGGAGTTCCCTGATCCAGTAATTTCTGTTGCGGTAGAGCCTAAGTCTAAGGCGGATCAAGAGAAGATGGGTATCGCTTTGGGCAAGCTTGCTCAAGAAGATCCATCTTTCCGCGTTAAGACTGATGAGGAAACTGGGCAAACTATTATCTCAGGAATGGGCGAGTTGCACCTTGATATTATCGTTGACCGTATGCGTCGCGAGTTCAAGGTTGAGGCTAATATTGGTAAGCCTCAAGTGGCGTACCGTGAGGCTATTCGCAATACCTGCGAAATCGAAGGTAAATTTGTTCGTCAGTCCGGTGGTCGTGGTCAGTATGGTCACGTCTGGATCAAATTTGAGCCGCGCGCGGAAGGCGAGGGGCTGGAGTTTGTTAATGAGATTGTGGGTGGTGTGGTTCCGAAGGAATATGTTCCTGCAATCCAGAAAGGTATCGAAGAGCAGATGCAAAACGGTATCCTTGCCGGCTATCCCTTGTTGGCTTTGAAGGCGACTGTTTTTGATGGATCCTACCACGACGTTGACTCTAATGAGATGGCGTTTAAAATTGCCGCCAGCATGGCTACCAAGCAGCTTGCAGGCAAGGGTGGTGCCGTACTGCTTGAGCCTATTATGAAGGTTGAGGTGGTCACTCCTGAAGAAAATATGGGTGACGTAGTTGGTGATTTGAACCGACGTCGCGGCTTGATTCAGGGTATGGATGAAAGCGTGTCTGGTAAGGTTGTGAATGCAGAAGTGCCTTTGGCCGAGATGTTTGGCTACGCCACTGATCTGCGCTCAGCAACTCAGGGTCGTGCAACGTATACGATGGAGTTCGCTCAGTATGCGGAAGCTCCAAATAATGTTGCTGAAGCTATTATTAGCGCACGTAGCAAATAGTTTAATCATTCGTAGTTGAAACTTTTTAGAATAGTGATTTAGAGAGGAACTGACTGTGGCAAAAGAAAAGTTTGAACGCAGCAAGCCGCACGTAAACGTAGGCACCATTGGTCACGTTGACCACGGTAAGACTACTTTGACAGCGGCCTTGACCCGCGTATGTTCTGAAGTTTGGGGTGGTCAGGCGGTAGCGTTTGACGGTATCGATAATGCTCCAGAGGAAAAGGCGCGTGGTATCACTATCGCGACTTCTCACGTTGAGTACGAATCTCCCATTCGTCACTATGCGCACGTTGACTGCCCTGGGCACGCTGACTATGTGAAGAACATGATCACTGGTGCGGCGCAGATGGATGGCGCTATTTTGGTGTGTTCCGCAGCTGACGGCCCTATGCCTCAGACTCGTGAGCACATCCTGCTGGCGCGTCAGGTTGGTGTTCCTTACATCGTCGTGTTCCTGAACAAAGCGGACATGGTTGATGATGAAGAGCTGTTGGAATTGGTTGAGATGGAAGTTCGCGACCTGCTGAGCCAGTACGAATTCCCAGGCGACGACACTCCAATTATCGTTGGTTCCGCGTTGTTGGCGTTGGAAGGTAAGGACGATAACGGTATGGGTACTAGCGCTGTTAAGAAGCTGGTTGAGACTCTGGATGCTTACATCCCAGAGCCTGAGCGCGCCATTGATAAGCCGTTCCTGATGCCGATCGAAGACGTATTCTCTATCTCTGGTCGCGGCACAGTTGTAACTGGTCGTGTAGAGCGCGGCATTGTCAGGGTTGGTGAGGAAGTTGAGATTGTTGGTATCAAAGATACTACCAAGACTACCTGTACTGGCGTTGAGATGTTCCGTAAGCTGCTGGACGAAGGTCGTGCAGGTGAGAACGTTGGAGTGTTGTTGCGCGGCACTAAGCGTGATGATGTAGAGCGTGGTCAGGTACTGGCCAAGCCAGGAACTATTACTCCGCACACCGTTTTTGAATCAGAAGTATACGTACTGAGCAAAGACGAGGGTGGCCGTCATACTCCTTTCTTCAAGGGCTATCGTCCTCAGTTCTACTTCCGTACAACGGATGTGACTGGTGCGTGTGAGTTGCCAGAAGGCGTAGAGATGGTTATGCCGGGCGACAACGTAAAAATGAAAGTCAGCCTTATCGCTCCGATCGCGATGGAAGAGGGGCTGCGCTTTGCGATTCGTGAAGGCGGCCGTACAGTGGGCGCTGGCGTTGTTGCTAAAATTTTCGAGTAAGACTAGCCAGTCATAAGGTAAAAGGGGGAGTTCGCTCCCCCTTTTTTATTGAGCTGTTTAAAAAGTGCTCTTGACAGGAAATAGCCAGCTGCTTAAAATGCGGCTCCTTTTTGTAGGGTATGGCTGTCTTCCGTCGTTGGATTCGGAGTAAATAAATGCAAGGCCAGAAAATTAGAATCAGGCTAAAAGCGTTCGACTATCGTTTGATCGATCAGTCCACGCAAGAGATTGTTGATACGGCAAAACGTACTGGTGCGCAAGTTCGCGGGCCAATTCCTTTGCCAACCAAAAAAGAGCGCTTTACGGTGTTGATCTCTCCGCACGTAAATAAAGATGCGCGCGATCAGTATGAGATTCGCACACATAAGCGTCTGTTGGATATTGTTGAGCCTACAGAAAAAACTGTAGACGCACTAATGAAGCTGGATCTTGCTGCGGGCGTTGATGTCCAAATTAGCTTAGGCTAAGCAAGATTGACGCATGTTGCGTCGCTTCATTGGTGTAACACTTTTGTATGTGGCCATAGAGGGTGAAAGCCCCGTGCACTAAGAGGTGAAAAATGGCGATTGGTTTGGTTGGCCGTAAGGCTGGCATGACTCGTTTGTTTGAAGATGACGGCGCAGCCGTCCCGGTCACTGTGATTCAGGTCGAGAAAAACGTCATTGCTCAGGTTAAGAGTCTTGAGGTCGACGGTTATCGGGCAATCCAGGTGACTTCTGGTTCAGTTAAAGCGTCACGTGTAAATAAGCCTATGGCGGGCCATTTTGCTAAAGCTGGCGTTGAGGCTGGGCGTGTTGTCTGTGAATTTACTTTGGACGCCACTGACTCTGCTGAGTATAAGGTTGGCGACGAAGTCTCCGTCACTATCTTTGAAGCCGGACAAAAAGTTGATGTGTCTGGACGCTCAAAGGGTAAAGGTTTTGCTGGCGTAATCAAACGCTGGAACTTCTCTACTCAAGATGCCACTCACGGTAACTCTCTTTCTCATCGCGCTCCTGGCTCTATTGGTCAGAACCAGTCTCCTGGACGAGTGTTCAAAGGCAAGAAAATGGCTGGCCAGATGGGTAATAAAAACGTCACTGTGCAGACTCTGAAAGTTGTAAGAGTCGACGAAGAGAAAGGTTTGCTTCTGATTAAGGGCGCAGTTCCTGGAGCGACCGGCGCAGACGTGGTTATCAAGCCCGCGGTTAAAGCATAAGAGGGGTGAGAGATGGAGTTAACGATTAATGGTGCGGGTAAGGGTACTGTTTCAGTATCTGACGTGGCCTTTGCAAGAGATTTTAACGAAGCTCTGGTTCACCAAGTAGTTACTGCGTATTTGGCTGGTGGTCGTCAGGGTTCAAAAGCCCAGAAGACGCGCTCCCAAGTAAGCGGCGGTGGAAAGAAACCATGGCGTCAAAAAGGTAGTGGTCGCGCTCGTGCGGGCACTATTCGCAGCCCTATCTGGAGAGGTGGCGGCAAAACATTCGCAGCTACGCCGTTGGATCACTCCCAAAAAGTGAACAAAAAGATGTATCGCGCAGCAATGCAGTCAATTCTGTCTGAGCTTGTTAGGCAGGAGCGCTTGGTTGTTGTCGAAGAAATGGCGGTTGAAGCTCCAAAGACCAAGCAGTTCAATGCGAAGTTGAAAGATCTTGGGCTGGAGAATGTATTAATAGTAGCGGATGCGGTTGATCAAAACCTGTATTTGGCTTCCCGTAACATTCCGCATGTCGACGTGTGTGACGCTGTTGCTATTAACCCTGTCAGCCTGATTGCGCATGACAAGGTTTTGGTTACTGTCTCTGCGCTTAAGAAAATTGAGGAGATGTTGGGATGAACCAAGAAAGGCTCTATAAGGTTTTGCTTGGCCCCCATGTTTCGGAAAAGGCCACATTGTTAGCGGAAATCAACAATCAGGTGGTCTTCCGTGTGGCGGCCGATGCCAAAAAGCCCGAGATTAAAAAAGCGGTTGAAGCTTTGTTTGATGTTAAGGTTGAGTCGGTGCAGGTTGTGAATATCAAGGGCAAGACCAAGCGCACTGCGCGTGGTATGGGTAAGCGTAACGATATTCGTAAGGCATATATTCGTCTTGCCTCCGGTCAATCTATCGATTTTGTAGATGTCGAGTAAGGGGGGAGCGAAAATGCCAGTTGTTAAAACTAAACCAACATCTCCCGGTCGTAGACATGTGGTGGCCGTTACAAATCCGTCGCTACATAAAGGCGCTCCTTTAGCGTCGTTGACTGAGAAAAAACGTAAAAACGGCGGGCGGAACAACGCTGGTCGAATCACTGTGCGTCATCAGGGCGGCGGTCATAAGCAGTTGTATCGGGTAATTGATTTTAAGCGCACCAAAGACGGCATTCCTGCTGTTGTTGAGCGCTTGGAATATGATCCGAATCGTACCGCGCATATTGCATTATTGAAGTATGCGGATGGCGAGCGTCGTTACATCATTGCTCCTAAGGGCGTGTCTGTAGGTGACGCAATTGCTTCTGGTCAAGAAGCGCCGATCCGCGTGGGAAGCTGTTTGCCTCTGAGAAACATTCCTGTCGGTTCTGTTGTTCATTGTATCGAGATGAAGCCAGGTAAGGGCGCTCAGATTGCTAGGAGCGCTGGCGCTTCAGCTCAGGTTGTCGCTCGCGAAGGCGCTTATGCAACGATCCGTTTGCGTTCTGGTGAAATGCGTAAAGTGCTTGTTGAGTGTCGCGCAACTTTGGGCGAAGTGTCCAATAGCGAGAACAACCTGCGCGTATACGGAAAGGCTGGCGCCAAACGCTGGCGTGGAGTAAGACCTACCGTTCGTGGTACTGCGATGAACCCGGTAGACCACCCACATGGTGGTGGTGAAGGGCGTAACTTCGGTAAGCACCCGGTTACTCCTTGGGGTGTTCCTACGAAGGGTTACAAAACTCGTAAGAACAAGCGTACAGACAAAATGATTGTGCGTCGTCGCAAAGCTAAGTAAGGGGGTCTCTCGTGCCACGTTCCTTAAAGAAAGGTCCATTTATTGATCTTCACCTTCTCAAGAAAGTGGAGACAGCGGTAGAAGTTAAAGACAAGAAGCCAATTAAAACTTGGTCTCGTCGTTCCACCATTTTTCCTGAAATGGTTGGCTTGACTATCGCAGTTCATAACGGTCGCCAACATGTTCCTGTCTATGTGACTGAGGACATGGTCGGCCATAAACTGGGTGAATTTGCAGCCACACGTACTTATCGCGGACACGCTGCAGACAAGAAAGCTAAACGGTAAGAGGGTATAGAGATGGAAGTAGCGGCAAAATTATTTGGTGCTCGCTTATCTGCTCAGAAAGCTCGTTTAGTTGCAGATCAGGTGCGCGGTAAGCGGGTTGAAGAAGCGTTGGATATATTGACCTTTAGTCCCAAGAAGGCTTCTAGCATTATCAAGAAGGTGCTGGAGTCAGCTATCGCCAATGCTGAGCATAATGAAGGGCTGGATGTTGATGAGCTGAAGGTGGCCACTATCTGCGTAGACGAAGGTCCTACAATGAAGCGGATTAAGCCTAGAGCGAAAGGTCGGGCGGATCGCATTTTCAAGCGGACTTGCCATATCACCGTCAAGGTAGCCGAAGAGTAGGAGATAGCAGATGGGTCAAAAGGTTAATCCAGTCGGTATTCGGCTGGGGATCGTTAAAGATCACAATTCAGTCTGGTACGCAGACAAAAAGAACTATTCAGATCATTTGCTGACTGATATCAAGGTTCGTGAATTTCTGATGAAGAAGCTTGAAAAGGCTTCTGTTAGCAAAGTCATTATCGAGCGTCCACCTCAAAACGCTAAGATTACTATTCATACTGCTCGTCCGGGCATTGTGATTGGTAAGAAAGGTGAGGACGTCGATAGATTGCGCCAGGAAGTGGGCGAGTTGATGAAAGTACCTGTACACATCAACATAGAAGAGATTCGTAAGCCTGATTTGGACGCTAAACTGGTTGCTTCTGGCGTTGCCGGTCAGCTGGAGCGTCGCGTTATGTTCCGTCGTGCAATGAAACGCGCAGTTCAGAACGCGATGCGTCAGGGCGCCAAAGGTATCAAAATTCAAGTCGGCGGCCGTTTGGGCGGTGCAGAAATTGCTCGTACCGAATGGTACCGTGAAGGTCGCGTGCCCTTGCACACCCTTCGTGCGGATATTGACTATGCTACGCACGAAGCGCATACCACTTACGGTGTAATTGGTGTGAAGGTATGGATCTTTAAGGGCGAAATCCTGGGTGGTATCGAACAGGTTCGCGCTGAAAAGAAAGCAGCTAAAAAGAAAAGTTCTAAGTAGGGGGCAGTGAAATGTTGCAACCTAAGCGTACGAAATTCCGCAAAGTCCACAAAGGCCGCAATACTGGCTTGGCGCAACGCGGAAACAAAGTAAGTTTTGGTGAATTTGGTTTAAAAGCGACTGGACGTGGACGCATAACTGCCCGACAAATCGAAGCAGCGCGTCGTACTATGACTCGTCGTATTAAGCGTGGCGGTAAGATCTGGATTCGTATATTCCCGGATAAGCCGATTACCAAGAAACCTCTAGAAGTCCGTATGGGTAAAGGTAAAGGTCCAGTTGAATACTGGGTGGCGGAAATTGAGCCAGGCCGCATGCTGTACGAGATGGAGGGGGTAAGTGAGGAATTGGCCCGCGAGGCGTTTACGCTTGCAGCGGCTAAACTTCCTGTCGCAACTACTTTTGTGACAAGAACGGTGATGTAAATGAAAGCTGCAGAATTGAGAAACAAAACTCAGGAAGAGCTCGGTGATGAACTGATCTCTTTGTTGAAAGAGCAATTCAACTTGCGGATGCGCAAGGCGACGGGCCAATTAAATCAAGTCCATCTTCTGCGTAAAGTGCGTCGCGACATTGCTCGTGTCAAGACAGTCTTAAATCAGAAGGCAGGTGAGTGATATGACCGCGAACGAGAAAAGCGTGCGCACTGAGACCGGTAAGGTCGTTAGTGACAAAATGGATAAGTCCATTGTGGTCTTGGTTGAGCGTCGCGTGAAGCATCCCCTGTACGGCAAGTATGTTAAGCGCTCAAGCAAGCTTCATGCTCATGACGAGAACAACGAGTGTCGTATTGGCGATACCGTTCAAGTTCAAGAGTCTCGTCCTCTTTCCAAGACTAAGTCATGGAAGCTTGTGAACATTGTTGAGCGGGCCGAAAAAGTCTAGTCAAGCAAAGCTGTTAGGTGGAGATAACCGATGATTCAGACGCAAACCGTGCTTGACGTGGCCGACAACAGCGGAGCCCGTCGAGTAATGTGTATTAAAGTGCTGGGTGGTTCACACCGTCGTTACGCGAGTATCGGCGATGTGATTAAAGTTTCTGTTAAAGAAGCTATTCCCCGCGGGAAAGTAAAGAAAGGTCAGGTTCTTAAAGCTGTCGTAGTTCGCACCCGTAAGGGCGTACGTAGACAGGATGGTTCCTTGATTCGTTTTGATGGCAATGCCGCTGTTCTTTTGAACAACCAGGAACAGCCCATCGGTACTCGTATTTTCGGGCCGGTGACTCGGGAACTGCGTGGCGAGAAATTTATGAAAATTATCTCGCTGGCCCCGGAAGTGCTATAGGAGTCAGACCAGATATGAACAAGATCAGAAAAGGCGACGAAGTTGTCGTCATAGCAGGTAGAGATAAAGGGAAGCGCGGTAAAGTAAATCGCGTCCAGAAAGACGGCAAGCTGGTTGTCAGCGGCGTCAATATGGTTAAGCGTCATACCAAGCCAAACCCTATGTTGGGTACTGCTGGCGGCATCGTCGAGAAAGAGGCGCCCATTCAAGCTTCAAACGTGGCGATCTTTAATTCAGCCACCGATAAGCCTGATCGTATTGGCTTTAAGATTCTTGAAGACGGTAAGAAAGTGCGCATCTTCAAGTCGACAAACGAACTTGTCGATAACTAAAGGTTAGGTGGTTGATTATGCCAAAGTATAAAGAGGTATATCAGAAAGAGGTTATTCCTGCGCTGATGAAGGAAATGTCCTACAGCAGCGTTATGCAGGTGCCTCGTATTGAGAAGATTACCCTTAACATGGGTGTCGGCGAAGCTCTTGGCGATAAAAAGCAGATCGAAGCGGCGGCAGCGGACTTGGAAGCTATTACCGGTCAGAAGGTTGTAGTAACCAAAGCTCGCAAATCCGTAGCGGGCTTTAAAATCCGTCAAGGTTTTCCTATCGGTTGCAAAGTTACTTTGCGTGGCGATCGTATGTGGGAATTCTTTGAGCGTCTTGTTGATGTAGCTATCCCTCGTGTACGTGACTTCCGTGGTCTGAACCAGAAGTCATTCGACGGACGTGGAAACTACTCTATGGGCGTGAAAGAGCAGATTATCTTCCCGGAAATCGATTACGATAAGATCGATAAAGTCCGCGGAATGGATATCACCATTACGACCTCTGCAAACACTGACGACGAAGGCAGAGCGCTACTTAACGCGTTTAGCTTCCCGTTCAGAAAATAAGGTGAACTGATATGGCAAAAGTTGGAATGCGCGAGCGTGAGCTCAAGCGTGAAAAAACCGTAGCGAAATACGCTGAGAAGCGCGCTGCGTTGAAGGCCATTATTGCAAATCCGAATGTCTCTGATGAAGAGCGTTGGGAAGCGCAGATGAAGTTGCAGAAGCTTCCGAGAGACGCTAGTCCTTCAAGACTGCGCAATCGCTGCCAAGTAACTGGTCGTCCGCATGCGGTATTGAGAAAGTTCCGTCTGTCCCGTATTAAACTTCGCGAAGCCGCAATGCGTGGTGATGTGCCTGGTTTGAAAAAGGCAAGCTGGTAACGCTCGACCGTTGGTAAGCGCCTTTCGGCCGTGAGGCCGAAAGCGCTGCACAACTAAAATGTTTGGAGCTATTAAATGAGTATGCAAGATACCTTGGCGGATATGTTTACCCGTATCCGTAACGCACAGATGGCGGAAAAAGAAACTGTGCGTATGCCCTCCTCAAAGATGAAGGTCGCTGTGGCCAACGTCTTAAAAGAAGAAGGCTTTATCACTGACTATAAAGCTAGTGAAGAAGCAAAGCCTGTTCTTGAGATCACACTGAAGTATTACCAAGGCGCTCCGGTTATTGAAAATATTAGCCGAGCGAGCCGTCCAGGTCTGCGCCAGTACAAAGCCGCTAATGACCTGCCTACCGTAAACGGTGGTTTGGGTATCGCGATCGTATCCACTTCCAAAGGCGTTATGACTGATAGAGCAGCTCGTAAAGCCGGCGTTGGTGGTGAAGTTATTTGTACCGTCTTCTAGGAGTGAATCATGTCTAGGGTAGCAAAAAATCCAGTACAGATTCCCGCTGGCGTAGAGGTTAAGTTCGACGGTCGGCTGGTTAATATCAAGGGCGGTAAAGGCGCTCTTTCTTTGTCTGTTCATCCTTCTGTTGAGGTGAAGCAGGAAGATGGCGCATTGACGTTTGGCCCGAAAGAAGGCTCCAACCAGGCAAGAGCTCTGGCTGGAACCACTCGTGCGCTGATCAACAACATGGTTCTTGGCGTTACTCAAGGTTTTGAGCGCAAGCTGGAACTGATCGGTGTAGGTTACAGAGCGCAGGCTCAAGGCAAGGCGATCAACCTGACTCTTGGCTTTTCTCACCCTGTAGTATTCGAAATTCCTGAGGGAATTACGGCTGAGACTCCCACCCAAACTGAAATTGTGATTCGTGGTATCGATAAGCAAAAAGTTGGGCAGGTTGCTGCTGAAATCCGTAGTATCAGACCGCCTGAACCATATAAAGGAAAGGGTGTTCGCTACTCCGGCGAGCAAGTTCGAGTTAAAGAAGCTAAGAAGAAGTAGGGCGCGGCTATGAGTGACAAAAAGATTTCTCGGTTACGTCGGGCTAAGAAAACCCGTTATAAAATTCGTGAACTCGGTGTCGACAGATTGAGCATCAATCGGACGCCGCGTCATATCTACGCGCAAATTATCAGCGCGGATGGAAGCAAGGTTTTGGCCACAGCTTCCACTCTGGATAAAGATTTGCGTGCAGGCGCTACCGGCAACGTAGAAGCTGCAGGTAAAGTTGGCGCAATGATCGCGGAAAGAGCTAAGGCTGCAGGCATTACCAAAGTGGCTTTTGACCGTTCCGGCTTCAAGTACCATGGTCGTGTAAAAGCGTTAGCTGATGCTGCGCGGGAAAACGGACTCGAGTTTTAAGAGGTTGAATATATGACAAATAACGAGCAACAAAAAGGAGCAGAGCTCCAGGAGAAGCTTGTTCAGGTCAACCGCGTGGCTAAGGTTGTTAAAGGTGGTCGTATTTTCGGCTTCACAGCTTTGACCGTAGTTGGCGATGGGAACGGTAAAGTAGGGTTTGGTCGTGGTAAAGCGCGTGAAGTGCCTGTTGCGATTCAGAAAGCTATGGACGCCGCCCGTAAGAACATGATCACGGTAACCTTGAACGGCAATACCTTGCAGTATCCAGTCAAGGCGCGTCATGGCTCTGCTAAGGTGTTTATGCAGCCTGCTTCTGAAGGTACTGGTATTATCGCTGGCGGTGCAATGCGCGCTGTATTGGAAGTAGCTGGAGTGCAAAACGTATTGGCTAAGTGTTACGGCTCAACCAACCCTGTTAACGTTGTTCGCGCCACGTTTGAAGGCCTGAAGGCCATGCAAGCTCCTGAGGAGATTGCAGCTAAGCGTGGTAAGACTGTGGAAGAGATTCTGGGGTAAGTCATGGCCAATGCAGCAAAGACTATTAAGGTAACTCTGGTAAAGAGTACGATCGGAATCCTGCCTAAGCACAAAGACTGCGTTCGCGGCTTGGGTTTGAGAAAAATTAATCATACTGTGGAAGTGGAAGATACTGCTGCCGTAAGAGGTATGATTAACAAGGTTAACTATCTGGTGAAGGTGGAAGGAGAGTAATATGAAAATGAATACTCTCAAGCCGGCCGAAGGTTCTAAGCAGTCTCCTAAAAGATTAGGGCGCGGAATCGGTAGCGGGCTGGGTAAAACCGGTGGCCGTGGTCACAAAGGTCAAACTTCCCGCTCTGGCGGAACTATCAGACCTGGCTTTGAAGGCGGTCAACAGCCTTTGCAGCGTCGTCTGCCAAAGTTCGGCTTCACCTCAAGGGTTGGCCGTTTCTCTGAAGAAGTTAGACTGAGTGAAATCGACAGCCTTGGTACTGATATTATCGATTTGGCGGCGTTGAAAGCGGCTAACATCGTTGATCAGCAGGCTAAGCAGGTCAAGGTTATTCTGTCCGGAGAGATTACCCGTGCGGTGACTGTTAAAGGACTGAAAGTGACCAAAGGCGCGCAAGAAGCAATCCAAGCCGCAGGTGGCAAAGTCGAGGAATAAATGGCCAAACTAAACGCATTACCCGCAGGTGCAGGTAAAGGCCTCGCCGAGCTTCGTGCTCGGCTTTGGTTTGTACTGTTGGCGATACTCGTATATCGAGTAGGCGCTCACATACCTGTACCAGGAATTAATCCCGATAGACTCGCGGCGCTCTTTGATCAGAATCAGGGCACTATCTTGAGCTTATTTAATATGTTTTCAGGGGGAGCCCTGGAACGTATGAGTATTTTTGCTCTGGGTATCATGCCTTACATTTCTGCATCGATCATTATGCAGTTGTTGACTGTTGTCAGTCCGCAGCTGGAGCAACTGAAGAAAGAGGGGGAAGCGGGTAGACGCAAGATCAGCCAGTACACTAGATACGGTACAGTGCTACTTGCGACCATTCAGGCGTTTGGTATTTCCGTCGGTCTGGCGAATCAAGGGGTAACCTTTACAACCGGACCGAGCTTCTTCTTTGTCGCTGTCGTTACCTTCGTTTGTGGCGCAGTGTTTTTGATGTGGGTAGGTGAGCAAATTACCGAGCGGGGTATCGGTAACGGTATTTCGTTACTAATTTTCGCTGGTATTGTGGCGGGCCTGCCAGGTGCGGTTGGACAAACATTTGAACAAGCACGTCTTGGCGAAATGAGTGTTCTGACTCTAATTGCAGTTGCGGTATTCGCAGTTGCGATTATAGCCTTCGTGGTCTTTATGGAGCGCGGGCAGCGCCGAATCACAATTAATTATGCACGTCGTCAACAAGGGCGTAAGGTATATGCTCAGCAAAGCAGCCATCTTCCTTTAAAAGTGAACATGGCTGGTGTAATTCCTCCTATATTCGCTTCTAGTATTCTGTTGTTTCCCGCTTCGTTGGGGCAATGGTTTGGAAAAGGCGAAGGAATGGAGTGGTTGCAGGTTGTTTCGCAGGCGCTTGGTCCAAGCCAGCCGCTATACATTATTCTATTTGCAATAGCAGTAGTGTTCTTCTGCTTTTTCTATACGGCATTAATGTATAACCCTAAGGAAGTTGCTGATAATCTGAAGCGTTCTGGTGCATTTGTTCCTGGCATTCGCCCGGGAGAAAATACTGCAAAATATATTGATGGCGTTCTTACTCGTTTGACCGTGTTCGGCGCTCTTTATATTGCTGCTGTAGCACTGTTGCCTCAGTTTTTAGTAGTTTCATGGAATGTACCATTTTACTTTGGTGGAACTTCCTTATTAATAGTTGTCGTTGTAGTCATGGACTTCATGGCTCAGGTTCAGTCTCATCTCATGTCGCATCAATATGATTCACTCATGAAGAAGTCTAACCTGAAAAATTACGGCAAGAGCGGTTTGGTCCGATAGTCGAGCAAGTTTTTAAGTAATCGGCGTGAGACTGGAGAATAGCAATGAAAGTTAGAGCATCAGTTAAGAAAATGTGTCGTGGGTGCAAAATTATCCGTCGTAATGGTGCGGTAATGGTAATCTGCAGCACAGAACCAAGACACAAACAGAAACAAGGCTAATATTTAGCTCTGTTGCTTGATTTGTATACACGAAGGCGCTATCATTCTGCGCCTTTTAATTTGTTGGTAATTATTACCAATAACATTTATGCGGAGTAAGATGGATGGCACGTATAGCGGGTGTCAATATCCCCGATAACAAGCACACAGAAGTGTCCCTGACCTATATTTATGGGATCGGGCGCACCACTTCACGTGGCCTTTGTGAGAGAACCGGCATTAGCCCCCAGGCCAAGGTCAAAGACCTGTCTGAGGAGCAGCTGGACGTACTGAGGAACGAGATCGCCAAGATGGTTGTTGAAGGCGATTTGCGTCGTGAAGTGCAAATGAACATTAAACGGCTGAAGGATCTTGGCTGCTATCGCGGTTTACGTCACCGTCATAGCTTGCCGGTACGAGGGCAGCGCACTAAGACAAATGCGCGCACCCGCAAAGGTCCTCGTAAGCCTATTCGTAAATAAGTATCAGGAATAGAGCATGGCAAAACCAGGTACACGTACCCGTAAGAAGGTGAAAAAGACCGTTGTTGACGGCGTAGCGCATATCCACGCCTCATTCAACAACACTATCGTAACCATTACCGATCGTCAGGGGAACGCACTTAGCTGGGCGACTTCTGGTGGTTCCGGATTCCGTGGTTCCAGAAAGAGCACACCTTTTGCTGCGCAGGTAGCAGCTGAAAGAGCCGGTAATGCGGCTGCTGAATACGGCCTAAAAAACCTAGATGTTTTGGTTAAAGGACCTGGACCCGGTCGCGAGTCCGCAATTCGTGCATTGAACGCATGTGGGTATAAGATCACTAACATCACTGATGTTACTCCGATCCCACATAACGGATGCCGTCCTCCCAAAAAGCGTCGAGTTTAAAGAGGAAGAAGTCTAATGGCTCGTTATATCGGACCGAAATGTAAATTGTCTCGCCGTGAAGGCACAGACCTGTTTTTGAAGAGCGGAGCTCGCGCACTTGACAGCAAGTGCAACATGGAGACTGCTCCTGGGCAACATGGCCAGCGTCGTGGTCGTCTTTCCGACTATGGTCTACAGTTGCGTGAGAAGCAAAAAGTACGTCGTATGTACGGAGTTTTGGAAAAGCAATTCCGTAACTACTACAAAGAAGCAGCCCGTATTAAAGGCGCTACAGGCGAGAACTTGCTCCAATTGTTAGAGCGTCGTCTGGATAATGTTGTATACCGCATGGGATTCGGCTCCACCCGCTCCGAAGCCCGTCAGCTGGTGTCACACAAGGCGATTCTGGTAAATGGTAAGGCTGTAAATATTCCGTCCTATCAGGTCAAGCCTGGCGATGTAGTAAGCATTCGCGAGAAATCAAAGAATCAGCTTCGCATTAAAGGCTCACTCGAGTTAGCCGCACAACGCGCAACTCTGGAGTGGATTGAAGTTGATGCTGCGAAGATGTCTGGAACCTTCAAGTCAGTTCCTGAACGTACTGATCTGTCTCCAGATATTAACGAAAACCTGATTGTGGAGCTCTACTCTAAGTAAGGCCAGCAACTAATTTAGCCAGTAGGGGCGTCTATGCAGCGTTCATTAAACGAATTTCTTACACCTCGTACTATCGAGGTGAATCAAATCAATGCGACTCACGCAAAGGTGACCCTGGAGCCGCTCGAACGCGGTTTCGGGCATACTTTAGGAAGTGCATTACGCCGCATTTTGCTGTCTTCAATGCCGGGTTGCGCTGTCGTCGAAGTTGAGATCGACGGCGTTCTTCACGAGTACAGCACCGTTGAAGGTGTGCAGGAAGATGTGATTGAGATTCTTCTGAACTTGAAGAATCTCGCCATCAAGATGCACAACCGCGATGAAGCAACGTTGTCCCTGAACAAGAAGGGCGCTGGGCCAGTACTGGCTAGCGATATCCAGCTTGATCATGATGTTGAGATTGCAAATCCAGATATGGTTATTTGCAACCTTAACTCAAATGGCGACGTTAAGATGAAACTGAAAGTGGCTCGTGGGCGTGGTTATGAGCCTGCGGATCAACGGAACTCAGCTGATGATGAGACAAGAGCAATTGGAAGATTGCAGCTTGACTCCTCTTTCAGCCCAGTGCTCCGTGTTGCTTATAACGTTGAAAGCGCTCGGGTTGAGCAGCGTACCGATTTGGACAAGTTGGTTATCGACTTGGAAACAAACGGAACGATTGACCCTGAGGAAGCAATCCGTAGGGCGGCGACAATTCTGCAACAGCAGCTTGCTGTCTTTGTAGATTTTGATCAGCAAAATGAGCCAGAAAAAGTTGAAGAGCAAGAAGAGATCGATCCGATTCTTCTGCGGCCGGTTGATGATTTAGAACTGACTGTGCGTTCAGCGAACTGCTTAAAAGCTGAGAACATCTACTATATCGGTGATCTCATTCAACGCACTGAGGTGGAGCTTCTGAAGACTCCTAACCTGGGAAAGAAATCATTAACCGAAATTAAAGACGTGCTTGCTTCACGCGGCTTGTCTTTAGGTATGCGTCTTGAAAACTGGCCTCCCGCCAGCATTCGGGGCGATGATCGGGTATTAGGCGGCTAATGCGCGCCAACAGTGTAGTTGAAGGATAAAGAAGATGCGTCATCGTAAAAGTGGTCGTAAATTTAACCGGACTAGCGCGCATCGCAAGTCGATGTTCCGGAATATGGCGGCATCGTTGGTAGAGCATGAGCTGATCAAAACCACGGTGCCCAAAGCGAAAGAACTGAGAAGAGTGGCTGAGCCGCTGATCACTTTGGCTAAAAGTGATTCTGTTGCAAACCGCCGTCTTGCTTTCTCCCGTCTGAGAAGCAGAGATGCTGTGACCAAGCTGTTCGAAGAGATTGGTCCTCGTTACAAAGATCGCCCTGGTGGTTATCTGCGTATTCTCAAGTGTGGTCTGAGACCGGGCGATAGCGCTCCAATGGCTTTTGTTGAGCTAGTGGACCGTCCGGTAGTTGAAGCCGAAGGCGACAACGAAGAGTAAGTTCTTCTCGGATATTAAAAAGCCGCTTTTAGCGGCTTTTTTTATGCCTGAATCAAATGCAGGCATTTTCTTAGATCAGGGAGCTTTGATTTATCGCTACTCCCTGACATTCTCTGCTAGGTAGCTAACTTTCCAGAATGCGTTTCAAGAAATGAGCGGTATGAGACTTCTCATTGTCTTTTACGGTTTCAGGCGCACCCTCGGCAATAATCAATCCGCCCCGGCTTCCGCCTTCTGGGCCCAGGTCGATGATCCAGTCCGCTGTTTTAATGACATCAAGGTTATGTTCAATGACAACAATCGTATTTCCATGATCACGCAGACGATGCAATACCTTAAGTAGCTGATCAATATCAAAGAAATGCAGGCCTGTGGTGGGTTCGTCAAGAATGTACAAGGTTTTACCCGTATCTCTCTTGGATAACTCACGAGATAGCTTAACGCGCTGGGCTTCGCCCCCCGACAAAGTGACCGCGCTCTGGCCAAGGCCGATATAGGAGAGGCCCACGTCAATCAACGTTTGCAGCTTTTTGGCGATTGCTGGGATGGCGTCGAAAAATTCTCGAGCGTCTTCTACTGTCATTTCCAGCACGTCATGTATGGACTTGCCTTTGTAGGTGACTTCAAGAGTTTCACGATTATAGCGTTTCCCTTTACATACATCGCAGGGGACATACAGGTCAGGCAAAAAGTGCATTTCAACTTTGATGACTCCGTCTCCCTGACAGGCTTCACAGCGCCCTCCACGTACGTTAAAGCTGAATCTTCCCGGTTTGTAACCGCGAGACCTTGCTTCTTGAGTCGCTGCGAAAAGCTCTCTAATTGGAGTGAATATGCCTGTATAGGTAGCAGGGTTGGATCTTGGAGTGCGTCCTATTGGGCTTTGGTCGATATCTATAACTTTATCGAAGTGATCCAGACCTTCTATTGACTCATAAGGCTCGGCGGTTAGAGTGGTCGCCATATTAAGTTTGGTGGCGGCGATTGGATACAGAGTGCTATTGATCAATGTGGACTTACCTGACCCTGATACACCAGTGATGCAGGTAAACAGTCCGACAGGAACTTTTAGCGTGACCGACTGCAGGTTATTCCCGGTGGCCCCGCTAATGATCAGTTGCTTGTCTGGGTCCGGCTGGACTCTTTGTTCTGGTATCGCAATACATCGCGTTCCCTTGAGGTATTGACCTGTGATGGATTTATCACTAGCCATGACCTGTTCAGGAGAGCCGTGCGCAACGATTTCTCCGCCATGAACTCCCGCGCCGGGACCAATATCCACGACATAGTCCGCCATACGAATGGCGTCTTCGTCATGCTCAACCACGATGACAGTGTTGCCGAGATCTCTCAGATGCGTCAGTGTGGCCAGTAAGCGGTCGTTATCTCTTTGATGGAGACCAATGGATGGTTCATCAAGAACATACATCACTCCTACGAGGCCTGCGCCGATCTGACTGGCCAATCTGATACGTTGGGCTTCGCCACCGGAAAGCGTTTCCGCGCTGCGATCCAAGGTGAGGTAGTCCAAACCAACGTTAACGAGAAACTGAAGGCGTAGCTGAATTTCTTTAACGATTTTCGCCGCAATTTCACCTTTACGACCCGGCAGCGACAAGTGATGAAAGAAGTTACTGGCGTCGCCAATGGCCATGTGCGAGGTGTCAGGCAGGCTCTTATTGTCGATAAACACATGACGAGAAGAGCGCTTCAATCGGCTGCCGTGGCAATCTGGGCAGGACTTTTGAGTAAGGAACTTAGACAACTCGTCGCGCACCATTTGTGAGTCCGTTTCCCGGTAACGGCGCTCAATATTCGGCAATATGCCTTCGAATGGGTGCTCTCTGAAGACAATGTCTCCGCGGCTATTTACATATTTGAACTTGATGTCCGTTCGTCCACTGCCTTTTAAAAGCGCATTTCGAAACGACTCGGGAAGTGCTTCAAAAGGCGTTTCTATGTCGACATCATAATGCTCGGCTAGGCTGGTCAGCATTTGAAAGTAGAATACGCTGCGTCTGTCCCATCCTTTGATCGCTCCCTCCGCCAACGTCAGCTCTGGACGCTCCACCAGCTTGTCAGGATCGAAATACTGCTTCACTCCGAGACCGTCGCAGCTGGGGCACGCGCCGGCGGGATTGTTGAAGGAAAATACTCTTGGCTCCAGCTCGCTGACGCTATAGCCGCACTCGGGACAGGCGAATAACGCCGAAAAGATAAGCTCTTCTCCGTCACCATCCATTGGTGCTGCGATGACTACACCTTCCGCCAGCTCAATGCAGGTTTCGAGGGACTCCGCCAAGCGGGTTTGGATGTCTTCACGAATTTTAAGTCGGTCGACGACGACCTCAATTGTATGCTTGCGCTTTTTATCCAGTTGGGGAATGTCGTCGAGATCTGTCACGATGCCGTCGATGCGCGCTCGAATGAAGCCCTGCGCTCGAAGGCCTTCAATCACGTGCAGATGTTCGCCCTTGCGATTGCGTATTACAGGAGCCAGCAACATCCATTTACTGTCTTGAGGCAACTCCAGGATACGGTCCACCATCTGGCTGACTGTCTGGGCTTCGAGAACGATGTCGTGATCCGGGCAGCGAGGTTCGCCGGCGCGTGCATATAGCAGACGCAGGTAATCGTAAATTTCAGTAATGGTGCCGACAGTGGAGCGAGGGTTGTGGGAGGTGGATTTCTGTTCGATGGAAATAGCGGGGGAGAGACCTTCTATGTGGTCAACGTCCGGCTTCTCCATCATGGACAGGAACTGTCTGGCGTAAGTGGATAGTGACTCCACATAGCGCCGCTGGCCTTCCGCGTAGAGCGTATCGAAAGCCAGGGATGACTTGCCTGAGCCTGACAGCCCGGTAATGACGATGAGCTTGTCTCTCGGCAAGTCCAGGTCGACATTCTTAAGATTGTGGGTTCGGGCTCCGCGGACTTGGATCGTGTCCATAAAATTCTTTTCACCTCCGGAATTTACAGCCGGTCATTATATAAGTACGGAAACAGGATGGGCAAAGCCACTGCGAATCGATTAATAAGTGGCTGGTCAAATGCTACAATATGCGCTTTTTGATGGACTGGTACGGTAGTTAAATGCAAAAGACGCAGAGGTTTATGCCCCAGGAGCGCCGCGCTGTCTCCGCGCTGGCTTCGCTGTACGCCATGCGAATGCTTGGGTTGTTTATGGTGCTGCCGGTTTTCATGGTGTTGGGGAGAGAGCTTGAGGGCGCAACGCCCGCACTGCTTGGCCTCGCCATAGGCGTATATGGCTTGAGTCAGGCTGTGATGCAGGTGCCTTTTGGGGCGTTGTCCGATCGTTTTGGCCGCAAGAAGTTAATATTTATCGGTTTGGGTGTGTTCTGTCTTGGCAGCGTCGTTGCAGCATTAAGCGATAATATTTATGGCGTTATCTTTGGGCGCCTGTTGCAAGGAGCAGGGGCGATCGCCAGTGTTTTGATGGCGCTGCTCAGTGACCTGACGCAGGAAGAGAATCGCACCAAAGCCATGGCGTCCGTGGGGATGACGATTGGCTTGTCCTTCGCGTTGGCGCTGGTTTTAGGGCCGCTTATTTCAGGCTTCGCGGGATTGGCCGGGCTGTTTTGGGCGACGGCCTGTATGGCGT
This sequence comes from Hahella chejuensis KCTC 2396, assembly GCF_000012985.1. Classification (NCBI taxonomy): domain Bacteria; kingdom Pseudomonadati; phylum Pseudomonadota; class Gammaproteobacteria; order Oceanospirillales; family Hahellaceae; genus Hahella; species Hahella chejuensis. Next base: position 6,328,281 of record NC_007645.1, on the reverse strand, counting down.
TGTCAGGAATGATTTTGTTGTATAAAGTGCCGACCCCGTTACAACAGCGGCGTAACTTGGAAACAATAGTGCTCCGCTCGGCGTTGAGAAATGTCTTCCAGCATAAAGAGTTAATGCGTCTGAACTGGGGAATATTCTCGCTCCACATGATTTTGACGGCGATGTTCGTCGCAATGCCGGTTACATTGGCGGATAAATTTAATATGGTTGCAGATCGGCACGGCTGGTTTTACTTGGCGGTGATGGGCGCAGCTTTTGTATTTATGATTCCGCTGATCATCATTGGTGAAAAGAAACGACTTCTGCGGCAGGTTTTCACTGGAGCGGTCTGGTTAATGGCGGTCGCACTCATGATTGTGATGAAAGGAGTGAACGACTTTATCGGGTTTACCCTGGCTGTGTTCGGCTTCTTCTTGGCTTTCAACTTCTTAGAAGCGACTTTACCTTCACTGGTCAGTAAAGTCGCCCCTGCCGGCATGCGAGGTACGGCAATGGGCGTGTACTCCAGCTCCCAGTTTTTCGGGGCCTTTCTAGGGGGCGTCCTAGGTGGACTGGCTTACCAGAAGTTTGGTTTGATGGGAGTGTATGGTCTTTGTACAGTGATGGCGGTAGTATGGGGCGGAGTGTCCCTGTTCATGCCTGATCCTCCCTATACAGCGAGTTATGTGCTGCCGTTGCAGCCGTTCAATGTGGACGCAGCGGATAAGATAGCGCAGGAACTGACGCAAATTCATGGTGTTGAAGACGTCACGTTGGTGATCGAAGAGCACTTGGCGTACTTGAAAATTGATAGACAGCGCTTTGATGAGAAAGCGCTGATAAATTACCCTCTCACCGCCCAGGTTGAGGGATAACGTTTGGAGAGCGATATGGCGCGTGGTGTAAATAAAGTAATTCTAATTGGTAATTTGGGTAGCGATCCGGAAACACGTTATACCCCCTCCGGCAGCGCGATTTCCAACCTGAGGTTGGCGACTGACGAGAGTTATAAAGACAAGCAGACGGGACAGCTGGTTCCCCGTACGGAATGGCACCGGGTTGTGCTGTTCGGTAAGTTGGCGGAGATCGCCGCTCAGTATCTGAGAAAAGGCTCCAAAGTATATATTGAAGGTCGTCTGCAAACCCGTAAGTGGCAGGATCAGTCTGGGCAGGATCGCTACAGCACTGAGATTGTTGTAGATATGCAAGGTCAGATGCAGATGCTCGACAGCCGCAGTGGCGGCGGTGGTATGGATAACTCGCAAGGTTACAATGACGGCTGGCAACAATCAGCTCCCTCCGGCGACAGTTACGGCAGCGCTCCAGCCGCTGCGCCCGCCGGTAATTATGGCGGCGCTTCTTCCAACAACAATTATGGCGGAGCCCCTAACAATAACTTCGGCGCGTCAAGCGGTGGTTACTCCGCTCCGAATCAGGCGCAACAACGCCCGCAACAGCCTCAGCAACCTAAGCCGCCCATGCCAGAGCCGATGGACGACTTTGACGACGACATTCCTTTTTGATTCGGAAGCTAAAGAATATTTAAGGCGTAGCGCTGTGACAGCCTGACTTGAAAGCCCCATTATCTCGGGGCTTTTTTGTTTTTACGTTTCGGGTGAGGAGAATAAGGGCCATGAAAATCGCAGTTTTATTCGGCGGCACGAGTGAAGAGCGGGATGTCTCTATCGCCAGCGCCGCGCAAATTATTCCGGCGCTGCGTAGTCTGGGGCATGAGGTGTTTTCCGTGGATACGGCCACTGGACAACTGTCTGGGACGGATGAAATGCGTCTTCTGCAAGCGGGTGTGGCGCCGGAGCCGCCGTCGACGTCGGTTATCGCCGATGTGCGAGGTCGCGCTATCGCCTTGTCTGCGGAGGCTTTTAATATCCGTGACGTTGATGTTGTTTTTCTGGCGTTGCATGGCGGCGCAGGAGAAGACGGACGGATTCAGGCAATGTTGGATCTGGCTGGTCTGGCGTATACCGGCAGTAATCATATTGCGAGTGCGGTGGCCATGGACAAAGACCTGAGTAAGCAACTGTTCCGCGCCGCCGGCGTACCCACGCCGGATTGGTTGATGGCGCCAGCGAGCAGTGATGAAGTGGCGCAAAAGTTAGGTTGGCCAGTGGTCGTCAAACCCAGCAAGCAAGGTTCCACGGTTGGTTTAAGCGTGGTGCGGGAAGCGTCGGAGTTGGCGAAGGCGATTGAGCTTGCGATGAATTACGACGATGAAGTCATGATTGAGAAGTTCATCCCTGGACGAGAATTCACTGTCGGAATATTAGATGGGCGGGCGTTGCTAGTAGGCGAAATCATCGTTCCTAACGAGATATTTGATTACCACGCCAAGTATCAGGTGGGCGCCGCCAGCGAAATATTTCCGGCGAATATTTCTGAGACTGACGCCGCCGCTATGCAGGAGATCGCATTGCGTGCGCATGCCGCGCTGAAGTTGGGCGTGTACAGCCGAATCGATTTCCGTGTGGAGGATAACGGCGCAGTATGGTGTCTGGAAGGTAATTCGTTGCCGGGGATGACTGCGAACAGTCTATTGCCGCAAGCGGCGAGGGCCGCCGGTATTGAATTTCCCGAACTTCTGGAGCGGATCTGCCGTGGCGCTGTAACTTGAGCGCCTCGTTTCTGCCTGTAGGTTAGTGATTGGAAGGCGACGGAGGGCCTTTGGTAGGGGACATGCGCCCAAATCAATCGTTATATTGTGCCATAATGCTGGGGCCAGGCCGTTAAGACATAACGGCGTATAAAAAAACTAACAGCAGAAACAAGGGAGTAGGATATGACTACAATATTGGATATCGCAAAAAAGGACTTTGAGACCGGCACGGAATATCAAGTCGAGTTGATCACTAAAGAGGGCTCCAAAAATGGCAAGCCTTCGCCCTGTTTGGAAGTATGGGAGAGAGCAAGAGGCACTCGAACGATTCTGGGGCGAATCTTTCAGATCGATATGGAGGAAGCGCTTTACCATGCGTCCAAAAATGGCGCGGAAGAAGTCCTCATCGGTAAACGCGGTAAAGATGATGACGCTTTTTCAGAAGGTAAAATCGTGCTCGAAGGCGGCGCTCCCGCGAAACTGACGTTGGCGCTGAAAGTCACTTCTTCTCCCTCCCCGGAAGTGAAAGAAGCGGCTTATCCCTGGTAATCCAGTTCGCGATCTCAAGGCGAAGCGGTGATGACCAGCGCTTCGCCGTCCTCTACCTCTGATTAGCCCGAATCCAACCTAAATCCACCTGCTCATTGGATTCCGCGAGTAATTCGCCTTCGTGAGAATACAGTTGAATCATGAAATGACTGGCTCCCAATACATCCTGAGCAGTTTTCACATCGGTGTGATAGCCGTCGTTATTCGCTTTGCTGGCTAGCGCGGTAATGAGGATGGCGCGTTCATGTTCCCAGTCGAAGCCCGCCAACGTTTTCAACTGCCCACGAAAAATCTGATCGTCGCTTTGCGCTGCGACTAATACCGCATACTCGATCGGAAATGCTTCCCCGTAACAGGTATGAATGTCTTGCCGCAGACTGGTGATTCGGTACTCGCAAGAGGATGCGTCGTAAAAGCGGACAGGTTGAGAGTACGTGGCGCAACCCAGGATACTGGCGTTCAAGGCGATGGACAGCGCCAGCTTTATTATGCTTTTCATATTGCCTTCCCTTTGCTGATTTGAGGCCTCTCGCAGCATCGTTGTTGCTGGGCGACAGACATGCTTTTTATTGGCTATTTTAGCGTTGCATGTCTTTATAAAAGAAGACTATGACTCACTTATTGCAACATATCCTTATGAATTTATTGCTGTTTGTTTGAATATGGTTACAGCTGTCGCTATTCCCCCTGCTTTTACAGATCGTTTCTTTTTTGATCAGTTTCGTCCTTATATGATGCCCTCGCCAAATGTCCGTGTTCAGGTAGTTGCGGGCGATGGATTGCATGTTCGTCGGTAGGTCCGGCGCTGAAGTTATGGGATAAACTATGTTGTTGCGAACTTATCAGTGGTCTGTCGTTCTGATGCGATCAGGCCTCATGGCGGCGAGATTATTAATATGGCAATGATATTGGCATGTTAATAACCAGGCGCATGGATGCGCCTGCGCGGCGGCAAGCCGCGGGAGACAGGGCCTGACATGTGCAGGCCCTGTTGTTGCAGACAAATAGAAGGAAGCTATTTGACTGCCTGATTAATAATACATCGAAGTCTGGAACCAGGACCTACTGAATACGGATATTTCTCCGCAAATGGGTGGTTTTCACTCCAGTGCGAACAATGCGATCAAGTAGGCGCTCAACCCGGAGGCGTCGCCTCCGGGATTGTGTGGGGATCAGCTGGTGACAGCGTTCAGAGTCTGGGTGTGAGCGCTTTCCGGCAGTAATATCTTTAATGGCGGCATGGCGTCTATCTTGGCGGCGACATCGCCGTAAATCAGCTGCAGCCCTTCAATGATGCGTGAAGGCTGATCCACCCAGGAGGAGTTCCTGCGTTTCAGCTCGAACGGCTCCTCGCATTGGAAGAACTCCAGCACCTTGTCGATGGTCGATCCCAGGCTCTCGTATTTGACCAGGATAGTCGGGTGTTTGGGGGACAAAGTACTGACCCAGTTATCAAACTGGCGCTCGATATTGAATTCATCCACGCCTCTTTCCAAATACTCTTCCAGCGTCATGCCGCGCAGCGAACGCGCCGGAGTGGGGCTGTTCACGTTCATGGCTTTTGCGTGCATGTCCTGATAATTGCGGCGAAACAGTGAGAGCACCGCGTCGTAAGGATTGCCGAACATGTAACCGAGCCGGATGTCGACTTCATCGTCATATACAGCGGGCGTATAGGCGTGCTCGCGGATGGTTTTATCGGAGATAGAGCCGATATGGCGCGCCAGAGCGGTAGAGCCGACGCCGCCCATTGAGCACATGGCGCAGCGCACAGCGGCCTTTTTACGGAACAGTTTCACTCGGGAGAGGAGTTGCGGTATGTCCAACATAATCGTGTCCTTGTCAGTTTTGTGAGTTCCAGTTCAGGCGGCGGCTTCGCCGAATATCGCGTCTTCCACGATACCGCAGATAATGTGTCCGATCATGATGTGGCATTCCTGAATTCTTGGCGTATGTGTGGAGGGAACGTTGATGACGTGCTCCGCCAGCTCCTGCACCTTGCCGCCGGAACCGGCGAAGGCGGCGGTGATCAGGTCCATTTCTTTGGCGCTCTCCAGAGCGACCAGTATGTTTTTGGAATTACCGGATGTCGTGATGCCGATAAACAGGTCGCCGGGTTTGGCGTTGGCCTCCACCTGACGCGCGAAAACCCGCTCGTAGCCATAATCATTGCCGATGGCCGTGAGCATGGACGTATCCGTGGTCACCGCCAGGGCGGGCAATCCGGGACGATCAAATTCAAAGCGGCTGACGAATTCCGCTGCGATGTGCTGCGCATCCGCCGCGCTGCCGCCATTGCCCGCCAGGATAACCTTATTGCCCCTTTTATAAACTTCAACGCAGACCTGACCCAGACGGAGCACTTTTTCCATCAGCGCTTGGTCCGCGAGCACGCGCTGTTTGACTGCAATCGAATCTCTGATGCGTTCTTTTACATATTCCATGTCAATGTTCATTGGTCATCCTCCTGATTGTCCTGGCTCACTCACTAAGCGCAGAAAGGGTTGCTTCCCGCTGTGGAAAGAACTGCTCCTTGTGGGCGCATAAAAAGTCATAGTCTTCGGGTATGCCGATATCGATAAACGGACCGGCCTTGGTATAGGCGTACAGTCCTCCGCCCACCAAAGCCGGAAAGGCGGTTTGTTCGAACGAAAACGCGCCCTGTTGCAGGCAGTGTTTATGTAAGAACTCGGCGCTGAGGAAATAGACGCCGGCGTTGATCAGGCCAGGGCCGGCGTTCGGTTTTTTCTCCTCAATCATGATCACTTTGCCGCTGTGTTTGTGCACGGTGAGTTTGCCGTAACGGGAGCAATCAGGCTGTAGCGCGGCCAGCATGCCGTTGGTGAACTCACTGCGGTAAACAGAGGAAATAAAATCCTGCAGGTCGGTATGGCAAAAGCTGTCTCCATTGAGCACCAGATAGTAAGGCGCAGGATGTCGTTCCGCCGCCATACGGATGGCGCCGCCGGTCCCCATGGGCGCGTCTTCGATAACGAACTCCAGGCGCTGGGTTTCACGGGGGCGCTCTGCGAAGTGGCGCACGATATGCTCGCTTTTATATCCGAGGGACAACACTATATCGTGAATGTTCTGCTGTTCGAGCTGATCCAGCAGCAACTCCAGAAATGGGCGGTTATCCACCGGCGCCATGGGTTTGGGCAGGTCCGCAACCCGTGAACGTAGCCGGGCGCCCTTGCCGCCGGCCAGAATGATGCAGCGAATGTGCGTTGCTCTAGCTTCCATGTTCATTACATTTCCCCTTGTTCATTTCTGCCATAAAAAGAGTATGGCGTCGTAACTCTCATCCACCACGCGCATACTGTGTTGGACGAATTGCAAGGTGTCCGCGTCGATGACCAGCGTCATCGCATTCCAGGGGGAGGCCACCAGCCAGACCCGATTGTTTTGGTTCAGTACATCCTGTAGCTCCCTGCCGCTGCGAAGCACCACCGTGCCCAGAAACTTGTCCCGATAGAAGGGGGAGTCCAGGTTACGGTCGTAGACGATCTTGCGATCGGTAATAGTTTGCAGGAAATAGTCCGGCGTAATGCCGGCGTACAGTTTGGTCGGCATCGGCGCCATGCTGATGACTTTGTCGCCTTCACGATAGCCCTGCTTCAATGTGGCGGAGACTTTGCGGTAGTCCACGCCGGCGAAACCGTCCCGATAGTCAGAACGAAAGCCCAGATGGCCCAGATTTCCGATGCTGTAAAAATGGATCAGGTTGGAGTTCATCGACATCACCGCCATCAATAAGAGCGCCGCCAGATTGAAGCTGGCGATCGCCGCCGCCGCCGGGGCTTTCACTCGGATAGTGAGGCGCGTTACATCCTCAATCAAAAACGCAAGAATGGCGCCGACGCTGATAATGAAAAACGGATAGATGAAGAACACATAGTGGGCGTTGTAGAACAGCAGAAAATTACTGAGACACAACAGCGTGATAAGAAACACCAGATAATAAAAGCGCAGCGTTGGACGCTTCCAGGCGTAGTAAGCGCCGAGCAGGAATACCGCGCCGGTGATGAGATGGGTTTCCATGCCGAAGAAGTTGATGAAGTAAAAGCCCGGCTCCCAGCTGTCCTTCAGAAAGCCCAGCTGCGGCAGACTGACATCGCCTTTGCCGGAGCCCAGCATCAGGTGCGGCTGTTGCAGAACCACACGACGCACGCCCTGAGCGACCAGGGTTAATATCACCAGCAGATACATCACCCAGAGATTGCGCTGGAAGATCCAGACCAGATTGTTCCGTTTGAAGATAAGCACGATGACGGCCATCACTGGAAGCAGAAACCCAGAACCTTCCCAGCTCAGATAGGTCACCGAGAACAGCGCCCAAACCAACAATGCGAAACGCAGCCGAACCCGCTCCTGCTGTATCAGGTGATAAACCGCTGTGGCGGTTAGCAGCGTGAAGAACTGCGTCTGCGCCGGATGAAATGCGTTCTGCGACCAATAGATAGACCAGCTTGAAAGACTGTACAGCAATCCGGCGATAATCGCCGCCGCCAGTCCAAAGCGACGCAGGCTGATCCAGAATATCAATCCCAACACGCCAGTGGAGAATAACAGCGCCGGCAGCCGTAGGGTGAACTCGGAAAAGCCGCCCAGTTTCACTGACAGCGCCAGAAAGTAGGGCACCAGTTCATAAGTGGCCAGGGGGACTTCCATGGTGCTGACGAAAATGTGGGGATAACCCTTGTCCAACACCCCTTCGACGAAGCTGGCGATAGTGGCTTCGTCAATAGTGAGCGCGCGCGCATCCAGGCCGCCGATGCGCAGACTGAAAGAGAGAGTAATCAGCGCCGTCGCAATCAGCAGGATCACGGGAAGTGAATAAACCTGGTCGCGCAGCCGCGGCCATTTCGTCCATTGCGATACGCCTTGGTAGCTCATAGGCTTTCCTCCAGGACCTGCCGGTGGACGCCCGCGCCGCTGATCTGCTGTGTTTTGGAAACAGGTCCGGGTTCAAAGTGTGCAGAGCGTAACTGCAAGGCTGATACAGCCTGGCTCATCAAGGCTGCGCCAAACAGTCCGGTGACGACGCTCAGATTGAATATCGTTGTGGTGAGCAGACGCGCATCCAGCGCAAGCGCGCACAACAAAGCGCCGAAGCAGGCGAGAGAGGTCAGCAGCAAGTTTATCGCAGCGACAAGACGGGGCAGTCCTCCCAGCGCTAACAACAGTCCTGCGCTGGTAAGAACGTTGAGCAATAACCAGATTGCACACCACTTCAATGCGCGCAAAATCAATTCGGGGTAACTGATTTGCCGCATGACCTCCAGGCTGGGGTCTTCGAAACGGATTGGCGCGTTTTCCACTGACTCCGTCGACACCTGACGGATATGCGGCGTATAGGCGGGGCGCTCGTAATGCGCAGGCGCGTCCGTGGCGCTGACGGGACTGACGCGCCAGTCTATGCCGGGAAAGCTGATGAAACGATCCTCGCCTGTCTGCGCCACGGCCTGCAATCCAATGCCATGCGCCGGATCGCAATCGGCGAATACCTCAATTTTATTCGCCGGACCGGCGCCCAAAGGCTGGAACAGATTAATGACTTTGATCTGCGGATAGTCGCTGGCGTAGTCGCCCAAACGGCGTTGATTGACGTTTACCTTGAAGGTTCCGTTACATTGCGTCATCAACCAGGCGTTTTGCAGCGCGGCGCGGGAGAAAGGCAAGGTCAGCACAAAACGGGCTTCCGATGCTCTGTCGCCGCCGCTGCGCCAGACTGGCTCCAATGCGCTGGTGCGGCTCCACAGGAAATAGCCGTAATCCACGTTGCCGCTGATGGAGGGCGGTTCTAACCCATTGGCTAAATGCGGCGTCCGCCAGTCAGCGTCGTAAAAACCATACTGATACCATATGCGGTTATCGGCGCCGCCACTGGCGGGGGTGAAGGACGCTTTCCAGGCGTTGTCGCTGACCAGAAGCTGTTCCTGCCCCTGGCTGTCTTGAACCCGCAGAGACAATATCATTGCCGGCGCGCCGCCGAGGGAGGATTTTTCCACGCGAACGGCGATGACATTTCTACCTGGGCGTAAGTACGACTCCACCGCGCCGAGCCAGATTGGCTCAGACGTGGGGGCGGATTTCACCGCAATCTCCACGCCGTTGATATAGAGTTTGTAATTCTCCGTTCCCGCGAGCTTCAAGAAAGCTTTATAAGGCGCGGCGCGCACAATGAATACTTTGCGGAAATAACTGACGGCGCGGGCGTCTGGCGCGGTGATCCACCGGGCTCCGTCCCAGTTCAAACGTACGCCTTGCTGGTTCTTCAGCTCCAGTGCGTAAGTGGTCATCAGCCCCAGCAGCAAGGAGAAAGCCAGCAACGCCGGAAAGATTTTGCGACTCGCCTGCAGTCCCTGTCGCGCGCTTCGCCACAACATGGTCATGACCCGCTGAGCCCGCGCACGGCGCGCAGATTGCGCACGCTGTCCGCGTCAATGGAAAGCTGGAACGACTGTCGCGCCTGATCCACTTTGCCCATCATCATCAGGCATTCCCCTTGTGTCGCCAGCAAGTCGGCGCGCAGGCTGGAGCCTTGTATCCGTTCGAGCGAAGCCGAGACGCTGCTCAGACAACTTTCCGGCACGCCCTGACGCATATAGGCGAGACTGGCCATTGCCCGCAGGGTGTCGCTTTCCGGATAGACCCGCAGCATTTCCTGCAACGCCCGCAGGGCCTCGTCCCACTGCTCGTGACGATAGCTGCGGCTGATAACCCGATCAGTCAGAATAGCGAGACGGCGCTTGGTGTGATGCGCCACATAAGGAAAAAACTCGTCCTCGCGTCGGTGTTGCAGGGCGGAATGCAGTGTGTCCAGCGCTTCCTGACGATTGCCTGCGGTTTCCAGCTGCGCCGATTGGTACAGCGCGGAGGCGGGGTTTTCCGGTTTGAATACCATTGCGTTCAATTGCGAGAAAAGCCGGCTTGCCTGCTCGGAGTAAGTCAGCAGGGGGTCAAGCTTGAAGGCGATGACCATGGCGCCAAAAGCGGACGCCGGATTGCCCTGGGTCAGACGCCATTGTGCGTCCTGTTTGTATTTGGCCGCCTGCATGGGTGGGTACAGCGTCAACGCCAACGGCGTGATCAGGATGAGCAGCGCAATGGGGTAGAAGCGCAGGCGGGCCTTGGACAGCGTCATCATGAAGAGGATGACGGCGGCGCCAATGGAGATATACCAGCCCCACTCCAGACACAGAAACGCCAGCTCAAGACGACCGCCCAAGGAGTCAAAGCTGGCGGTGTCAGGGAGTGCGATAGCCTGGCCTTTATTGGGCGTGAAGAAGGAATTGAAGAACCGCTTCAACGTGCGATAGTCCTCAATGTTGTCGGTGTAGGTCGGCAACGTATGGGGATCGAGAGCGACGAGGTAACCGGGAACGCACGCCAGAAACGCCAGGGCGAAGGCGGCGCTCGTTAAAGCGAGATTTGGTTTGTTGAAGTGGACGCTGATCGCCAGCAAAGGCGCGGCGATCAAAAGCAATAAGACGGGGCCCAGCATATCCGGATGAGACAGCGCCATCGACGCAGCGTACTGCACGCCAGACTCGCCGCCGGCGAAGGGCAGATTGATCCAGGGAGCAAGGAACGCGCCCAGCATCGCCAGAATCAGACTCGCCTGAACCCCCGCCAGCATATTCATGACGTTACTGCGCACCTTTGCCGGCGGGGCGACGCTTGATCAACGCCGTCAGGAACGCCAACTCGCGCTGGTTCAGCGTTTTGCTGACCAGGATCAGCGCCAGATAGGCGACGGCGAACAGCAGTGACGCCAGGATAAACTGCAACAGTCCCGGAGAGGCGAAAACCGCGTTCACTGCATAGCCCGCCAACAATGACGCCAACAGCGGCTTGTAAGACATGCGCACCCATTGCACCGGCACGGACTGGCGATACAGGAACCAGAGCGATCCGGCTATGAACAAGGCTTCTGCAGTCACCGTGCCTACTGCAGCGCCAAAGGCGTGCAGGTGTGGAATCAGCAGAATATCCAGGATGGCGTTAGTAGCCAGGGTGGCGACGGAGATCAGGGTGAACAGGCGTTGCCGTCCCATGGCGGAGTAAACGTAAATCATGATGGAGGACGGAAAGATAAAGAAGATCGCTACCGCCAACGCTTGCAGGATATTGGCGGAAGAGGCGAACTCCGGCGTATACATCAGTCCAATGATGTCCTCTGCGAAGACGAATACATAGGCCACGATGGGCAGCGACAGGATGGCGTAGAACTTCAGCACCTGATTGAGAAAGCGACTGAAGTCCGCTTTATCGCCAAGGGCCAGGCGGGCCAGTTTGGGATAGATTGGGATGGACAGCGTGAAAGGCAGCATTTCGATGATCTGTATCACCCGATAGGCGGCGTTGAACAACCCCAGTGCGAGGGGCGCGGCCATCGCTTTCAGGATAAGGGTGTCCACATGCAGCGTGGCGCGACGACACATCATGGACAAACCAATGGGAGCCGATTCGAACAGCACGTATTTCCACAGGCCGGGATCGAAGCGCCAGGGAATGCGCTTGAAAACCGTCAGGCTGCAAGCGTAAAACAGCAGGAACTGACAAATGTTCGCCAGCAGATAATAACCGCATAGCGCGAGGATGCTGGGGTCGTGCTCGCGCCAGTACAGCGTAAGCGCCAGCAGAATCACTTTGTGTATGACGAAAATGGCGGCATTGAATTCCATGCGTTCGAAGGCGCGGAACAGCGCCCCATAAATCACGCTATGAAACACGATCAGCGCGGCGACCGTCATAATGAAAAGACTCAGGCCGAAGTCGCGATCCTCCAGAATCAGCAGGCAGACGATGGCGGTGGGGGCTGTGGCGACCAGGGTGACCGTCCAGGCCAGCAGGCGCACGTTGCCGAAGAAATACTTGTATTGCTCCCTCTTCTGCGCGATTTCCCGCACCAGCAGATTGGTGACGCCCATGTCGGTGACCAGTTGCAGCAGGCCGACAAACGCCAGAATGAAGGCGAAGTCGCCGAAGGATTCCGGTCCCAGAGTGCGGGCGATCAAGACGATGACGTAGATGTTGAGCAGCGCGCCCACGCCTTCGCCGAGCAAAGTGGCGATGATATTGCGGAAAATCTTCTTGTTCGAAGACATTGATTAATCTCCCTTTACGGAGCAGGACCATCGCGCGCCCGGCGTCAGCCGGAACTGCAGCAGCCACAGCTTGGCGTAGGCGTCCAATTTGCCCAGCTCAATTTGTCGGATATCGGAACGGGATTCGATCACCTCACTGACGCCCACCTTGCCCAGTCGAAACAGCTCCTGGTTCTTCTCCAGCTCGGATCTGGCGCGCTCCAGGGCGCTGAGCGAGTTCTTCAAGGTCAATAATTGCTGTTGATAGTCCCGATAATTTTGCAGGGTGACGATGCGCTGGTTCGCCCTGATCAGATCCAACTGCCTCTGTTCTTTTTCCACTTGCAGCGCCCAATAGCGGGACTTGCCGCTGGCGCGCAGGGTGTCCTGCAACTTTACCTCAAGACTGACGCCTACCGTGGCGAGATGTTTGCTCTCGCCGAAGTCCTCATCCGCCACACCGCGCACGGAGCCGCTCAGGCCAAATGCGACGCCGTTGTCGTGGCGCGCCTGATCATACTGGCGGCGGGCGATGGCGAGTTGGGCTTGTTGCAGAATGACGTCGATGCTGCTGTTCTCCGCCGCCTCGACGAGGGACTCAAGATCTCCCGCAGGGGGCAGGGAGTCCAGTTTGAAATCCAGCGTTGGTATGGCCTCCGTGGTCTGCGCCAGGAAGGCGAATTTCTGGCTCAGATAATCCCGGTTATTCGCCGTTTGCTGCAGCTCGCCCTCCAGTTCGGCGACGGCGCCTTCCGCCTCCAGCAGATCCGAGCGTTCGATCAGACGGGCGCGGACGGCATTGTGCGCGATATCCAGTTGCGACTGGGCGTCCACCAACAGTTCCCGCAGCAGAACTTCCTGTTGCTGCGCCTGTTGCAGGGACACCAGCACCTCCACCAGATCCAGCAGGCTTTCCTGAAACAGCTTCTGATGCTTGGCGGCTTCGTATTCGATGCGCTGGCGCAGAATCGCGGCGTCGTCGGTTTCCTGTCCCACCCAGCGGCTATTGCGATAGATGGGCGCGTCCAGCGCCACCTTGGCCTGATTCACAAATCCGGAGCGGCGTCCGCTGACGGAGGTTTCATTGTCTGAGTCGATGAAGGCGCTCTGATTCTGCTCGAAGGCGAAGTTGCCCACGGATTCGCCTTCGTAGTACTGCGGCCCTGCGCTCAGGGTCACTTCCGGATACCACGCCTGTCCCGATGTGTATTCGAACTCTTTGCGCAGAGAGGCGATTTCCAGTCGCTGCACCTGCAATTGCGGGCTGGTGCGGCACATTTTACTCAACAGGGCCTTAAACTCGGGGCGGTCTTCAAAGCCATGACAAACTCCCGCACTCAGCGTCATGCAGACGCCGGCGGCGAGTGATAGCGACAACCTGGCTGACATCATGAATTCCTTATCCTTTTACCTTATCTCCGGCTTTCAGACTCTGCTGTCCCGCCACCACAATCTCGTCTCCCACATGCAGCCCCTCAATGATTTCCACATAGCCGTCGCCGGCGATGCCTACCTTCACCGGGGTCAATTCCGCCGCGCCGGATTCGCTGACCCGAAACACCACCGCGTCGTCGTCAAAGCGATTGATCAGGGCGATGGAAGGAATGCGCACGGTGTTTTTGTTCTGCTCCAGATACACCGTGCCGGTCATGCCGGGCTTCACGGTCAGCTCGGGATTGGGCGCCTGCACGTAGACCCGGGCGGCGCCCTGGCTTTCATCCAGCTCCGGGTCCACCCGGTAGATCGTTCCGCGCAGGGTGGTGTTGGTGAAGGCGGACAGGCGGATATCCACGGCCTTGCCCAGTGAAAAGTTGCCCAGCTCTTTTTCCGGCAGCAGAATCTTGAACAGAATCGGGTCGATGGAATTGATGACCAGCGCTTCCTCGCCCTTCTTGATATAGACGCCGGGAAAGCTCTTTACTTCGCTGACGACGCCGGAGATCGGCGAGGACACTTGCGTTTGTTTGAGTTCCTGGCTGGCGTTGTTCAGTTGATGGGTGGCTTCGGCCAGACTGCTTTGCGACTGGGTGAAGTTGAGGAAGGCGGTCTTATACTGCTCCTGAGAAACATATTCGCCTTCCAGCAGGCTCTTCATTTCACTGAGATTGGCGCTGTAGTAGTCCAGCAAGGTTTTGCGGTTCTCCACCAGAGATTTCGCCAGTGTGTAATTGGACTTGTACAAGGCGTCATCCAGGCGGAAAAGCTCCTGACCTTCGACCACCAGATCGCCCAGCTTGACCGGTTGCGCCCTGATAGCGCCTTCGATTTGCGGACGTATCGCGACGGAAACCCCTTCCGTGGCGACGGCGGTGGCGGCGAAGCGGGAGGTGACGGCGCCCGCGCCGACCTTGTGCAGCTCCACTGGCGCGGCGTTCCCCACATTGCGGGCGATTTCCGTGTTGGTGATTTCCATATGCTTCTTGGCGGACAGCAGCAGGTAGCCGATCAATCCGACGATCGCTACGATGAATACGGAAAAGACGAAATTGCGCTTCAAGATGTTCAGCATGCGTCCAGTCATTTGAATCCTTCTATGGTGTTGCGGGCCCCGCGCGCCTGGCGCCAAAGCAGCCAGGTGAGCGGCGCGAACAGCAATAACTCGGACGCCACCGCCCACACATTGCGCCAGCCGATAAAACGGTCCAGGGTGTCGTGGTGAGGTCCAATCAATAAAGAGAACGGCGCGGAGACGCGGACGTCGCTTAACGGCCAAAGCAGCGGCGCGCCAAAGCTGCTGTGCAGCCCTCGCTGTGGGCCGGTGAGAAAATCCAGCAGGGTATGACTGAGCAGAGCGCAGACGATCACTGCGAAGCGCTGAAAATAGCCTGGCCAGAGCGCCAGAAATCTCCAGTGGGGCCACGCCAATAAGGCGGCCAAAACCAATAACGTCGCCGGCGCATGAGATGCGCGACTGTGATAAGCGAGATGGTCGCCGCTGATGAAATATCCGACCAGCATATCCAGATCCGGCGCATTGCCGAGCAATGCGAAAAACGCCAGCGCGGCCGCTTTGGGCATGACCGCGCCGCCGCGCAGCGCATGGGCCGCCAGGAGACAGTCGATACCGCAAAGTGCGTGGGCCACAGTGGTCGCCATAAGTACGCCGTCAACGCTTGGGTTGTTTGAACTTAAGGTAACTGCTGGTGTTGTTGCGCGAAACGATCCGGGCCGGCGCGCCGACGACAGTACAGTTGTCCGGAACCGAGTCGATCACCAGCGCGTTGGAGGCGACCACCACATTGTCGCCGATGGTGATATTTCCCAGAATCTTGGCGCCGGAGCCGATAAAGACATTGTCGCCCAGACGGGGACGGCCTTTGCGTTGATAGTCCGGGCCGACGGTGACGCACTGGTTGACGGTGCAGTCTTCGCCCACGATTTCCGCGTCGATAAAAACGCCGGAGAAATTATGGATGACCAGACCGGGACCGATAGCGACCTGGGGAGGGATGCGAATGCCGGTGATGGAGCCCAGCAGAAACTCGGTCGGAAAATATAAAAGCCACGCCGCCAGCTTCAACAAGGGATTGCGCGCGCGCGCGGCATAGTGCCCCAGACGGTACGAGCACAGATAGAGCGTGCCCAGCTGGAACGTGATTTTCAGGTACTTGTTGACGAAATTGTCGATGCGCACATAGTGTGAGCGCTTCCTGCGGATATCCGCCGCCAGTAAACCGGCCATGGTTACCTAACCTCCATATAAATCGGCTGCAAGAGCCCGTTCCCAGGGCTGGCGCTGACGCCAGGCCCCACCGGCGTGACGCGGACGCCGGCTTCGCCGTTGCATGTGGGCGAATGCGCAGATTGCCAGAATCCGCACATTCGCGCCAGCGTTTCGATAGCGTTGAAAAAGGACGGATTGTTCCTTTGCCGCACTCCATTCCTTTTATGCACTTCAAGATCTTACGTCGTTTGGAGAGTAAGTCTCCAGAATGAACTCACGCAGCTTTTCTCTGGGCGCGCGTTCTCCTCCCGTATACAAATGTTCGTACAGCACCTCAATGCCTTGCGCCAACTGTCGCCAGGTGTAGAACTTGTCTACGACCTGACGGGCGGCGTGTCCCAGACGCTGGCGTTTGGCGCCGTCGTCCAATAATTGAATCGCAGCGTCGGCGAGCGCGTCGCAGTCATGGTTGTCCACGATCAGCGCATTGCACTCATGAGTCAGTCCCTTGGCGCCGCCGCGAAAGCCGGCGATGGCGACGCCGGCGGACATGTAATTCAACACTTTTACCGGGTGTCCCGGGCACTCCGGGCGAGGAATCACCGCCACATCGGCGACCGCCAGATAATCCGGCAGCTCGTCCAATGGCACCTGATCGCAGAACAGCACTTGATGAGCGATGCCGAGATCCTCCGCCATGCGCTGGTATTTTCGATGAGCTTCCGGGTTGGAGATATTGCCGACCAATAACAGCTTCACGTCATTGCGGCGGGCGGCTACCCGCGCCATGGTCTCCAGCAGATAGTCGATTCGCTGAAAGGCGTCTAGACTCCCTGTGTAAACCAGATAGTGGTCGTCTTTGCTTAGTTGGTGACGGGCGTAGATGCGCTCGGGATTGGGGTTATCGAACATCTCAGGTACGACCCCGGCGGGCAGTACAGTGATTTTGTCCGCCTCCACGCCCAGTTTCACCAGAAAGTGTTTGAGATCATCGGACACCGCGGTGACATGATCCCCTTTGAAGGGCAACGTTTTGTCCAGAAAAGCCGCCAGCTTGCGGGCGAAGTCTTTGTTTTTGAAGAAGTCGTAGGTGGGCAATTCGTCGGCCATGCTGTTGACCGCGTTGTACAGCAACGGTCGGCGCGTGATCAGTTTGGCCAGCCAGCCGATCAAAACGCCTTCATAATTGTGAGCGTGAATAATGTCGATATCGTATTTGAGGATGACGCGTATGAGTTTGAACACCATCAGCGGGTTAAACAGGAACTTCTCAGGGGAAGGACCGACCCGTATGGCGTTTTTCTTGAACCCCGGAACCCGCACCCGGTGTATGTGCGGCCCGACCACAGGAATATCCTCTTTAATGGGGTAGGTGACGATATGGACTTCATTGCCCAGGCTTACCAGCGCTTCCGACATTTCCCTGATGGAAGCCGGCGATCCATGATTGGCGGGGAAAGGGCAGGCCGCCACCATGGCGATTTTAAATTTCCTTTTTTCTGGCTTCACTTTGTATGCATTCCTTCTGAAAGTGACGTAAATCCTGGCTGAAAAGCAAACAGGCTTAACCTGTTATTAACTCCCGAAAAGGCAATATTCGAGCCAAAGGAGGTGGGGCAGGATGACAGGTTTGTAAAATGAAAACCCGTGGAGATGACAATAAATGAGCGCAATTTCTCCTTTTTGACGCCAGCTTTTTCTCGCTGAAATACCCGATGTATAGAGGTTATGGGCCGGAAACCCTTTAGTGGCGCGGGATGTTGAGGATAATCTGACTGAATGGTCAAAGTTGGTGCAAAAACAATATGTAAAAAAATTCAACACTTCCGGTTTTGTTGGTCGTTAAAAGTAGTGAGAAGGTTTACAGAGATTAATAAGTGAGCAGAGAAAATGGCCAAAGCGTAAACTGAACCGACATTCATCTTATTATTTTCTTTACACTTGGCGTATAAGCGGCTGCCCCTTTTTCTTTGTCAGCGCCCCTAAATGAATCAAATTTTGGTGTGAAAATCGGGCCGTTTTCATCCTGGGACCTGTGCGAAAAATCATTTTTTCTCAGTGTTTTTTACGGAGGCGCAGGCTCAAAGTCGTGATCTCCTATCTCGACTTCTTCCCGCGTAGGCCATCGTTAAACCCGACTTAAGTGAAAGATAAAACAGCTCTTTATTTGTCCATGTCGTAAGCGGCGCTCATCGGCCCCGCGTTTTCCCTGGACTGTCATATAAGCGTCATCTGCGTTTTTTCCCTGTTTTTGCCGTAGCTCGGGCATGCTTTTTGCCTCGCTGAGGACATTGGGCTGCTGCTTTACTCTGCTGAGATTGCTCCCACGGATAAGGAAATGAACGCGGATTTGCGTTTCGCACATGGCTTCAGGAGTACGACGGTGGCTAAGGAATATACAATAAAGTCTGGGAATGACGTCTGCGCCGACATTGTCTGGCATCAGCATAAAATCAGTAAATCCCAGCGTGCGTCCATCAAGACGCAGAAACCTTGCCTACTGTGGTTCACCGGCCTTAGCGGAGCAGGCAAATCCACGATCGCCAATGCGGTGGAGGCGCAGTTGTTTGAGTGGCGGCGCCACACCTATCTGTTGGACGGTGACAACGTCCGTTATGGGCTGAACAAAGACCTGGGTTTCTCCGACGAATCCCGGGTCGAGAACATCCGCCGAATAGGCGAAGTCGCCAAGTTGTTTGTCGACAGCGGCATGATCGTTCTGAGCGCTTTCATCTCCCCCTTCCGCGAAGATAGAAAAATAGTGCGTCAAATGCTGGAGCCCGGCGAGTTTGTCGAGGTCCATGTGTCGACGCCTCTCAACGTATGTGAACAACGCGACCCCAAAGGTTTGTACAAGAAAGCCCGTGCGGGCCGCATAGAAAAGTTCACCGGCGTTGATTCTCCTTATGAACCGCCAGTCAATCCGGAATTGACTCTGAATACCGATGCGTTATCCCTGTCCGAATGCGTGGAGAGGGTTATCGGTTATCTCATTGCACAGCAATTTATTGTTGAAAGGGACGCAACACTGTATCGCGCTTCCTGAAGCGCAAGGACTGCAGTTTGTTGTAACTGGACGTATTCAAAGTGATTAGGTTACAAAACTAGGGAAAGGACGACTTTATGTTTTACCGATCAAAAGCTCCGCTAAGGATCAGCTTCGCCGGAGGCGGCACCGATATCGCCAGCTACTCCGATATATATGGCGGCAATGTTCTGAACGTCACCATAAACAAATACGCATACACCCATCTGGAATTGCGGGAAGTTCCGCAGATAGAAATCTACTCGCAGGATTTCGAAAGCATTACCCGCATCAAAGCCAACAAGGATCTTCAGTTCAATGGCGAAAGCGATCTGGCCAAAGGCGTGATCAAGCGCTTTTACGAAGGTTCCGCCGGTTTACGCATCGTCACCCACAATGACGCCCCGCCAGGGTCCGGTCTGGGCTCTTCGTCAGCCATGGTGGTGTCGTTGATCGGCGCTTTCAGAGAATTGAAGAACCTGGCGTTAAGCCCTTACGACATCGCCCGTCGCGCCTGCGAAATCGAACGTGGCGATCTGGGGATTCTGGGGGGCATGCAGGACCAGTACGCCAGCGCTTTCGGCGGCTTCAACTTCATGGAGTTCCAGAAAGACCACGTCATCGTCAACTCGCTGCGCATCGACCCCTGGGTTATTCATGAACTCGAATACAACCTGATTCTGGCGTACACCAGAAAGAACCGGCTGTCCTCGCGCATCATTGAGTCCCAGGTCAAGAACGTGGAGCGCAACGATCAGGCGAGCCTGAACGCCATGCACAACCTCAAGGCGCATGCGGTGGAAATGAAAAAAGCGCTGCTGACCGGTCGCCCGGACGAATTCGGCAAACTGCTGGATTATGCATGGCAAGAGAAGAAGAAAATGGCGGCGACCATATCCAACGGTCAACTCGACCAGATTTATGAAGACGCGGTGAAAGCCGGCGCCCTGGGCGGTAAAGTCAGTGGCGCCGGAGGCGGCGGCTTCATGATGTTCTATTGTGAGTCCACCCGTAAACGCCGGGTGATGGAAGCGCTGGTGAAAGCCGGCGTGGAAGTGATGTCTTTCAACTTTGAACTATCTGGCGTGCAGTCCTGGCGCAGTTCCCGTGAGCTGCGAACGCCGCAAACGGTGTTCACCAAGGACAAATTTCTGGCTGCGTGATTTACGGGTGGTCAAGTCAACGCCGCAATGGAATAACCCAGCGAAACAAAGGACAGTTCAATGGAAGCGGACATCATATTACGTAAGGTGGATAAGGCGCCCACAGAGGATGCCCAGACGGAAGCATCGGCTTCCGCGCAAAATAAGAAATTATCTAGCGTATCTGTTGTATTCCCCGCCTATAACGAAGAAACGAATATAGAAATGACGGTCCTGAAGGCGATAGGAGCGTTTAAGAAGCATTTTGAAACCGTAGAGATCATCGTCGTCAACGACGGCAGCTCCGATGGCACACGGGATATCCTCGAACGCCTGCGTCAGGAGCATGAGGAAGTGCGTCCCATCCACCATGTGCAGAACAAAGGGTATGGCGGCGCGGTCAGGACCGGCCTGAAGTCGGGGCGGGGAGATTTTATTTTCTTCTCCGATTCAGATGGTCAGTTCGACCTGGAGGAAGTCGACCTGCTGCTGCGGCACATCAACGATTACGACATCGTGGTGGGCTACCGGGCGCAGCGCGCCGACCCCTGGCATCGCAAGCTGAACGCTTACTGTTGGGGAGTTCTGGTGCGCTACCTGTTTGGAATTCGAGTGCGGGATATTGATTGCGCCTTCAAGATTTTCCGGCGTGATTTTATTCAGAGCATTCGGATTGAGGCGGAAGGCGCCATGATCAACACGGAGATTCTGGCTCAGGCGGGCATGATGCACTGCACGATCAAGCAAGTGCCCGTCAGTCACTATCCCAGGTTGTCAGGGGCCGCCACCGGCGCCAATCCGTTAGTCATCTTCAAGGCGTTTGTAGAGCTGTTCAATCTCTACGGCAAATTGAAGGCCACCGGCTATAAAGAGCTGCAAACCAAAGCATAGAGTGAAGTCGTAATCATATGTTATTTGCACGTTTTGTTGAGCAGGCGCAACGGTTTCCTGACAAGGAAGCCGTTGTTTGGCGCGAGACTTCCTACAGTTATCGCGAAATGATCAGCGCCGCTGTCGGATACGCCCGCGTATTGCGGGCGGCTGGCGTCGGTCCCGGCGAAGCGGTGGCGGCGCTGGTTCCCAACTCCATATACTTCGTAGCGATCTCGCTGGCGGTCTGGGCCAACGGCGGCGTACTGTTGCCGTTAAACGTGGCCTACACACAGGAAGAAACCGCGTTGTACCTCGACAACGCCCGAGTGCGCTTCGCCTTTGTCGTTCCTGAAGCGGAAGCGAAGCTTCCCGCTGAGATGGCGCGTTGTGTGATTGGGCTGGATGACGCTTTGCCTGTGTCGGATGAGGACGCCCCGGAAAGCCGTTATCCAGGAACGGCGGACGCCGTCATCATGTTTTCATCCGGCTCCACCGGCTCGCCCAAACAGGTGGCGCGCACGCAGGCGCAGGTGATGGCGGAAGTGGAGGGCTCCGCCGCCACGCTGAGCATCACCCATGAAGATGTTATCGCCTGCAGCGTACCGCTGTTTCACGCTCATGGCTTTGGCAACTGTTTTCTGGCGGCGTTGATGAACGGCGGAACGCTGTTGATTCATCATGGCGAGTTCAATGCGCGAAAAATGATGCGGCTGGTGTCGGAACATCAGGCGACCTTGCTGCCTTCCGTGCCGTTTATGTGCAAAATGATGGCGATGACGCCATTCAAACAGGCGCCGGATCTGAGCCGATTACGCTTGGCGTATACGGCTGGAGCGCCGCTGGAGGAAGACATATTCACCGGCTTCCGCGAGGCCTTCGGCATACCTCTGGGGCAGTTATATGGCTCTACGGAAACCGGCGCCGCGGCGGTGAATGCGCATGTTTCGGCCGCTAACTTTCGCTCCGTCGGCAAGCCGGTGTCTGGCTCCGTTATTCGTCTGCTGGACGATGAGGGAGAGCCGGTAGCGGCAGGTCAGGAGGGGGAGGTAGTGATCGACTCTCCAGCCATGACCCATGAGTACCGGGGGTTGCCGGAATTAAGTGCGGAAACCTTCCGCAAAGACGGTTACCATACGGGAGATTTAGGGCGCCTGGATGAGGCAGGCAATCTGATCATCGTCGGGCGCAAAAAGCTGATGATCAATGTCGCCGGTCATAAAGTCGACCCGGCGGATGTGGAGGCTGTGATTCGGCGTATTCCCGGTGTGCTGGAAGTGGTGGCTTTGGGCAAACCCGACGGCATGTACGGCGAAATGGTCAAGGTGGCGGTGAAGGCCGGCGCCGGCGTCACCAGGGAGATGGTGGCGGCCAGCTGCGCGGAGCATTTGGCTTCTTATAAAACACCGAAAATTATCGAATTCGTGGACGAAATTCCAAAGAGTCCTCTGGGCAAGGTGCTCAGAAAGTATCTTTAATCCGCAAAGTTAAGTACAAGGTGGAGAGCATGTTAGATTGTTTTAAAGCAAAGGGATATATTGCTGGCGGCATCATTACCAACAAGCGCGATGAGAGTCTCGACATCGCCGCGATGCCGCCGATTTTGCGGACGCTGCTGGTCACTGACGGCACTGTGACCAAGACCCTGGAAGCTTATTACTGGGAGCCGTTGATGGTCGAGCAACTCGGCCAGCACGAACAGGCGTTGGAAGAGGACGTGGAGGAGATGTCCTGCCGGAAAGGCGATACCGTACTGCGACGCAATGTCTGCATTCGCGGCGTGGAAAGCGGCGACATCTACGCGTACGCCACCTCCATCATCAAGACGCAGGATCTGCCTGAGCAAATCAGTGAACAATTACTGCAGGGTAAAATCGGTATTGGCGAGCTGCTGCGGGAAATGGGTCTGGAAACTTACCGCCAGGTCGCCGATATCTACCGCGAAATCAAACAGGAAGTGGTGCCGGGCAGCTCCAGCTACTATTGCGGCGAACTGATCTGCCGCACCTATTATATCTACGTGGGTCACAACCCGGTGATCCAGGTAACTGAGAAATTCCCCTACCGCCTGTATATCAAAAAGGGCTGACGCTTCGCTGCGCAGTCCGTAGGAACGGATACGGAAACAAAGGCTTAAATGGACGTGAACATGGAGAAAATAATATGAGCCAATCGGATACGCTAGAGCGCTTGAAGTCAGTTGTAGGCGGCGTCACCCGCGTCGATTATGAAGGCGTGGGTCTCGACGAACCCCTGAATCTGGATTCCATTCAACGTATTTCACTGATTGTGGCGTTGGAGGGAGAGTTCGATATCGAAATCGACAGCGAAAGTCTGGAGCCGGAGACATTCGACACCTTCGGCGCCATGGCGACGTATGTGGCGGGGTGCGTAGCGGAATCCGCCGGCGTCTGAGCAACGGACAGCAAAAGGACTTATGCAAAAGATGGGACTTATCAGCCTGATCAAGGCGGACGTCAAATTCAAGCAGCAATGGTTTCTCAGCCAGAAAAGCTGGTTCACCCGTAACGTACGGGTATTTCTGGAGCCGGGCACCATCGCCGTCATCGTCTATCGTTATGGGAGCTGGGCGCGCACCATCAAGCCCGCTCTGCTGCGTATTCCTCTTTACATTCCCTACGCCCTGGGCAAGGTATTGGTGGTGCTGGGTTTCGGCATCTACATTCCCTCCAAAGCCAAAATCGGTCCGGGATTCGTCATCCACAACTTTTCCAACATCTTCATCAGCGAAGGCGAAATAGGCGGCAACTGCATCGTGTTCCAGGGCGTAACCACCGGTCACCTGCGTGAACAGCCGGAGCCGCCGAAGCTTGGCGACAATGTCTTCCTCGGCGCTGGCGCCAAGGTGTTGGGCAGTGTGAAGATCGGCGATAACGTCGTGGTCGGCGCCAATTCGGTGGTGATCTCCGACGTGCCGGACAATTGCACGGTGATGGGGAACCCCGCCCGCATTATCTCCCGGGAAACCAACTGGATGGCGGAGAAGCGGGAAGGCAAGAAGGTGGTCAATTACTGAAGACGGAACATGATAACGAACATTAAACAGGATGTGAGGCGCAAGGCGGAGCTGCTCTACGGCGACGCCTCCACCGCCAATTGTCTGCGCGCATTGCCGCACAGAGGGACGCTCGCGGCGATGGTGTATCGCTTCGGGAGACAGGCCGGCGACGTCAAATTCAAACCTTTGTCGTTGCTGTTAAAAGCGGCGTACTTCGTTTTGTTTTATCTGGTGCAAATGTTCACCGGCGTCAGCATCCAGAGCTATGCGAGGATCGGCAAGGGCATGGTGGTGTGCAACTTCTCCGGCATTTTTGTACTGGCGGAGGAGATCGGCGATAACTTCACCGTGTATGAAGGCGTCACGGTCGGCAATATTCGCGGCAAGCCGCGTCTGGCGATCATTGGCGACAATGTCACCCTGGAGCCCGGATGCAAGGTGCTGGGTGACGTCACCATCGGCGATAACGTGGTGGTGCGCGCCAACAGTCTGGTGATCACGGACGTGCCCGCCAACTCGATCGCCATCGGCAATCCCGCGCGTATCGTTCCCATGAAGACAGAGGAAAAAGTGGAAGAGCCCAAGGAGAGGATGGCGCAACATGGCTAAACCATTCAACGTCGACTTTATCGGCATCGGTTCAGGGAAATGCGGGTCCACCTGGTTTTTCGAAAATCTGGTGCAACACCCGGAAATATTCGACGGCAACCCAAAAGAAATTAACTACTTCAGCGATCTGTATGATCAGCATGAATTCGCCTGGTATGAGTCGCAGTTCAAAGGCTGCGACGATCGTCTGTTGAAGGGGGAGTTCTCGGTAACGTACATGTATCGGCCGGGTGCGGCGGAGCGCATACGCCGCCACTTTCCGGAGGCCAGGATCATCGCTATTGTGCGCGATCCGGTGCAGCGCACGTTTTCCGATTACCTGCACGCCATCCGCAAAGGCGATATCGCCGGCAGCACTTCTTTTGCGGAGTTTATTCGCAATGAAGAGCACCTGAAGTTCGGTTGTTACACCCAGTATCTGGAGCCTTTCTTTGCGAGCTTTCCCAAAGAACAGATCAAAATTATCGTGCTGGAGGACTTCAACAAGGATTACGCCAGAGGCTTTCGCGAAGTCTACGAATTTCTCGGCTGTCAGGATGTGGACTTCCTGCCCGAAGGCGTGGAGCAGCGTCGCAATCAGGCGCGTTCCTATCGTTTTCTGTTTCTGGAAAACATCATGGTGCGCACCTATCGGATGCTGGCCAAATCCGGCTACACCCGTTTAACGGAAGTCATTAAGCGCACTGGCGCGCCTGAACTGCTGAGGCGTTTGAATGTGAGCTCCAAACCGCTGCCGAAAATCGACCCGGACAGCCGGGAAGTGCTCAGCAGCTACTACTCCGGCGAGAAGAAATTCGTCGCCGAATTGACCGGCAGTAATCTGTCGGCCTGGCAGTAAGAACTCTTGTTTGCACCTTCGCCCGTAAGGGCTTTCAAGGGGCGCGGCGGCGCCCCTTTTTTGTTGCTGCGTATGCCTTCCTGTCAAGCTGTAAGACGCTGGCGAAACCTAACGCTCCGTTGCAAGCGCAGTGTGAAACGATAAGGGGAAGGTACGATTACTGCGCTGAATCTTCATCTGCCTGAAAGCCCTCAAACGACGTCGTATATCTCTATTCCAGAAGTCTGCAAAACGCTGTTTTTGTCAAATCCTTTTTTACACTTTTACATTTGCAACAATAAGTTAGTGGTCTAAGCTGAAGTTATGTAAAAACTAGGATCAGTGTGCCCGTTGTAAGGATACCGGCCGTTAGATATCACCGCGTGGTGCGGCCGTCGGCGCTTAAAACGAGGTATTAGATTGCTTTCATGGCTTTCCTTTTCCAAAGGCAAAAAAGGGCTGGTCGGCATTGAAGTAAGGCCGGACGGAATGGCTATCGCCGTCTCGGAGCCGGCCGGCGGACAATCCCATATCCGCGCCATCGATTATCTGGACGCCCGCGCTGCGCAGCGGGCCGGTGCGCTCAAGGCTTTCGTGAACGAGCGCAAACTGGAGAAAATGGCCTGCAATCTGGTGCTGCCGCCGGAAATGTACGCTCTGCATCAAATCGAACGCCCCAGCGTCGAGGAAAGCGAACTGCGGGAAGCGGTGCGCTGGAAGGTGAAAGATCTGCTGGACTACGCCATTGATGACGCCATTATCGATGTTTTCGAATATCCCAGCGACGCCTTGCGCGGCAGACCCGCCCAAGTCAACGTCGTGACCGCCCGTAAATCCCTGCTAAAAGAACTCATCCGCGTCATCAACGACAGCGGCCTGGTGTTGTCTTCCATCGATATCACAGAATTGGCTCTGCGCAATCTGGCGCAACCTTTCGAGGAAGACGGCAAATCCCTTGGCCTGATGATGATGCGGGAAAACACCGGCCTCATGCTGTTAATCAAAAACGGCTCCGTCTACCTGTCCCGTCGTCTGGATGCGGACATGGAGGCGCTGGCCGACCCCGAGCGCAAGTCCTGGGTGGGACAGCAACTGGCGTTGGAAGTACAGCGCTCCTTTGACTATTTCGAAAGCCAGATGGGACAAGCGCCGCCCCGTCGGTTGATGGCGGGCTCTGTGGTGAATGAGGCGGAGCTCTTGTCGCAATTGGACGAAGCGCTGGGACTGACCGTGCAAACGCTGCAGGAAGACAAAGTCGGACTGCCGGACGATCAACTCGCATCGGCCATTCACTGGGTGGCCTGCGGCGGCGCTATGCGCAAGGCCGCCGGGGGAAGGAAAAGCGTCTGATGCAACAGGTTAATTTATATGTAGAAGCGTTTCGCCCGCGACGAGATCCGCTTTCCATCCCTGTGATGATCGCCGCCGTAGTGGCGGTGATGGTGTTAGGCGGTTGTTACACAGGATATCTGGTATGGCGCAGCGCCGAGGTGACGAGGAGCCAGCTAACCGCCGAATCGCGCAAGCAGGCGTTGGTGACGGAAATAGACAATATGCGCGCACAACTGGAAGCCCGCGCCCGCGATACCCGTCTGCAATCGGACAATAACCGTTTGCGCCTGCAAATGCAGAATACCGAGGCGTTGCTGGCGGCGCTGGAATCCGGTCTGAAAGCGGACGGCGGCGCCATGTCCTACAGCGAGCTGATGGTTGCCCTGGCGCGGCACCGCCAGGAGCCTCTATGGTTGCAGCGCATTCGGATTCAACAAGGCGGCGAGCGTCTGATTTTCAGCGGGGCCACCCTGCAACCAGACTTACTCCCCGCTTATCTGCAGGCGCTGGGCGATGAGCCGGCTTTACGCGGACGCGCATTTAACATGCTGACCCTGAAACCGGAGCAGGAAAGCGCCAGCGCCCGATTATTCGAAGTGGATACCTATGTGGAGACGCCAGAGCCGGAAGGGCGGGCGTCCCGTCCTGTGGCGAACAGTCGGGAGCTCAGTCAACCCGTGGTCAGCGCGGGAGGCAAGCAGCCATGATGAAGAAATGGATCTCCCGCGTGAACCGCTTCAGTGTACGGGAGAGAGGCATATTGCTGGCGACGGTGGTTGTCGCGCTGATATTGCTGTACGCCCAGTTCGCCTGGGAGCCGCTGTGGCGAAGCAATCGGTCGGCGGAGCAGGCGATCGCCGCCGCCAATCTGGAGCTGGTGGACCTTAGCGCTCAGACGGACGTGCTGCGCAAGCAATTGGCGCAGGACCCGGACGCCGCGTTACGCAAAGAAAACGAGCGCTTGCGCAACCAGCTCAACGCCCGCCAGGAGCGACTGAAACAAAACCTTTCGCGTCTGGTGGCCCCAGAAGAAATGCCTGAATTACTGATGGCGCTTTTACACAAGCATCCCGGTTTGCAAGTGGTCGCCGTCGCTAAACTGCCGCTGCGGAAAATTCAGCACGGCGAAGGCGAGGCCGCCGCGGTGTTGTTCAGTCATCGTGTGAAAGTGGTGCTCACCGGCGGCTACTTCGACACCTTGCAATACATTCAGAAGATTGAGCGCAATGAGTCCCGTCTACGCATTGTGGACATGGATTACAAGGTGGACGTCTATCCCAGGGCGGAGGTGACGCTGGAGTTTGAAACCCTGGGACTGGATGAGAGGTGGCTGGGTGTTTGACGTAAAGAAATGGCCGCTGTTTTTTTTGCTGTTGGGCGTGGCGATGCATGGCCGCGCAGAGAGCTTCCGGCTGCCGGATGGGGAAGTCCTGGCGGACCCCACCCGGCCCATGGGATGGCGCGCTGATGGCGTGGCGGTCAGCGGGGCGCCCAGTCGTCCGGCGATCAATGTGGACTCGATCCTGTATTCCACTTCCCGCAAGGTAGCGACGATTAACGGCGTCACCCTGGCGGAAGGACAGCAAACCGGCGCCGTGCGCGTGGTGAAAATCGAAGCGCGCAGGGTGTTATTGGACTGGCGCGGCCAGCGCTGGTACGAAAGTGTTCAAGGCGCGTCCCAGGATGCGCTGATTATTCGGAGATAAGAATGAGAAGTCTTTGGCGGACCTTGTTGTCAGTTTGGGTCGGCTTCGGCCTGGCGGCGTGCGCCAGTCAGCCCGCTACGCCCAGGAAGGATGAGCCCGAGCCGCCGCCGACCAGCGCGCAGGCGATCGGCCAGGCCATGCAGGAAGCCGAAGAAACGATGGCGCAGGCGCATCAGCCCGCGCCCCCGCCGGACGTCATGCAGGCGCTGCTGCCGACCATGCCTGCGGCTGAGACGATGCAGGCGGCGGAGCGCTTTGACATCACCGTCAATAACGCGCCGGCCAGAGATTTCTTCATGGGACTGGTGAAAGGCACCGGCTACAACATGGTGGTGCATCCCGCCGTGGAAGGGGCGGTTTCCCTGGATTTGAAAAACGTCACGCTGGATGAGGTGATGGAGATCGTTCAGCAGCTGTATGGCTTTGAATATCAGCGCAAGGGCAATCTGTTCAAAGTCTTGCCCGGCGGCGTGCAAACCCGCATCTTTCAGATCAATTACCTGAACGTCAAACGCAAGGGCGCGTCGGACATCATGGTGAGCTCCGGGCAGTTGTCCAACTCATCAGGCTCTTCCTCCAGCAGCTCCAGCAACAACAATAGTAACAACAACAGCAATAATTCCGGCGGCGGCGTCAACGCAGTGTTATCGCGCATCACCACGCAAACCGACTCGGATTTCTGGACCGCCTTGCAGGAGACTCTGATTACGATCGTCGGCAATGAAGAAGGGCGAAAAGTGGTGACGAATGGCGGCGCAGGCATCGTGGTGGTGCGGGCGACGCCGAGCGAATTGACGGCGGTGGAGGAGTATCTCGATAAAGCTCAGCTGGTTATGCAGCGGCAAGTGATTCTGGAAGTGAAAATTCTGGAAGTGGTGCTGAACAAAGGCTTTGAGCAAGGCGTGAACTGGTCTTATTTCGATGAATTCACTTCCAAAGTGGACGCTTCCGGCGACCCCACCAAAAGCCTGACGTTGGGGCAGACCTCCCGAAGCGTCACCAACCCGGGGTTGGAAGGCGTGTTCAGCGCCGCTCTGCGCATCAACGACTTCACGACGCTGCTGCAGTTGCTGGGCGAGCAGGGCACGGTGCAGGTGCTGTCCAGCCCGCGCATCTCCACCATCAACAACCAGAAAGCAGTGATCAAGGTGGGGGATGACGAGTTCTTCGTCACCGGCATTGAGACTAACGACGCCACCACCACCAGTGGGACCAGCAACCTGATTTCGGAAGTGGAGATCACGCCGTTTTTCTCCGGCATCGCTCTGGATGTCACCCCGCAGATTGGCGAGAACGGCGACGTGACGCTGCACGTGCATCCGACGGTGAGCGACGTGGAGGATCAGACCAAGACCATCTCCCTGGGGGCCAATGATCTGGTGCTGCCGTTGGCGTTCAGTTCCGTGCGGGAGACCGACAGTGTGATCAAGGCCCGCAATGGACAAGTGGTGGTGATTGGCGGTCTGATTCGCAACCTCACGGAAAAAACGCAGGCGAAAGTGCCGCTGCTGGGAGACATCCCGTTGTTGGGGCATGCGTTCAGACAGAAACGCGACACTGAACTCAAGAGCGAACTGGTGATTTTGATCCGGCCAATTATCGCCGACAGCGAAAGTTACCGTCAGGATCTGCGCGGCAGCCGCCAGCGCATGGACAAACTGCAACACCGGGCGAGCGAGCAATTCTGACCGGCGAAAGGAGGGCGTATGTACGAAACACATTTCGGATTGCGCGAGGCGCCGTTTTCCCTCACGCCCAACACGCATTTTTATCTGGACGCGTCCACGCACCGTAACGCTTTTGAAACGGTGCGCGCCGCGCTGGAGAGCATGGAAGGCTTTATCAAAGTGGTCGGCGAGGTGGGCACAGGGAAAACCCTGCTGTGCCGCCGCTTGTTGAATTTTCTCAATGGCGATTACGTGTCCGCCTACATCCCCAATCCGCGCCTGTCGCCACAGGATCTTTATTTGGCTTTGGCGGACGAACTGCAGGTGAATTTGGGCGAGCTGAACGGCGGTCGTCATCAGTTGCTGAAACTCATCAACGAACAACTGATCGCCCATTGCGCGGAAGGTCGGCGTGTCGTGCTGGTCATCGATGAAGCGCAGGCGATGCCCGAGCAGACCATTGAGGCGCTGCGTTTATTGACCAATCTGGAAACCGAATCGCGAAAGTTGCTGCAAGTCGTGCTGTTCGGCCAGCCGGAACTGGATGTCATGTTGTCGCAGCCGCAGTTGCGGCAACTGAAGCAGCGCATCACGTTTCAGGAATACATCCGTCCGCTGGATAAATACTCGGTGGAGCAATATATACGGCACCGCCTGATGGCCGCAGGCTACAACGGTGACAACCTGTTTCGCGCCGACGCCGCCAAACTCATATTTCGCGCCAGCGGCGGCGTTCCCAGACTGGTGAACGTACTGGCGCATAAGGCTATGCTCGCCGCCTACGGCGATGGCGATAAAACCGTGGCGCCCGGCCATGTGCGACGCGCCGTGAAAGATACGGAAAGCGCCCGTCCTCTCCGATTCGCCTGGTTGGGAGGTTGGGCGTGAGCTTACTCAACGATGTGCTCAGAGATCTGGATAAGCGGGAGTCGGCGCTGCGGACGCCGGCGCCGCACAGCTTGCAGAAAGCGCCTTCCGGCGCGACCCGGCGCTGGTCAGGCGTGCTTGCGTTGGCCCTGGTGACGACGGGACTGACAGGGGGTTACTGGTGGATGCAGGCGCAATCGGAACCGCCGACGCCAGTGGTGTCCCAGGTGGCGATGGTGAATACGTTGCAGGCTCAGGACGAGACGCCGCTGACGCCTGATCCCATGGCGGAGGCTCCCTCGGAAGTCACGCAGCTGGATACGCCTGTTGTCGCGACGCCGCAATACGCTCAGGAACCAGCGCGACAAACGCAGCCCAAACAGGAGCCGGTTGTGATCGTCGAGGACGCTCCGCTGCAGCCCATGACGACGCAAAAAGCGGCCCCCACCGTCAAGCAGGAAAGCCCGGTCGTCAGTGAAGCGCAGATGAATAGCGCGGCGGATATTGAACTCAAGGAGCAAGCCAGGACGACGTTGACGTCTCGCAATGCGCTGGAGACGCCTGCACTGCGGGCGGTGGAGCCGGAACTCGCGCCGGAAAGGCCGGCTACGCCGACGCGTCATATTGCTATCGCCGCAGCTCCGGTGGAAGAGGTGGCGCCCTCTCCCGCCGCGATGAATATTGCGCCGTCGCAAACGCCGGAAGCGATCGCCGCCCGCGCCTTGCAGCAGGCGCGGGAGGACTATCGTCAAGGCAATGTTGAGGCGGCGGAGCAACGTTTACGGGATTTGCTGGCGTCAATGCCGGAGCATGAAGCCAGCCGCTTTCAGTTGGCGACCTGGTTGATCGGCGGGGGAGATTACGCCCAGGCGCTGCAAGTGATGCAGAGCGTCGACGCATATAGCAGCGTGGATTTCAAACTAATGAAAGCGCGCACTCTGGCGGCCACCGGGGCGGTCATGCAGGCCATCGCCCTGTTAGAGAGTGAAGCGCCGGAAGTGGAAACGGCGCCGGATTACCACAGCCTGCTGGCGGGGCTATACCAACAGGCGCGCCGTTATGAAGAGGCCATCACTTCCTATGCGGCTCTGATTGAAGCGCACCCTCACAAGGGCGACTGGTGGGCGGGGCTGGGCATCGCCCTGGATCAGACCGGGCGCAGTCAATCGGCGTTGCAAGCCTACCGTCAGGCGGTGGGCGATCCGGAATTACAGACGACTCTGGCGCAGTACGCCAGCCGCCGCATCCAGCAATTGGAGCCAGGCGGCGGAGGCGGCTGACACCGCAAGCGCAGCGGAGAGATAGAGAGTAATTATGGTCGAACCGAAAAAGAAAATACGTTTAGGCGATTTGCTGGTGCAAAACGGCGTCATCACAGAAGAGCAACTGATGACGGCGTTGAGCGAGCAGAAAAAAGCCGGCCGCAAGCTTGGCCGCACCCTGATTGACCTGGGATATATGGATGAGGACAGCCTGCTGCGTTTCCTGTCGCAGCAGATGGGTATTCCTTTCGTGCAACTGCGCCATTACCAGTTCAATCAGGAGCTGATCAAACGCCTGCCGGAAACCGCGGCGCGCCGCTTCCGCGCTATCGTGTTGTCGGAGGAGAAAGGCGAGTTGCTGGTGGGTATGTCTGATCCCATGGATATCTTCGGCTACGACGAACTGGTGCGTGTGCTGAAACAACCCATACGGCAGGCGGTAGTGCGGGAAAGCGAACTGCTGGACACGTTGGATCTGGTGTATCGGCGCACGGAGGAAATCGCCAGCATCGCCGGCGAACTGGAAGACGAGCTCGGCGAAGACGCCTTCGATCTGGCGGAACTGGCGGCGGGAGGCGATGACACCGAGGCGCCGGTGGTGCGCCTGTTGCAGTCCATCTTTGAAGACGCCGTGGTGGCGCGCGCCTCAGATATCCACATCGAACCGGATGAGAACGTGGTGCGTCTGCGGCAGCGTATCGACGGCGTGCTGCACGAGCAGGTGATGAAGGAAAGACGCGTCAACGCGGCGCTGGTGTTGCGTTTGAAACTGATGTCCGGCCTCAATATTTCCGAGAAGCGCCTGCCCCAGGACGGCCGCTTTAACGTGCGGGTCAAAGGCCGCTCCATTGATGTGCGTCTGTCCACCATGCCGGTGCAGTATGGCGAATCGGTGGTGATGCGCTTGCTGGATCAGACCGAAGGCATGTTGAACCTGGAAGCCACCGGCATGCCGAAGAAGCTGCTGGACAGGCTGCGCATCCTGATTAAACGTCCCCATGGCATTCTCCTGGTTACCGGACCTACCGGTAGCGGGAAAACCACCACGCTATACGGCGCATTGACGGAACTGAATCGGCCGGAAGTGAAAATCATCACGGCGGAAGACCCGGTGGAATACCGCTTGCCGCGGGTGACGCAGGTGCAGGTGAACCCGAAAATCGGGCTCGACTTTGCGTCCGTGCTGCGCGCCGCATTGCGTCAGGACCCGGATGTGGTGCTGGTGGGAGAAATGCGGGATCAGGAAACCGCCGAAATCGGCTTGCGCGCCGCCATGACCGGCCACTTTGTGTTATCCACGCTGCACACCAACGACTCCATCTCCAGCGCCATGCGCCTGATTGATATGGGCGCTGAACCCTATCTGGTGGCCAGCGCGCTGACGGCGGTGGTGGCGCAGCGTCTGGTGAAACGTATTTGCGATAACTGCAAGCAGCCTTATCAGGCCAGCGAGCAGGAAAAAATCTGGCTGCACGCCATGACTCAGGAATCCTTGCCCACGCACTTCTTCAGAGGCGCAGGCTGCTATCAATGCGGCAACTCCGGTTACCGCGGCCGTATCGGGGTCTATGAATTACTGGAAATGAGCGACGCGCTATTGGATGCGCTGCGTAAGAACGATCAGAGCGCTTTCACTCACGCCGCCAAACGTTCTCTGCATTATCGCCCGCTGGCGCTGAGCGCGTTGGACTATGCGCGGGAAGGCGTCACCACGTTGGACGAAGTATTCCGCATCTCGGCGTCGTTGGGCGATCTGCCGCACTCACCGAGCCATCTGGAGTTCAGCTGACCGTGGCGAATTTTGCATTTAAAGGGCGCGACAGCAAGGGCGCGCTGATTGAAGGCGTGCAGGAGGCCGTCAACCGGGAAGCGCTGGCCAATGAGCTGCTGCGTAAAGGCGTGACGCCCACCAGCATTCAGGAGCAGGAAGCGCAAACGGACGTGCTGCTGTGGCTGAAAAAACTGCCCATCTTCCGCAAAAAAGTAACGCTGGATGAGCTGGTGATTCTCTGTCGTCAAATGCATGCGCTCAGCCGCGCCGGCATCCCGATTATTCGCGCCATACGCGGACTGGCGGAATCCACGCGCTCCGAGACGCTGGCGGAAGTGCTGGACGACGTGGCGCGGCGTCTGGAGGGCGGGGTGAACCTGGCCACCGCCATGCGCGCCCATCCCCGCACCTTCAATGAGCTTTTCGTCTCCATGATTCTGGTGGGGGAGAACACCGGACAACTGGAAGAGTCATTTCGGCAATTGGGGGAAAATATCGAACTGGAGCGGGATACCCGCAAGCGGGTGGGGCAGGCGGTGCGCTATCCCATCATGGTGGTGGTGGCGATCACTATCGCGTTGCTGGTGGTTAACTTCTTCGTGATTCCCGCCTTCGCCGGCGTGTTCGCCAAGTTCGGCGCCGACTTGCCCCTGCCCACCAAGATTTTGGTGGCGACGTCCAATTTTATGATTAATTACGGCTGGTTTGTGGCGGCGGGGTTGGCGGCTGCGATTTATGGCTTTATCCGTTGGAAAAAAACGCCTCAGGGCGCCTATCGCTGGGATCGCTTCAAACTGCGTATACCCATCGTTGGTCCTTTGTTTGAACTGGTGGCGCTGTCCCGCTTTTCCCGCAACTTTTCCATGATGCTGGCGGCGGGGCTGCCGGTCACTTCCGCGCTGACCTTGGTGGCGGAAGCGGTGGACAACAAATATGTCGGCTCCGCTATCGCTGACATGCGGAACGGTATTGAGCGCGGCGACACGCTGGTGCGCACGGCGCGGGCCACCAACATGTTCTCGCCATTGGTAATGCAAATGCTGGCGGTGGGAGAAGAAACCGGTTCAGTGGATAGTCTGCTGGTGGAGGTGGCGAATTTCTATGATGAGGAAATCGAATACTCCCTTAAACGACTGGCGGAATCCATTGAACCCATTCTGTTGGTGGTGATGGGCGTGATGGTGCTGATTCTGGCGCTGGGCGTGTTCCTGCCCATGTGGAGTCTGGGTCAGGCGGCGCTGGGTAAATAAGCATGGCGGGACGTTGGCTGAGCCAGTTTCTGCGAGTGGAGATATGGGTGATTGGGGCGCTGATCGCGGTGCTGACAGGTGTGTTTCTGCGCTCCATGGACAACTTGGTGGATAACGCCGGCGAGGTGCGCGCGCAACAACTGAAGACGGCGTTTCTCACCAGTCTGCGGCTGGCTCATACCGCCTGGCTGGCGAAGGGAGGGAGTTCAGACTCGGTTGAATTGGGGACGCTGACGGCGGGTTCGGATTTCAGCCCGGAAGATTTTCAGGGGCAGGGCGGCGGCGTGTTGCGAATGAACGCGCAAGGCTGGCCTGTTGATGTTGGCGATAGCCATCCAGTCGCGGCGGTGATGACGGATGAAAGCTGCCGGCGCCTGTATTCTACACTGCTGTTGCGCCGCAGCAGCGCGACGGAGGCGGCGTTGCAGGAGAAGGTGGATGCATTGGCTGTAGGAACGGTCTGCGCCTATCAGATTGGCGTACAGGGGAAGGATTTTTTTTCACTGCTGTATAACGCCGAAAGCGGCGAAGTGAGGCTGTCCGTACAACGCAAAAGCGCTGATAACGATTGAAATATTTAACTATTTTACAAACACAAGAATAACTTGACGTCTATACTTGATTAAAAGATTACATGTTCTCGTGGAGGAACAACTATGCAAAGGCAGATAAAGACACAGCAGTCGGGCTTTACGCTGATTGAGCTGGTCATGGTAATCGTTATTCTGGGAATACTGGCGGCGTTTGCGTTGCCGAAATTTGCGGATTTATCTTCACAGGCCGAAGCGGCGACGCGCTCAGGCATAGAGGGCTCAGTAAGGTCAGCATCGGCGATTGTTCATGCCGCCTGTCTGGCTACGACTTCCTGCGACGATCAGGCTGCGACCAGCACTGTGACTGTGGATGGAACATCGATTGATGTCGTGTTTGGGTATCCGGCGGGCACAGCGACGGGAATCGAGGCCGCATCACAAATTGATGGCGGAAATGTCACTGTCGCTCACGCAGGCGGAACAACTACCGTCACTGTCGCAACCAGTTGTACGGTTACCTATGCGCAATCCGCGGCGGCAAATACTGCTCCTGTGATTGGCGGTACAACCACTTGCCCTTGATCGTTACCTTAAGCTGAGTCAGGTCCGTGTGTGAAGGTATTCCGGCGGCGAGGGGGAGTCAAAGCTCTCAATAGCGGTTTCACCATGATCGAGATGATCATGGTGATGATTCTGCTCGGAATCCTGTCCGTCACGGCCATTAGTCTTTTCGCCACACGGGACGCTTACTCGGCCCGTGTGGTCGCCGATCAAATCCTCTCTCAGGCGCGTCTGGCGGAACAAGTCGCCATTGGTCGCCGCGCCGCGCCCACCACCACTTTGACCTTGTCGCTGTCCGGCGCTGATTTTTCCGGCGTGGTGGCACAGGGCGGTTACGTCTCGCAACGCGAGGTCGACGCTTCCGGCGTCAGCATCAGCTGGAGTCAGAGCGCGACCACTTCCTGTGGGGGCGGCGCCTTGCCGGCGACCATCACCTTTAATCAGGATGGCGATGTGATTAATCCGGCTTCCGGCGGAACCACCAATACGCTTATCTGCGTCAGCGGCGATACGGCTTACCCGATTTGCATCACCACCTTGGGATACGCCTATGAAGGCTTTTGCGAATCCTGAGCGACAGCGCGGCGTCACCCTGGTGGAGCTGGTGATCACCATCATCGTGATTGGCGTCGCCCTGGTGGCGATCGTCACCGCCATGAGCGGCAGCATCGGCCGCAGCAGCGATGTGCTGTTGCGCAATCGCACCATTCAATTGGCGCAGGCGTATCTGGATGAAATTCTCGGCAAACGTTATGACGAGGCGACCCCATCCGGCGGCGCGCCGCCGGTGACCAGTTGCAATATCGTCACCGAGGAGGGCAGTCGCGACGAGTACGATGATGTGGACGATTACGATGGCGTCCTCAATGAAGCGCCGCGCTCGCAGACCGATGCGGACTTCAATAATTACCCCGGCTATCTGGTGAGCGTGTCAGTGACCTGCGCGGGCGCGGACATTGGCTTGTCGGCGTCGAACGCCAAGCTGGTGAGGGTGACGATAACGCCGCCTTCCGGCCCGGCGATGACCTTTTCCGCCTATCGGGCCAATTTTTGAGGCGTAGTATGAAGACAGGACGCTCCCACGGGTTTACATTGATCGAATTGGTGATGGTGATCGTCATTGTCAGCGTGCTGGCGGTGGGCGTGACCCGCTTTATCACCGCGACCGTGGGAGGTTATGTGGACACGGCGGAACGTCAGCAAATGGCGACAGCGGGGTTGATCGCAGCGGAAAAAATGTCGCGCGCGATCCGTTCTGCGCTGCCCAACTCGGTGCGGGTCGCCAGCGGCTGTATCGAATTTATTCCCGTCCTCGCCGGCACGGACTATGTCAGCGCTCCCATTTCCAGTCCCGCCGCCAGCATTGACGCTGTGGGCGCCCGTCTGGATAGCGCGGTGATTGGACGGGCGGCTATTTATCCCATTGATCAAAGCGAGCTGTATGACCCGCAAAGTCCGGGGCCTAATTCTTTATCCGATGCGCTGGCGCAATTACCTACTGGGGCTGATGACGTCACCGTCACTTTGTCCGCGAATCATCAATTTCCCACGGACTCACCCGCACGCCGGATGTATCTGGTAGGAACGCCAGTGGCGTATTGCCAATCCGGTACGGCGATCTATCGCTATGTGAATTATGGTTTCAATGCTACTCCGGATCTGCCTCCTTCAAGCGGCGGCGTACGGGAAATGTTGATCAATCTGGTGGCGGCGGGCACGACGGATTTCAATTATACGCCCGCGTCTCTGGTGCGTAATGCAGTGGTGCAGATGAGCTTTCGGGTATCCGATGGCGGGGAAAGCTTCGACATCCAGCAGGAGGTCAACATCCGCAATGTGCCCTGATCGTCGCCTCATCCATCCGATACGTCGCCAGCGACAAGCGGGTCTGGGATTGCCCGCCGCTTTGTTTGTCATTGTGATATTGGGACTATTGGTGGTGGCGATCACGGAACTGGAGCGCTCTACGGCGGAAGGCGTATCCATGGACATACTCTCCACGCGCGCCTTCTACGCGGCGGAAACCGGCGCGCAGGCGGCGTTGGGGCGCTTGTTTCCTGCCGGCGGCGCCGACAACGATTGTTCCGTGGGGTTTCCGGATTTAACTTTCACCGCAGACGGCCTGGCGGGATGTTCCGCATCGGTGGTGTGTCTGACGGACTCGGCTGGCGGGGACGACTATTTCACCCTCCGCAGCACGGGAAGCTGCGGCGGCGGCGATGAAACAGCGTCGCGCACCATTGAAGTGAGGGCGCACTGATGCGTCGGTTGCGCCGGATTCTGTTAACGCTGACGGCGCTGGTCTGTCTGGGTGGACATGGTGCGGGCGCGCTTGCCGCCTATGTGGTGGAGACGGTGTCCGGCACAGCCTTTGACTCGACTTCATCGACAGTCACCTGGAATCGGGATAGCTCATTGACTGGTTACCCGCGCGATGACGACTTCCAACTGGTCAATATCGGCTTCACGTTTTATCTGGGGCAGACCGGCTATACCCAGGTGCGGATTCTCTCCAACGGCGCGCTGCATTTTGGCGCAGACCAGGGGTTTTACAAAGACTACACCAATGAAGCGCTGCCAATAGAAGGGGCCTGCACCGGGACCTGTCCGGGTTATGAAGAGCCCGCCGACCGAGCCATCCTGGGTTACTGGGACGATCTGGAGCCCTCTCTGGGAGGCAGCGTTACCTACGGAACATCCGGGACTGCGCCCAACCGGCGGTTCGTTGCCTCCTGGAATGGCGTTCCCCGCTATAACGGCGCCGGCGCCAGCTATTCCATACAGATCGTGCTGTATGAAAACGGCAATGTGCTGTTCCGTTACGGCAATGACAACGCCAATGGCGCCAGCGCCACTATTGGTATCGAGGTGGATAATTCCGATTACACCCAGTATTCCTTTGACGCCGCTTCGGTCAATGACGCCACTGATTTGCTGTGGCGACGAGAGTTTCCCGCCTTGTCCGCCGCCGCAGCCAGTTGTACGACGCCCACTCAGGTCACCGTGGATTTCGCCGCACCGGTTTCGCCGGCGCGGGCGGTGGACGCCTCTAATTACAGCCTGGATAACGGCGCCTCCGTCTTGAGCGCGTCCCTGGTGGACTCAGATACGGTGCTGCTCACCACGAGTTCGTTGAGCACGGGCGTGACCTATACGCTGCAAACCACCTATCCCACGCAAAGCGTTACGTTTACTTTGGATGATTCCACTACTGGTGAGTTTAGCGATGACTTCAGTTCTGGCGATTACAGCGGAGGCTTAGGAAGCTGGAGCGGTAGTTGGCAGGAAGTCGATGATAATGGAAGCGCCGGTTCAGGCTATGTGCAGGTAACTGGAGGTGCGGCGCGATTCAATGGCTATTTTTCTTCCGGGCTCCCTGGCTTGGACCGGGAGGTCAACCTTTCTGCTTACACTTCTGCGACCTTGACCTATAGCTATTCTACTTCAGGTAATCTCGAAGGCTCGGACCGCTTTGATGTTGCGGTGTCGGCCAATGGCGGCGCCAGCTACACGGTGGTGGCGTCCTACAGTAATGATGTAAGTGGAACAGCGACGATCGATCTGACGCCCTATCTTTCCGCCAATACCCGCATCCGTTTTCGCATCAATAGTCGTTACAATAGCTCTAACGAGTTCATGGATATCGATAACGTTAATATCGCCGCCAGCGGCGCGCCCAGCGCGTGTGGGTTTTCCGCCATCGCCATCTGGCGCATGGAGGATGAGGTCTGGAACGGCTCCGCTGGCGAAGTCAGCGACGCCAGCGGCAACAACCTGAGCGGCCGCGCCTATAACGGCGCGCAGACACTGGATACAGCCCCGGCGATCGCCGGCGACCCCGGCACCTGCGCCTATGCGGAGTTTAACGGCAGCTCACAGTACATTGAAATCGCTGATAACAATCTGCTGGACATCACCGATAACCTGACGGTGAGCGCCTGGATCTATCCCACGCAGATTCCGGCGTCGGAATTGAAAACCATCCTCTCCAAAGACGAGAACTACGAGTTCCATATCGATAGCGCCGGTGAAATATACTGGTGGTGGAACGATAGCGGCGGTACGGTGCGTTCGATCACTACCAGCGGCGCCAATATTGTCGCCAACGCCTGGCGGCATATCGTCATCACCTACGAAAGCGGCGCGCAGAGAGTCTATGTGAATGGCGTGGCCCGCGGCTCCGCTTCTTATACTGGAACCTTGTTGAGCAATTCCGATCCGCTGCAGATCGGTCAGGATCAGGGCTACTCCGTGCGCTACTTCAGCGGGCGCATCGACGAAGTGCAGATATACAACAAGACACTGTCCGCGACGGAAGTCGGCGATCTGTATGCGGAAACGCACCCCTGTGCGGGAAGCGGCGCCTGTCTTGGAACTTTCCCGGACGCTATCTCCAGTCACTCCAGTGGAACCGTCAGCTTTGGTTATAATTCCCAGGTTATCGATAGCCCCGATAACATCCTGGATGCAGGAACCGTGACGGTGAATGGCGGTTCCTCGGTGTTGAGCTGCACCGCCACCACCTGCGTCGCTTCTGGGGACTCGGTGGATACGCTGAATCCGGGGACCTTTCCCGACACCAGCGTCTATGTGACGGATTTGAGTGTGAGCGGGGCGGGCGTACTGGGCGGCGCCACCAACCTGTATCGCACGGTGTCCGTCAGCGACGCCTCGGTCATGAACGTGTCGAGCGCCTATTCCGAGTATTTTATCAACCAGTTGAGCATTGGCTATCAGGGCAAGGTTAACCTGCAACCAGGGGACTACTGGATTAACCAGCTCACGCTGGGAAGCGAGGTGGAAATCAATGTGTCCGGCTCGGGGACGGCGCGTCTTTTTGTCAATCAGTCCTTATCGATTGGTTATCAGGACTATCTGAACGCCCCCGGCGGCTCACCTTCCAACGCCAGTCGATTTTTACTGTACGCCTATAGCAATGTGACCTTCAGCTCCGCCGTGACATTTTCCGGTGTGCTCTATAGCGCAGGAGATGTGAGTCTGGGTTATCAGAACAAGATCTACGGCGCTATGACGGCGGAGGATGTGAGCAGCAACAGCGACGTCGACGTCACCTACAATTCCGGCAGTGTTTCCGCGCTGGATTATGGCGCGTTGTGCAGTGTCGGCGCCTTGAATCGTTTTGTTATTACCACTGGCGCCACCGCCAGCACCTGCCTGCCGCACACAGTGCGCATCGAAGCCCAGGACGCCAGCGGCGCCACCTTATCGACCTATGCCGGCACGGTAGCGTTGACGACCTCCCGCTCGCGCGGCGTATGGGCGGTGCAGACTGGCGCGGGGACCTTGTCTCCCGATCCGGATAGCAGTGACGACGGGGCCGCCTCCTATACCTTTTCCGCGACGGATGCGGGGGTGGCGGAACTGACTCTCAGCAATAATCTGGCGGAGTCGCTGACTCTGACGGCGACGGATGCGGACGTTTCCATCAGCGGCGCGGGCGGCCCGATCCAGTTCCTCGACAATATTCTGTATATCGAAGAGAACGACAGCCTTGATTACGACCTGATTACGGGGCGTCGTCATAACTTCAAAGTCTCGCTGATCGCCAAGGACCCCGGCGCAGCCGGTAGCTGTGGGCCGGTGGAGGAATACAATGGCGGCGTTAACCTGAAGGCCTGGCTCAGTCGCACTGGGGCTGATCCTGGTGGCGCAGCGCCGCAGATCGTAGGCAATAACACCGCGACGCTTCCTGATACCCAGCCGGCGAGCGCCAACATCAACCTGAGTTTCACCAGCGGCGAAGCAACCTTTGCATGGGATACGTCCGATGTGGGCGCCTATGTGTTGAATCTGCAGGATGACAGCAGCGGGCTGATTCTGGACGAGTCGGATAATCCACTGACTATCGCCAGCGACAACGCCTCCGCGCCCTGGATCGTCAGGCCGTTCGTCATTCGGGTCGATGCGGTGGGCAATCCCGCCGCCGTGGGGCCCAGTGGCGGGGCCTATCGCAAGGCCGGGGCGGACTTTACATTGAATGTGGGAGGCGTACTGTATCAGGCGGCGGATGATCTGGATGGCGATGGACAGGCGGACGCCGGAGCTGATTTGTCCGGCAATGGTCTGGCTCCGTCGTTCGGCAATGAAGGGGAGACGGTGCAGTTGTCCGTATCGAGCATTGCGCCGGCCTCGAATGGTTCCCTGGCGGGAGATTTAAGTCTGCCGGGGGGCTCGACGTTGTTCTCCAGCGGTCAGGCCAGCGGCGCCTATCAGTTCAGTGAGGTGGGCGTCATTAATTTGAGCGCAGTCATCGACGATAGTAATTATCTGGGCGCAGGTTCAGCCAGAACCGCGAAAATCAGTGGCGCCAGCGGTGATATCGGACGTTTTTACCCCGCCTATCTGGCGGTGTCCGCCAACACGCCGACATTCACACCGCCCTGGGCTTGCGCGTTCACGTATCAGGATCAGAGTTTCCCCTATGACGTGAGTCCGGTGTTGACGCTGGTTGGTAAAAATGTAGCGGGAGCCACGACGCTGAACTACGACGCCGCCTACTTTAAATTCAACAACTCGCTGCAAAGCAACCGAAGTTACAGCGACGTCAGCGGACGCAGTTCGATACTCAGCTTCGACAGCAGCGGCGCTTCATTGTCGTTGAATACCGGCGCGGCGTATGACGGGACAGGAACGCTGTCCCTCTCCGGCGATACGTTTACCTATCAGAAATCCAATTCACCGCCCTTGGCGGATGACGATCCCTTCGCCGCCAATGTGAATCTTACTTTCGCCGCAGCGGACCTGCAGGACAGCGACGGCGCCTGTTACAAAACCAGCGATGCGGACGCCTGTCTGAACTTCACCATCACCGGCATTGCCGGAACAGAAATCCGTTATGGCCGCCTGCGCATGGAAAACGCCTATGGGCCGGAAACGTCCAGTCTGGAACTGCCCATGTACATTGAGCACTGGAATAGCGCACGCTTCGTCGAAAACGCTGCGGACAGTTGCACCAGCTACAGCAGCAGCCCCGTCACGCTGACGATGAGCGGATACAGCGGCAATCTCAATTCCGGCGAAACCCGGGCGGAAGTCGCCGGCAATCCCGGCGCCGGCGGCGCCTTCGCCTCCGCCGTCTATCCTGACGGGCAGGAGGTCTACCTGACCAGTCCCGGCATTGGCAACGAGGGAACAGTGAGCCTGCGCTACAACACCGATCTGTGGCTACGTTTCGACTGGGATGGCGACAACAGCCTCGACAACCCTTCCGCCACCGCCACCTTTGGGCAATACCGGGGCCACGACCGTATCATCTACTGGCGAGAAGTAACCCAATAAGGACTGGACCACCTCCCTCCAAAATTCCCCCGTTCGTCCTGAGCTTGTCGAAGGACCTCCCAGAGCGCCAGACCCCACCGCTGGTTTACTTCAGTAAATTTTAGAGCGGGTTAACCCTTGATACGCCTGCATTGCATA
Source organism: Hahella chejuensis KCTC 2396 (assembly GCF_000012985.1). Lineage (NCBI taxonomy): Bacteria > Pseudomonadati > Pseudomonadota > Gammaproteobacteria > Oceanospirillales > Hahellaceae > Hahella > Hahella chejuensis. The sequence goes on along the minus strand of NC_007645.1, from coordinate 6,284,518 downwards.
ACGCCCTTCGACAGGCTCAGGGCGAACGGGGTGGGTGTTTTCAGGGCTCACAGGCGCCTCTCGGTTGGTCTTAGGTGATGAGGTGTAGGGGGAAGTCAAAGAAAAGGCGGCGGGCTTGGGGCGGCCGCCGCCATGTCAGTATCGGGAAACGGCTCAGTCCGCCGGGACGCAGCGGGCGGCGGCCCAGGCGCGCAGGGCGAACATGTCTTCCGCCATCACGACGGAGAGCGGTTGGGTGTTGCTGATTTCCTCCAGCACCAACTCAGTCGTCAGTGGTTGCCCCAGAGCGGCGGCGGAGTAGAGGGCGGATACCACGGCCTGTTCGATTTCCGCGCCGGTGAAGCCGTCGGTGGATTCAGCCAATAGAGCGCAATCGAAGTTGGCGGGGGCGAGTCCGCGTTTTTGCAAGTGAATACTGAAGATGATATTGCGCACCTCCAATGTCGGCAGATCCACGAAGAAAATCTCGTCGATACGGCCCTTGCGCATCAGTTCCGGCGGCAGCGCTTTGATATTGTTGGCGGTGGCGACCAGGAAGACCGGGTGCTTGTTCTCCGACATCCAGGTAAGCAGCGTGCCCAGCACCCGCTTGGAGACGCCCTGGTCATTGCCGTCCTGCCCCAGACCTTTTTCGATCTCATCAATCCACAATACGCAGGGGGACATCAATTCCGCCAGCTGCAGCGCCTCGCGCATGTTTCTCTCAGTTTCGCCGAAGAACTTGTTGTACAGCGCCCCCATATCCATGCGCAGCAGCGGTAAGCCCCACATACCGGCGACGGCTTTGGCGGCGAGACTCTTGCCGCCGCCTTGCACGCCCAGCAACATGATGCCTTTGGGTGGATCAAGTTGCGCCTCCGACTTGCCTTCGACGAAGGCGACCCGACGTTGTTGCAACCATTTCTTGAGGGACTCCAATCCCCCCACGTCGGTGAACTTGGCGGTGTCGTATTCAAAACTTAACACGCCTTCCATCTCCATCAGTTCAAACTTGGCGCGATTGACTTCCGGAATATCCGATTGGGTGATGGCTCCGTCATCGAAGATAGCGCCGCGAGCCAGACGACGGGCTTCTTCGAAGGTGACCCCAGACATATTGCGCACCAATTGCTGCAGAGTCTTGTTGTCGGTTTTCACCTTCTCGCCGTAGTGCTGTTGCGACCAGCGCGCGGCTTCTTCGCGCACGATATTGATCAACTGATCCGCGTTGGGGAGGCGCATTTTGAAATTCGCGCTGAGATGTCTGAGCTCACCCGGAATCTCCAGAGAATGACTCAGCAGGATCACCGTGTGCCCGTTGTTACGATGGGTGAGGGCGATATCCTTGAGCAGGCGGATATGTTTGGGCTCGTCATCCAAAAAGGGATGATAGTCGCAAAGAACAAAGAGGCTGGCGGTATGACTGCGCTTGATATGCTCCAGAACCTTTTCCGGGTCCTTCAGCATATCTTCCTGTTCCAGGTCAAAGCCGAAACCCAGTCGTTTCAGGCCATCCGTCACTGTCCAGGAGAACAGCGGCAGGCTTTTTTTTATCGCCAGACGGGTAACGGTATCCAGCACCCGGGTTTCTTCGTGGCTTTGAATCACAATCAGGGGAATCCGGGAGTCAATCATCAGTCCCAGGTCATGTACTTCGGGCATAGGCGCCTCTGCTCTCTGCGGTATCGTCAAGGTTGTGTTTATCCTGAAAGCAAGATTACCATAGCCTCAGCTCCGGCATGAAACGCCGCGCGCAACCAGTTCAGTAAACGCACGGAAACAGAAACGTATAAGGCTCACCGACCGGGAGCTACAGAAGGATACGCAGTCATGTCCGCCCGCCATCCCATCATCGCCCTGACCGGATCTTCCGGCGCCGGCACCACTACCGCCAGCCGCACCATGCAGAAGATCTTCGTGGAAGAGGGCGTGAACGTCGCTATTGTGGAGGGCGACAGTTTTCATCGCTACACCCGAGAACAAATGGCGGAGCTGGCCAAACAGGGGCGCTACGGACAGTGGAATCACTTCTCTCTGGCCGCCAATCATATTGATAAGCTGGAAGAGTTATTCTGCGATTACGGCCAGAACGGTCAGGGTCGGTTTCGCCATTATATTCATGACGACGACCTGGACTTGATTCGCGGCGGGGGGGCGCCGGGCACGTTTACGCCCTGGCAATCGCTGCCCAGGCAGACGGACTGTCTGTTTTATGAAGGGCTGCATGGAGGCGTCAGTACTGACGATTATGATATCGCCAGCCATGTGGACTTGTTGATCGGCGTGACTCCCATCGTCAACCTGGAGTGGATTCAGAAGATTCATCGCGATACGCATGATCGCGGTTACAGCCAGGAAGCGGTGGTGGCGACGATTCTCAATCGTATGGAGGACTATGTGCGCTGCATCGTCCCGCAGTTCTCCCACACCCATATCAACTTTCAGCGGGTGCCGACGGTGGACACCTCCAATCCCTTTATCATGCGGGAGGTTCCCAGCCATGACGAAAGTTTTGTGGTGATCCGTTTCCGTAATCCCCGGGAAGTGGACTTTCCCTATCTGATCAACATGATCGCCAACGCCTTCGCGTCCCGTCACGATACTCTGGTGGTGCCCGGCAACAAGCTGGCGCTGGCCATTGACCTGATTATCCGGCCTATGGTGCTGGAGATGATCGAGCGCAGTCGGACTTAGCCCTGAAAAGCGCTCCAGGGCTGACGCGCACTCAGCGAAATTTACCGAGAAAACGTACGACTACGGCGATAATCAAGCCGCTGAAATAGCCGAGCAAGTGGGCCTGTTCCGCCACGGGGCCGCCAATCAGGCGTGCAATCTGGCCTTCATCGTAGTAGGGCGTTTGTTCCCAGATAATCTTGGCGGTGACGCCGACGAACAGCGCGATCAACACCCAGCGTGGAAAGCGTCCGCCCGCCAGTACGCCGAGCACAAGCAATCCGTGTAATACGCCGGATAGACCGACATAGGTGCGGGTGGTCTTGTAAAACAGCAATAATCCGATGGATATCAAAAGACTCAGCAGTCCCAGATAGAGAGGAAAACGCCAGTTTTTGAAATTGTGGTCGAAAGAGTCGTAAATCAGATAGGCCGCAACAGCGTTCAGGGCCAGATGAACCCAACTCAGATGCACGAAATGGCCGCTGATCAAACGCCAATAATCGCCGCTCATGATTTCCGGGCGATTGAAATTGAGCAGATAGCCGTACCAGTGAGAGATGACTTGCATTAAAACAAGAAGGGCTGCGAAAAGCAGCCCAATCTTGTTCAACGTCAGGGATAAAGATACGCGATTACTCATTTATGCCTGTTCCGTCGAACTTATGCCTGTCCTGACTGAATGGATCAGTAAGGCATATTGCGGGAATAGAAAATCTCCAGCATTTCCTTTTGCAGACGTTCCCTGATGTTGGAGGCTTCGTTGGCGTTCAGTTCGCTGACGCCGGTCCCAAACAGATAATTATCCAGATTAAATTCCTTCAGAATCATCTTGGTGTGGAACAGGTTCTCCTGATACACGTTCACGTCAATCATCTGATAGGCTTCCTGAGTGTCTTCACTAAGGAAGTTTTGGATCGAGTTGATGTCGTGGTCGATATACAGCTTGGCGCCGTCGATGTCACGGGTGAAACCGCGTACGCGGTAGTCGATGGTGACAATGTCGGAGTCGAAACTGTGAATCAGGTAGTTCAGCGCCTTCAACGGAGAGATCAGACCGCAGGTGGACACGTCGATGTCCGCGCGGAATGTGCTGATGCCGTTGTCGGGATGACTTTCTGGATAGGTGTGTACGGTCACATGGCTTTTATCCAGGTGAGCGACCACTGCGTCGGGGAGCGGTCCGGGCGATTCTTCGCTGGAGTCCGCAGGCGGGGGCACTTCGTGTTCGGCGATCAGCATGGTGACGCTGGCGCCGTGTGGATCATAATCCTGCCTGGATACGTTTAGAATGTGGGCTCCGATAATTTCCACAACGTCGGTCAGAATTTGTGTGAGGCGCTCGGCATTATATTGCTCATCAATATAAGCAATATATTCCTGTCGGTGTTTCTCCGATTGCGCGTAGCAAATGTCGTAAATATTGAAACTTAGCGATTTCGTCAGATTGTTGAAACCGTGGAGTTTGAGCTTTTCAGACATCTCAGACCCTCAGTAGATTTGCTGTTCAACACATCGCCGGAAGATCCGGCGCCTACATTCACACAGTGTTCAGACCTGCTCTTCAGACAATCCGGCGAAACCGGAGAATGCGCCGGACGACTGCCCGGAAAAGAGGTCCCGGACGGCATTTGTCCCGGCTGCGGAAAAGCCGCATATTATGCAGGCTATGATAGCCGTTGGATAGTGCAATTTAATGTCGCGTTTATGAGTTTTTCTTATTAAAACCGGGCGGGCGATTATCAACTTCATTAAACGGGCGGCTTGTTGCGCCCGTATAAAGAGTAATCGATGGTGACAGTGTAAATATTTGAGGACGGTGGAGTTTTTAATAAACCGCTTACTGGGCGTCCTCAGGGGCGCGAATTTCAAAGTCGTGGGTGATCTCCACGCCGCCTTTCTCCAACATGATGGAGGCGGAGCAGTACTTTTCGGCGGACAGGTCCACGGCGCGTTTCACCACTGGATCGCGCAGATCCCGGCCGGTAACGATGAAGTGGATATGAATTTTAGTGAAGACCGCAGGCACTGCGTCGGCGCGCTCCGCAGTGATTTCAGCTACGCAGTCGGTGACGTCGGCGCGGGCTTTCGTCAGGATGCTCATGACGTCAAAAGAGGTGCAACCGCCAAGTCCTAGCAACAGCATTTCCATCGGGCGCGGGCCTTGATTCTGGCCGCCGTGATCGGGAGGGCCGTCCATCACTACGTCATGGCCGGAGCCGGACTTTCCGATGAACTTGGCGTCGCCGCCCCAGGTAATGGTCGCTTTCATCTCATACTCCCACTGGATTTTCTGACTCGCTATGCGCTATGGCCGCAACTGCGCGGGGCGGTCAGAGTAGCATAACTCCTTGTCGTGGAAAATGTTTCACAAAAGATGGTCTATACTAGGGGATAGTAACCCGCAGTAAACGCCTGCAGGCGGATATTTACGCCTGATCGTCGCATGACGGTGAAACACGATCACCGGCGTCCGGCAAACTGAAATGTTGAAATAACTGAAAAATGTTGAAATGAAAGTTGGCCGGCCGGCGAGATATTCACACTTATGTGATCCAGGCCGCATTGACGTCCCCTGATCTCCGTCAGGCGCGTGGCTAAGGGCGCGGCGTCTCTTGCCTAAAGCGATTATTCGTGCTTAATTTAAGGAACATCTTGATAATTAAGCGGTTGCGGCCAAGCGCCGATCGGCTTCGGAGCGACTCCAAAGCGCCGGATACCGGAGTCGAAACGCCTGTGATGGTTATTAAACAATTAGAAAAACGTTATACCGAACTCAGCGAAACATCCAAGGCGGATAAGTTTCTGCGCCTAAGGTAATGAATGGGACATTAACATGGTCACGATTGCTAAACCGGTCGAGCATAAAACCAAACATCTGGATTACTTCCTGTCGCAGTGTCATCGTCGCCGCTATCCCAGCAAAAGCACCATTATTTATGCTGGCGATAAGAGCGATTCACTGTTTTACATCGTCAAAGGGTCCGTGACGGTCATCATCGAAGACGACGACGGTCGTGAAATGATCATGGCGTATTTGAACGCCGGAGACTTTTTTGGCGAAATGGGATTGTTCGATCAGGATCAAATGGGCTCCCGCAGCGCCTGGGTCAAAGCCAAGACCGAGTGTGAAGTGGCGGAGATCAGCTACACGAAATTCCGTGAAATCGCACAAGAAGACCCCCGCGTACTGTATTTCATCGGCGAGCAGATGGCCTCGCGCTTACGGCAGACCACCCGTAAGGTTGGCGACCTTGCGTTTCTCGACGTGACGGGCCGGGTTGCGCGCACCTTGCTTGACCTGTGTAAGGAGCCGGACGCGATGACGCATCCGGATGGCATGCAAATCAAAATCACCCGCCAGGAAATCGGCCGCATCGTCGGATGTTCGCGGGAAATGGTCGGGCGCGTATTGAAGGCGCTGGAAGACCAGGGCCTGGTGCAGGTCAAAGGCAAAACCATGGTGGTGTACGGCACCCGTTAACGCCCTGCGAGCGATTGGAATAAAAAAACGGCGCGAGGCGCCGTTTTTTTATGCATAACAGTCAGGGTTTCTGACGGCGCGGCGTCAGGCGCAGACCCAATAAGCCCAGTAGCAGCAGAGCCAGAACCGGAGGCTCGGGAACATTACGTGGATCATCCGGCCCGGGAACGTCAAAGATGATGTCGTCGAAACCAATGCCAGCCGGATCAGTGTTATAGATAGAAATCCCGGCGATATCCTGAAGCCCGCCTTCCCGGGCGAATCCAAAATAGTCCGTGCCGAGGCTGGTTGGCATGATGGTGTCCAGGAGCGAACCGTCACGCGCCCAGAACTCAAACACGGCTGAACCGAGGTTGCCGCCTACTGACTGGAATCCGAATTCGGACTGGTCGTTGTCGAACAGGATGGCGACGGCGCCTTCGCCGATGGCGTCGAAATTGGGCCACCCCAGATGTCCGAGACCGGTGAGAACGTTGCCGTCGCCGCTATAGGTGAAGACGTTGAGGTTACGACCGGCGGCTCCAAGCGATAGGGTCAATCCCCCGCCTGTCGGCGCACCACTGAGAATGTCCGAATTGCCGCTGGTGGAAAGCGTTTGGCCTTCAAACTTTTCGGCGAACGAGGCGCCGACCAAGTCGATGACGCCATCGTAATTGGTACCCGGCGCCGCGCCGCCTGTAACGGACTCAAAATCGATGAGGACATTGCCGGATAAGCTGAAATAGTCCACCTGATTGATCATCGCCGCATGCGTAGCGGTTGCGGACAGGAACAGGGTTGACGCCGTCAAGCAGACTTTGAGGTTGGTTTTCATTGTCACTGCACTCCCTAATAAAACAGAAGCCTTGCAAGGCATTTATTAATAGAGCGGTGTAAGTGGCTGGCGCGAAAGGGCCAGCGGGGATCGTTGTATTTATTGACGAAAAGCGGGCAGACGAGACGTCTGCCTGACAATAAATAAGTATAGGCGGTTCTCACAGATTTGCTCGGAAAATGTTCTAATTTTTGCGGCGACAGCGCCAGTCGTTTGTCTGTAAAGGAGATTATGGGGCTAACGGCGTTCTACAACTTGGCGAATAATCCGACGCCTCATTCAGCTTCTCCAGAAGGGTTTACTGGCTTCCTGGCGGCGATCGCCTTCAGTAATTCCCAGATCCTTTAGCAGATGGTCATTCAAATTGGCCAGTTCGCGCCGTGTTCTCGCCTGTTTTCTCCATTGCTGCGTCAAGCTTCTAAGTCTGGTTAGGAAATCTAATGGCTCTGCTTGCTGTGCGTTCTGTGCTAATCTGATTGCGGTTTTCATATCTTGCCTCCTATTTTATGAAAATAGTAAGGCGGCCAGACTTGGCGTTAAAACGATATGTTCTAATTCATGGATTAGTAAAACTTATGAGTAGGTTGGTTCATCAGTTAAAGTCCTTGTGGGTCTTGGATGTGGTGTTGCGCAGCGGCTCCTTTACAGCGGCGGCGGAGAGACTGAGCGTGACTCAGTCTGCGGTCAGTCAACATATCAAGACTCTGGAAGAAGAGTTTGGCCCCCTGTTTGAGCGTGGCGCGAGAAGTCTGACGCCGACGCAAACGGCGCTGCGACTGGGACCGCATCTACGTAAAGGATTCGATCATCTGGAAGAAGGCGTAGAGGCGATTCGCCGTTGCTGTAATCAGATTACCGTTAGCGTATTGCCTTCCTTCGCCAGCGCCTGGCTCATTCCCCGATTGCATAAATTCAACGCTGAGTTTCCTGACGTTGATATCCGCATCGCTATGTCCAATGAAGTGGTGGACTTTCGTGATGTGGATGTGGACGCCGGCATACGTTTCAGTTCCCGTACCTTTCCAGAACTGATTGTGAAAGACCTGGCGGAAGAGGAAATCTTTCTCGCCGCGAGTCCGGAACTGGCCAAGGGCATTGGTAGCGACTTTCGCGTATTGAAAGATCATGTGCTGGTGGATTCGGATGCGCCGGACAGTTTCAACTGGAGCGCCTGGAAGAAAGCCGCGGGACATCCTGACCTGGAGCCGCGTCGCCGCATTATCATCTCTGACTCCAGTCAGGTGATTCGACTTGCCCTGGCGGGACAGGCGGTTGCATTGGTGCGCAGGATACTGGTGCAAGAAGAACTGAGTGCGGGACGCTTGGTAAGACTGTTCGATTTTAGTTTGAAGATAGACCAGCGCTATTTGCTGGTCATGCCAACACGCTCCCGCGGCAATGCGGCGTTAAGGCATTTCACCCAGTGGCTGCAGCAAGAGATTGAAGCGGCTTCAGCGCCGCAGCAGGGCGGCGCGTAGTCAATGGGAAGTAGCAGGTGGAAAACCCGGCGCGGCTGGGTCTAGAGGAACAGCTCGCGCAGCTTGGCGCCGGGATCGTCCGCGCGCATGAAGGACTCACCCACCAGGAAGGTATTGACCCGGTGGTGCTGCATCAGCGCCACGTCCTCTGGTGTATGGATGCCGCTTTCCGTCACCACGATGCGATCTTCCGGAATGCGATCAAGCAGGTTGATCGTTGTATCAAGAGAGACGTCAAAGGTGTGCAGATCGCGATTATTGATGCCCACAAGCGGCGTATTCAATTCCAGAGCGTATTCCAGTTCCTGGGCGTTATGCACTTCCACCAGCACATCCAGGTCGATCTCTCTGGCTTTGGCGCAGTAGCTTTTCATTTGCTGCGGCGTTAGCGCTGCAGCGATCAACAGAATACAGTCCGCATTGAGCAGGCGGCTTTCATACACCTGATATTCATCCACAATGAAATCCTTGCGCAGCACCGGCAGCGACGTAGCGCTGCGAGCCTGGATCAGGTACTGATCGGCGCCCTGAAAGAAGTCAATGTCAGTCAGCACGGAAAGACAGGCGGCGCCGCCTTGTTCATAACTTTTGGCGATGGCCTCGGGATCGAAATTTTCCCGGATCACCCCTTTGCTGGGAGACGCCTTCTTGATTTCAGCGATAACCGCCGGCGCATTGTGCTGAAACCGCTTTTCGATGGCGCGGGCGAAGCCACGCACCGGGCCCGCCCGATGCAGACTGTCTTTCAGCACGGACAAAGGCTGGCGCATCTTGCGCGCTTCCACTTCCTGTTTTTTACGGTCAATGATCTTTCTCAGAATCGTAGGCGTGTCGTTCATAGGTTGACCTTTATTCCTCTTCCTTAAAGCAGGCCGAAAAACTGGCCAGCTCTTTTAGTTTAGCAAAGGCCAGCCCGGAACCTATCGCGTCCTGAGCCATTTCCACTCCTTCTTTGAAAGAGCTGGCCAGGTCTGCGGCGTAAATCGCCGCCCCAGCGTTCAGGGCGACAATGTCCCGGGCTTTTTGCGACGTTTGATCCGTCACTTTGGTCAATGCGGCCTCAATGAGTGTGAGACTTTCCTCAGCGCTGGCGACAGTCAAACCGTCCAGAGAGCGGCGCATTATTCCAGCGTCTTCTGGAGTAAGCGTGTATTCGGAGATTTTACCGTCTTTCAGTTCCGCCACATGGGTTTCACAGGCGAGGCTGATTTCGTCCAGGCCGTCCGCTGCGGAAACGACTAAAACGTGTGTGCTGCCCAGTCGTTGCAGCACTTCCGCCAGAGGCAGGCACAGCAATGGGTTGAATACGCCAATGACCTGCTTGGTCACGCCGGCGGGGTTGGTCAGGGGGCCCAGCATATTAAAGATGGTGCGAATGCCCATTTCCCGGCGCGGCCCGATCGCGTGCTTCATGGCGCTGTGATGGGCTGGCGCGAATAGAAAGCCGACGCCGATTTCCTTGATGGCGCGGGCGACCTGCTCGGCGGTCATGTCCAGATTGATGCCGGCGGCTTCCAGCACATCGGCGCTGCCGGAGCGGCTGCTGACGCTGCGGTTGCCGTGCTTGGCGACTTTACCGCCGGCGGCGGCCACCACAAAGGCGGCGGCGGTGCTGACGTTAAACAGGTTAGAGCCGTCGCCCCCGGTGCCGCAGGTGTCCACGAGGTGTGGATCATCGATATCGACTTTGCTGGCCAGTTGACGCATCACCTGGGCGGCGCCGGTGATTTCGCCGACGCTTTCACTTTTAAATCTCAGCGCCACCAAGAACCCGCCAATCTGTGCGGGAGTGGCCTGTCCGGTCATGATCTGCTGCATGACCTCAATCATTTCTTCGGTGGTGAGGTCTTTTCTATCGACAACCTTGGCGATAGCGGCTTTGATATCCATGGCGCAATTCCTCGTAGTTTTTAGACTATGTTGTTTTCTTTTTCGGCGCGCAATTAAACCTAAGCTTACGCCGTTGGCTGATCTCTGACTCAGTGGCTGACCGATTGCTGCAAGAAGTTACGCAGTAAGTCGTGGCCCTGCTCCGTGAGAATGGACTCTGGATGGAATTGCACGCCTTCTATCGCCAGTTCCTTGTGACGCACGCCCATGATTTCTTCCAGATCGCCGTCGTCATTCTGGGTCCAGGCGGTGACTTCCAGGCAATCTGGCAGTGTGTCCGCGCGGATGACCAGTGAGTGATAGCGCGTTGCCTCAAACGGATTGTTGAGGCCTTTGAATACGCCGACGTCGTTGTGGTACACCTTGGAAGTCTTGCCATGCATGACTTTGCCGGCGCGAATCACTTCGCCTCCAAAGGCCTGGCCAATGCTTTGATGGCCCAGGCATACGCCTAAAATGGGAAGCTTGCCTGCAAAGTGCTTGATCGCCGCGACGGAAATCCCCGCTTCGTTGGGCGTGCAGGGCCCGGGAGAGATCACCAGATGCTGCGGTTGCAGCGCTTCAATTTCTTCTACCGTGATTTCATCGTTACGATAGACGCGCACGTCGGCGCCCAGTTCGCCCAGATACTGCACGACGTTGTATGTAAAAGAGTCGTAATTATCAATCATCACCAACATGTTCTAACCCTCAAAATTCTGTCTGTGTATTCGCCGTCATGTGATCGCAGGCTCATAGCCCTTTTTGCGCCATAGCCACGGCGCGGAACACGGCGCGGCCTTTGTTGAGGGTTTCCTTCCATTCCAGGCGCGGCGCGGAATCGGCGACTACGCCGGCCCCGGCCTGAATATAAAGCGTCTTGTCCTTGATAACCGCGGTGCGAATGGCGATGGCGGTATCCATGTTGCCGTTCCAGGACAGATATCCGATGGCGCCGCCGTAAACGCCGCGTTTTACCGGCTCCAGTTCGTCGATGATCTCCATGGCGCGGATTTTCGGGGCTCCGCTCAACGTGCCGGCGGGCAGAGTGGCGCGCAGCACGTCAATGGCGCTCAAGCCCTGGCGTAGTTTGCCGGTGACGTTGGAGACGATATGCATCACATGAGAGTAGCGTTCGATCACCATCTTGTCGGTCAGTTCGACGCTGCCGATATCGCTGACGCGGCCGACATCGTTGCGGCCCAGGTCGATCAGCATCAGGTGCTCGGCGAGTTCTTTGGGGTCCGCCAGCAGCTCTTCTTCCAGCGCTTTGTCTTCCGCCTCGGTGGCGCCCCGTTTACGGGTGCCGGCGATGGGCCGCACGGTGGCGACGCCATCTTCCAGGTGCGCCAGAATTTCTGGTGAGGAGCCGACCACATGGAAATCGCCGAGATCCAGGTGGTACATATAAGGAGAGGGGTTGAGACAGCGGAGAGAACGATACAGGTTGATGGGCTCGGCGGTGAAGGGGACGGACATACGTTGGGAGATCACCGTTTGCATAACATCCCCAGCCAGTACGTATTCCTTGATCTTCTCCACGGCGGCTTCGAAGTTCGGCTGCGTGAAACCTGAAGCGAAATCCTCCTCGGCAATCTGCAGGTCTTGCTGGACATGCAGATTATGCTCGGGGATCGGTCGTCGCAGCAGGGTTTCCAACTCATCCAGACGCGCCTGGGCGCGTTCGCTGGCTTCCGCTGCGCCGGGATCGACATGATGTATTAACATCAGACGGCCGCTCAGGTTATCGAACACAACCAGCTCATCCGAGACCATCAACAGAATATCCGGCGTTCCCAACGGATCGGGAGGCGTGCTCTTGGCCAGCTTCGGCTCGATATAGCGGATGGTGTCATAGCCGAAGTAGCCCACCAGGCCGCCGTTGAAACGGGGCAGGCCCTCTACGTCCGGCACCTTGAAACGTTGCTGAAAGGTTTCGATGTAGGCCAGCGGGTCTGCGCATTCGGTGGATTCCGTCAGCGCGTTGTTATCATAGAGGTTGATCTGATGGCCGTTGACCTTGAGCACGCTGCGGCAGGGCAGGCCGATAATGGAGTAGCGCCCCCATTTGTCGCCGCCCTGAACGGACTCCAGTAAGTAGGTATAGGGCGCGTTGGCCAGTTTCAGATAGGTGGACAGCGGGGTGTCCAGGTCCGCCATTACTTCGCGGACGACCGGGACGCGGTTATATCCCGCCTGATGATAGGCGGCCAATTGTTCGGGTGTCATGATGAATCTCGCCTCCGAGCTCGAATAAGCTAAGCACTAAAATACAAAGATTTGAAATATAGGCATGCCGATGAAACGGCAAAAAAAGATGTGCGGCGCCTAGCGCCATCGAGTCCAGACGGAGGAGGGAAGAAAGATGTTCAGGACGTTTTTTATATTCACTGAAACCTGGGTCTCTGGTGCATGAACAATATCGTAACCGCCCAGTAGCTTACAAAAGCTCTGGCGGTGAATCAACAGGCAAAATCCCCGGCGTTATTTTTTACGCAGGGGAGCCGCTTGTTCTTCACGTCCCATGGCCAACAGAACCGGATCGGCGCTCTGTCTTGCGGAGAAGCTGTGTTTATCCTCGACGCCGCGCCAGTGAATGCGCGCCATGGTTTGCGCCACTGAGCCGCCCAGGGTATCGCCGGGGCCGAGCACGACGACGCGGTCAGGGGCGAATTCTTTCAGCGTAACTTCCACGGCCTTGGTGAAATCATAGGGCTCGACCACTTGATGCCCCAGTGTGTAATCCCACAGGGCTTGGGTATCCGTGCTCCAAGGCGTCCAGATAACGCCGCGACCATCCACTAAAGGCGCCTGCGGCGCGCGGAACGGCGCTGATGGGAGTTCCCCGCGCGCCTGTTGCATAACGGGGTTCTGCAATGGGGTGTGGAAAGCGGCGTGGTTGTGCAGCTTCATGGGAAAACGTTCTTGCTCCGGCGGTAACTGCGCCATCATCATTTTGCAGGCGCGATCGCTGCCGGCCAGCACCAGCATGCCGCCCAGCTCAATGGAGACAAAGGCTTCTTCTGCGCCCAGTTCGTCATTGATGTCGTTAAGCAGCGCCAGGACCTGCTCGCGCCGACCGGGAAGCGGATTCCATTGCGGATCGAGCAGGGTGTAGACCAACTGGCCGCCAATAAGCGCGTTGTGCATCGCCAAACCCATGTAGTTGATCAGATGCAGGGCGTCCATCGGCGCCAGCGCGCCGGCGCAGGCGAGGGCGATATACCAGCCCATGCTGTTGCCGGTGACGGCGACGATCTCATAGCGATCCCGGTCGATGCTGAGAAAGTCCGCGTAGGCGCAGGCGTAAATAAGGGCGGAGGCGTTGTCTCCGGACGAGTGTTCTTTCAGGGAGTATTTGTCGCGACCATCAAGGTCGCTGAGCGTCACCTGTCCCTGCTGCGCGCGGTAGGTGTCGAATTCGCTGAGCAGGGTGAATCGGTCGCCATGATGGCGTTTCAGGTAGCCCAATTCATTTTGGTTGTAGGTGCCGCGACCGGGGCAGACTATGGCGATTCTCTCTTTCATCTTATGTTCCGCACGCTGTTAATCGTCTCTGCGAGTTATTCCGATTTTTTTCCAGTTATTCCGCTTTGGCTAGTAGGATATGGCCGAGCAGAGCCCTGGCCGCCTCGACGATGCCGTCTCTGTCGGGCAACGTACAGGTGGCGGCGCGACCCAGGGGAATGAAGGAGTCTTCCGCGCACAGACGGCTGACTTGCGTGCGGTCCCAACCGGACTCCATGAGCAGGGTCATGATTTCTTCGCTGACAGATCCTGTGCGTCGACATTCATCCACCACCAAAATCCGCTCACAGCCTTCTACGGCTTCCAATAATGCGTCCTCGGGCAGCGGTAACAGCCAGCGCAGGTCGATGATGCGCAGGCGAACGCCATCCTGCTCCAGCGCCTTCGCCGCCTGACGGCTCAGGTAGTAGCCATTGCCGTAGGTGATGATCGCCAGATCTTTCCCCTTGCCCCATTGACCAACTTGCCCGAATCCGATGTGTTGATTTTCCTGCGGCGGTAAGTAGGGGTAAGTCCACTGTCCGTCGCCTTCTTCATGCAAATCGCGGGTCATGTACAGGGCGATGGGCTCAAGGAATATCACCACGCGTTGTTCTTCACGGGCAAGGCGGACGGATTCTCGCAGCATGGACACCGCATCCCAGCCGTTGGAGGGGCAAGCCACAATCAGGCCGGGGATATCGCGAAACACGTTAAAGGAGTTGTCGTTATGGAAGTGGCCGCCAAATCCTTTCTGGTAGGCCAGGCCGGCGATGCGCACCACCATGGGATTGGTGAATTGCCCCTGCGAGAAAAAGCTCAGGGTGGCGGCTTCGCCGCGTAACTGATCTTCGGCGTTGTGCACGTAGGCGAGAAACTGGATTTCCACAATGGGCAGTAGACGATTGTGGGCGACGCCGATGCCCAGGCCGAGAATGCTTTGTTCGTCCAACAGCGTGTCGATGACGCGGTGGGAGCCGAACTTCTCCTGTAGCTTCTGGGTGACGCCGTATACACCGCCTTTGCGACCGACGTCTTCGCCGGCCAGGATGATTTCCTGATGGCTCAGCATCAAGTCGCTGAGCGCCCAGTTAATCAGGCGGGCGGTGTGTTGCGGCGACTCCATTTGTACGCGCTCGCGGGCGAATATACGCTCGCGCGCTTCCTGGTAAGCGTCGTCGTATTCCTTTTGAGGCTCCGCGATGCGGCGTGGCGGCGTCAGACTGGCCATCACGGATTTGCTGGTCAGCAATTTGGGGCGCTGGATCGCCTCCTCCGCCACCTTCACCACCCGCTCAGTGGTGGCTTGATACAGCTCGATAATGTCGTGGGCGCTCAATATCCCGTGTTCAATGAGAAGGCGCGCAGAGTGCAGTAAGGGGTCCTGCGCCTCATGGGCTTCGATTTCTTTCATGCTCAGGTAGGCTTGCTGGGCATCGGAGCCGGCATGTCCCATTAGCCGCACGCAGGACATGTGCAGGAATGCAGGTTCACGGCGCTTTCTGACGATGCTCTCAGCGCGGTGGGCCGTAGCGTAGACATCCGCAAAATTCAGTCCGTCGCAACGCAGATAGTGCAAACCGGGGCGGCGGCTCATATTCGCTTCGACCCACCCTTGGGGGGTGCGTACGGAAATGCCGATGCCGTTGTCTTCGCAGACCCACAATAAGGGCAGCGGCACGCGCTGGTAAGCGGTCCAGCATGAAGTGTTAATGGCCCCCTGAGCGGTTGAGTGGTTCAGCGACGCGTCGCCAAAGCTGCACAGAACCACTGCGTCGTCAGGCATTTCGCCATTAAGCCTGAGGCGACGATTGAGACCGATGCTGTATGCCGCGCCCACTGCCTTCGGCAAGTGCGAGGCGATGGTGCTGGTCTGCGGCGGAATGAACAGGGATTTCGAACCCAAAACCTTATGACGACCGCCGGCGATAGGGTCTTCCGAAGACGCCGCGAAGCTGAGCAAAAAATCCCAGGCGATGGTCTGCCCAGGAACCTGTTTGCTGCGTTGAATCATAAAGGCGGCGTCCCGGTAATGCAGAAAGGCCATGTCGTTGTGCCGGAACGCCGCAGCAATGGCGGCGTTGCCTTCATGTCCGGAGCTGCCGATGGTGTAAAAACTTTCTCCCCGGGCCTGCAGTTTGCGCGAGTGCAGATCCAGAATGCGCGACAGCGCCTGGGATTCGAATATCGCCGCCGCCTGCGCTGGACTCAAGCCAGCCTGTTGCGGGGAGGTGTCGGACAGCGGGGCGGGTAGATCCCCTGTGCTGACGCGACGAAGAAAGTTTTGTTCCACCACTTCAGCCCGGTTTTGCATGAAGAGCTACCTCAGCCTGATTCAGTTGTCGGAAAAGCTGTTTATATCTTGATGGCGTGGAGCCGGCGCTTAAGCGCCGGTGAATGCCTGAATGCCGGTTTGCGCGCGGCCTAAAATCAGGGCGTGGATATCGTGGGTGCCCTCGTAAGTGTTCACCGCTTCCAGGTTGCATACGTGGCGTATGACGTGGAATTCGTCTGCGATGCCGTTGCCGCCGTGCATATCGCGGGCGATGCGGGCGATATCCAGGGCTTTGCCGCAAGAGTTGCGTTTGATCAGTGAGATCAGTTCCGGCGCGCAACGGCCTTCATCCATCAGACGACCCGCCTGCAGACAGCCCTGCAGACCAATGCTGATTTCCGTCTGCATGTTGGCGAGTTTCAATTGCACCAGTTGGTTCGCCGCCAGCGGGCGGCCGAACTGTTTGCGGTCGAGGCAGTACTGACGCGCCTGGGTCCAGCAGAACTCCGCGGCGCCCAATGCGCCCCAGGCGATGCCGTAACGGGCTTTGTTAAGGCAGCCGAAAGGACCTTTCAGACCGGAGGCGTTTGGCAGCATATTGGCTTCAGGGACGAAGACGTCGTCCATTACGATCTCGCCGGTAATCGATGCGCGCAGGGAAAACTTGCCTTCAATTTTCGGCGCGGTCAGGCCTTTCATGCCTTTTTCCAGAATAAAGCCGCGGATCTCGCCATCCAGCTTCGCCCACACCACCATGACGTCTGCGATAGGGGAGTTGGTGATCCACATTTTGGTTCCTTTCAGCAGGTAACCGTCGGCGACACGCTCAGCGCGGGTGCGCATGCTGCCGGGATCGGAGCCGGAATCGGGCTCAGTCAGGCCGAAGCAGCCGACCCATTCGCCGGACGCCAGCTTGGGCAGGTATTTCTTGCGTTGCTCTTCGCTGCCGTAAGCGTAAATAGGATGCATCACCAGTGAGGACTGCACGCTCATGGCGGAACGATAGCCGCTATCCACACGCTCAACTTCGCGCGCCACCAGCCCGTAACTGACATAGTTGGCGCCGGCGCAGCCATATTCTTCCGGCAGCGTACTCCCCAGCAGACCCAATTCGCCCAGCTCATTCATGATTTCCCGGTGGAAGATCTCTTTGCGATTGGCTTCAAGAATGCGAGACATCAGTTTTTCCTGCGCATAGTTGCGCGCCGTGTCCCTGATCATGCGCTCGTCGTCGGTCAGCTGGGTCTCCAGCAGAAACGGATCGCTCCAGTCGAATTGGGGTTTGCTTGCGCTCATTGGATCACCTTTTCCTGAATTGGGTTCGCGCCATACGCGCGCCATTTTAGGTCTAGCATACGAGCGCTGTTGGTAAAGTAGAAATATTATTTATATGCATGTGATATAGTTAAGTCCTATACCAAAGCCCTGAGTGTCAGCCATGGATTTACGAGAACTGCGGTACTTCATAGCGGTGTATGAACTAGGCTCTATCTCCGCCGCTGCGAGGCGATGTTATGTGGCGCAGCCTTCTATCTCCGCTGCTATTCAGCATCTGGAAAGCCATCTGGATACGCTGCTGTTTTCCCGTCACAGCAAGGGCGTTTATCCCAGTGACTCGGCGCAGCGTCTTTATCCACTGGCGAAGAAGCTCACCAGTGAGGCGCAAGCGATCTCGCAACTGTTTCGCAACAAGCCCCAGCCGATGCCCTTCTCTCTTGGCCTGATGCGGTCTTTGGGGGCGGAGCGCATGAGTTTTTTGTTGAAAGAGCTTATTCAGTCAGTGGAGTCGCTTGAGCTGAGTCTGGTGAATCCTGAGGAGCCCTGCGACGCCCGCATCATTACGCCAGCTTATCTGCGGGAAGACGAACGCTTTCAGCCGATCTGGCTCGACCGCTATCTGCTGGCGTTGCCGGCGGGGCATTCGCTTAGCTTGCAGGAGCAAGTGTCATTGGAAGAGCTGGATAATCTGCCCTTTATTCATCGCAGTCCATGTGACGCCCTGGAAAGTCTGCAGCAGGAATTGCGACATCGCAAAATCAGCTTTCTGACACGGGCGAATATCCGCACAATCGAGTATGCGTTGGGCCTGGTCAGCGCCGGAGTGGGCGCCGCGCTGGCTCCGGACTGGCCGGAAACCCGCGAACGTAAGGACATCGTATTGCGCCCTCTGGTCGATGTTAAGTTAGAGCTGGAAATTGGTCTGGCGTATCCGAAAAAGCGCGCCATGGAAGGGCCTTTGGCCTGTCTGCAAGGATTGTGTCTAAGGCGATGGGAAGAGGCGGGGACCCAGGAACGCGCTGGCGGATGACGGGTTATGGGTAAAAACGCCGCTTGGTTTGGCTGTGCTATCGCCTAAAAATGCGCAGGGCGTATCGACATGAAAAACAGAGCCTATGTTTGACGATTGGGCTCTGCTAAGTTTAGACATGCTCTTTCTAAACATTCCCTCCTTTACCTTGAACAACGGATGAGAAGTTATGGCGTTTTCCAAACTTGAACAGAACATACTGAAAGCGAAAGGCCTCAGCGAAGACAACATTCAGGCGTTAGTGGACGCAGGGATAGAAAGCAAACAGGACTTCCAGACCGTTGGCGACGCCGGCACGCTGGCCGCACTGTCCGGCCTTGAACAAAGTGTCGCCGCCGAAGTCATGGTTTGGGCGATTGGCCCTCAAGCGGCTTCTACGACCTCGTCTTCTTCAACTTCTTCCGCATCTGTTTTAAATCCTTCCGTTGTTGTTGAAAGCGCGGACATCGTGAAGTGCGCCCATTGTCAGCATCGCCAGCCTAAAGACTACAAAAGCGGCGACCTTTGCGTCTCCTGCGGACGTCAGGTTGAACGTTTCGCCACCTGCCATTGGTGTGCGGCGTCCGGTCCCGGTAATTTCTGCCGTTCCTGCGGCGCGGAGTTCGTACCGGTGGCGGACTTTGAAATCGCGGTATTGCTCAAGCGAGAAGGCGTCGCCAAAGACCAAATCGCGCAACGGGTGCGTGATCTGTCCGCAGATGAAAAAGACACCCTGTGGGGGCGCATTCGTAGTCTGCGCGGTCACTCTTAAGCGCTGGCTATTCCGCTTTCTGCGCAGCGCCGGCGCGCTGCGTATCTATTTGCATCATCGATTGACGTGAGACGGGTTGCGTCATGATTCAGTAAGGTGTTTCCAATGGATGTAATGTATTGCGAGCAATGCCACGCGAAGCAGCCTAATGATTGGCGCGCTGGCGACAGTTGTGTGGAGTGCGGTGGAGTTGTGCGCTTCGATGTGCGCTGCGGCTGGTGCGCGAAGCTGACGGCGCCGGGCAAGTTCTGTCGGCAATGCGGCTTTGAAATGACAGATGCGGAGCACTACGGCGTCGCTCGTATGTTGAAGCAGGCCGGAGTGGATCAATTGCAATTAAGGGAGCGTTTGCTGAGCCTGCCGCAGGATCGTGTCGACCATTACAACAGCCTGTACAATCAGCACCTCACCCTGGCTCTGAATCGCATTGACGAGTTGCGCTTATGCCAGCGTTATCTGACGCTGAAGGAACATGTTTTCAATCTGGAAAATGAGCTGATTGGCCATTTGCCCTGGAATGATCAGCAGGCCGCCTTGATGAAGTCGGGGCCGCAAGGTCCTTTCGAAAATCAGATTGAACGACTTCCCGAAATCGCCGCTGCAAGTCCCTTGTCCTCTACCCGAATTCTCGCTTTCATCGCGTGGGTGCGCTGCCCGACAATTGAAATCAATGAAGAGTTGGAAAGCCATTGGTTTGACGCAGTGTTGGCGGCTATGCAGGTCGGCGGCGTCATTGCGGCGGAGGCGTTTAATGTCCTTGGTCACTGGCGGGCGCAGGGACGTCTGGCTGAGTCCGGGCCGCTAAAGCAACCTGAGCGCGCACAAGAATGTCTGCAGGCTATGTTCAGATTATGGAAGTCGCAGTCAGACGCTGGAAGCCCCTGGCTGGCCTGCGCACTTTTGCATCTTTCCAGACTCTGCGAGTTGAATCTGCCTCAAGCTGAGCAGGAAGGCGTTATTTCCCTGGTCAACGAGGCCTTGACGTCTGCGGAGGCTGACCTTCGTTGCTCGGCCGCTTTGTTGCTGGAGGACGAGGCGGTGCTTGCCGAATGCCTCAATTCGCCGCTGTCCTCCCTTGTATGCAAAGCAATTGTCGTATTGGCGCGCCAAGGCTCAGCCTCGCTGGCTGCTTATGTGTCCCGCCGCGGCGATCACTGTGAGTTTCTGTTGTGGCGTTTGATAGAGGAAAGACTTTCGGCTTTGCCGGCGGCGCTAACGCTATCCCTTTGGGGGCTACTGGAAGACGAGACTGTAGGGGAACGCTCGCGTCGATACGCGATTCAGATACTCCTGGCGCTGCCACAGGAAAAGCGGGATGACTCGCGTATAGCGGCGATTTGTCAGCGCAGTCAGATGTTGGATGGGCTGTACACGATGCTGGCTGTTGGCGACGCAGGCGCTCAGCGTTGCGCCCTGGAGGCGATGGGAGAGTATCCGATACTGCCGCAGTATCTGGAGGCCATCGCTTACGCCGCCTCCCGCACGCCTATGCCGCTGAATATGATTGAGGCCTGGCGTAAATTTATACTGGAGGCGATTGGCGCCGGAACGCTGGATCAACATAGTAAAGCCCTGGGACAGATTCTTTGCGGGCAGATTAATCTGGACGGCCATGAAGGTTTTCTGTGTTTGCGCTTTATTTTGCAGCAGAGTTTTAACGCCAAAGCGCCACTGTATGCAAACGCCTGTTTCGAGCTATTGCGCGACTCAGCGGGAACGCGCATGACCTATCGTTCGCCAGAAAACGGCTCCATGATTGAGTTGGAGATGGGGCCAGAGTTCGCGCGCCATTTCTTTGGCTCTGCGGATCTATTCGCCACACTCTTTTGTGAACTCATTTCCCGGGCGGACGATATGCTGGTGTGGAACTGGGTGCTGGAGCGGTTGGATCGCACCAACTTTGGCGGTGTTCAAGACAGTATCTGGATGCAGATAACGCCCGCCAGACACATGTTGCTGGAGCGACTTGCATTGCAACTGGTTACTCGATCAGGTCATGGCGACTATGATCGCAGAAAAATCGCCAGATTTATGTTTCAAGCCCCGGCTGGAACGATTTCACCGCTGGTAAAAGCTCTGGAGACGGTCAGTATCAACGCCGATAACCTGGAGGTGATTCTGGACGGGGAGGATTGCGGCGAGTACTCCGCTAAGCTGGTGGAAAAAATCGTGGAATTCGCCATTACGCAAGAAGATGATGAGACTGATCGCAAGATGGCGCAGTTCTTCGAATACCAGGCTTATCGTCGCGGAGTTGGTGCTTATCATGGGTTACGCACCTTGTTGACGATGGCGTTGACCTACGAATCTACAACTTTAACCCGTCGCGCTGCGCGATGGGCGCGCAACCTCTCTCTGGCGCTGCACCGCTACCGGATCACGCCGGATGGCGAAGAGCGGCCATGTAAACTCAGCGCTCAGTGGATCACGGACATGTTCCACGATGAGGGTTACTTTCTGCAAAGTCTGATCAATCTGTTTTACGCACCGCAGCCCTCTATCTCCGCAGCATGGTTTGTGGAGAAAGTGGTGCGTGAAGATGAGGATAACTACCTGGCGACATTGCTTGCGGAGCGACCCAACGCCGCTATCTACTTCATGTGCGCAGCGCTGAATCTGCTGCGTTTCAAAGATCTGGATGAAGACAACTCACATTGGCGCAATTACCTCAGTCGCGCCACGCAAAAAGCGTTTGATGAAAGTTATGTCTCGGAAGAACTTATCTGGCGCCTGTCGACTTTGCCGGATATCACTTCGGACATGCATTACTACATAGAAAATATGTTGGCCCGCTCGCTGCGCTGGCTTGCGGAACAAAATCCGCAAACCTGCGCCAACATGACCCAGGCTTTAATGGAGCATCCGGCGGTTAATTCCAGTCTGCTTTATGTGCTCAAGGACTTCTGGGCGGAGTGGGGAGAGACATGGGTGGCTTCTCAGCCAGAAGAGACGCAAGCAACGCCGGTCGAAGCGTCCGTTGTAGATTCGAATGAAGAGACGGTCTGTGAGGAAGAAATGCAGGAGGACGCTCCTGCTACATTAATTGAGCTCGCCGCCCGTTGCGATGCCTCGGAAACCTGGCTGACGGAAGCCGTAGAGCGCTTGTTCGCGCCAGAGGATGAAGCCCTGCCTGTATTGCTTGGTAGCATGCACGGCCAGGTTGGCGAACTGAAGCAGACTGTAACGAACTTTCCGGGTGTGGCGAATACGCTGTTCGCTCAATTAACCCGGTTGGTGGCCCATGCCGGCGATTTGCCGGAAGACGAAGGCATGACGATTTTTTATCAGGCGCTGACCCTGTTTCAACAACTGGCGGAGGGCAGTCCTTTTCGCTACCCCTACATGCTGCAATTAGCCGAATTTCATCAGGCGCGGGAGCGTGGTCAAGTCTATGAGTTTAACCTTAACCAGATGTTTGAAGCCCTCTCCGACGATACCTGGCGGGCGATGTCGCAACAGTACAAAGGAACGCTGCAATGATTAGTCGTAACGAAATCAGTGAAGCCGTCATCCAGCGTGTCGTGGACGATCCAGTGTGGCAGCCCTACTGGCTGGTGAGCCCGGCGGAAGAGGTTCCCTATCACCGTGTGGGGCAAATATCGCTGGGCCTGCACACGATTCGCTGGCAGTACAATCTGGAAAAAGGACAGTACTACTTGTTGCCTCTGCGAGTGGACGGCGCTCTGTTTCAGGAGTGGCTCGGTAACGACGCCCTCATGGGCTGCATCCTGTGGACGCACTGCGATATTGAAACTGTGGCGGAACACCTTCGAACCCGCCGCGACGCAGGTGAAGAGGAATGGCCGTCAACGGATATGCAACAATGGGCCTGGACCTTGGCGGGGCTGACGCCTCAAGGCGTGGAGCGTTTTCTGGGGCCTATTGAATCGCTTTGGGCTCACCAGAAAGATGGAAGCTGGCGCGCTTTCACCAACCCATCTCCTTGCAGTCCTGCTGAATTGGCGGTTTCCACTCGTAAACCAAAGCCTTTGTCGGATAGCCAGCTGTGGGCGTTGGCGGTTCCCGCTATTCTCACTGAGTTTAATCGCGCCCGGCATGACCTGTTAGGTAGCGAAGTTACTACGCCGGAGAGTATTCAGTCCTGGAAAGAAGGACTTAAAGACTGGTGGTCGGTGACGGACAGGGAGAGTTTGCTGGAAACTCTGGATTGGTTATTGGAAGGTGGACACCGGGCAGGGTTTAACAAGCTGCGCGAGCAGGTCATGCAACTGGACTCAGAGCAGTATCAGGCGGCCTGGGAAGCGAATGAAGATGAAGAGTTGCGCGCCAATATGAAAATCATTCGTCGCTATTCCAACGCGCTGGGAGAACCCGGTATCGCCTCCTGGGATATCGGGCGTTACATCTCCCTGTGCCGTTGGGGGTATCTGGTGGGTATGCTGACCGAAGAGGAAGCCTGGGAGCGCATCCTGCATGCGGCGCGAGCGGTGCAGGGTATGTATCATAGCTGGCGCCAAATGGGCCTGGGTTACGTTGTTGGTCGTATGTACTGGCAATCCGACGCCAGCGATGAGCATATGACAAAGTTTTTCAATTTGCTGCGACGCCAGACAGTCAGTCCCGACAGCTATTGGGTGAGGCTGCCTTGGGACCTTGATCTTGGCGGCGAAAAAGAAGAAAACCACAGCGCGGTGCATTAACCGCGCCTGCTTCCGTCAGGCTTTTTTGAGCATGCCTTTCTTTTATTTCGTCAACACCTGTCGTTTTACTTTGACATAATTTCTTCGCCTTGTAGCACGGACACCGGCGACGGGAACGTCGTTGCAGTTTGTTATTTTTCTAGTTGATAGAGGCGGGTGATCAAAATATAATCCGCCCCCCGCTCACCCACCGTTAGTTTTCATGGTAGTCAGGATGTCTGAAACAAATTCCACAGGGAGGTTGGATACCGGCCTCGCTGCGTTGGTGATGTTGGCCCGGTTTCACCAGGTCGCCGCCGATCCCGCCCAGATTCAACACCACTTCGGTACTCACGAAAACGCCTTTACTGAACAGGCGCTTATCCGTGCTTCCCGACATCTCAAACTGAAAGCCAAAGCCTTTACTTCTTCCTGGGAGAAACTGGCGCATATCGCTTTGCCTGCGATAGCTGCGACGCAAGACGGACACTATGTTGTGCTCGCGCGCGCAGCGGAAGACAAAGTTCTGATTCAGGACCCGGCGGGTCAGGGACCGCAGACTTTATCCAAAGAAGAGTTTATGGAACGCTGGTCAGGTCGCCTGATTCTCATTACAAAACGTTCAGTGTTGCCGGGCATGAGCGGGAAGTTCGATATCAGTTGGTTTATTCCCGCTATTCTCAAATATAAATCCCTGTTGCGGGATGTCATCATCGCCTCGTTTTTCATTCAGCTTTTCGCATTGATTACGCCGCTGTTTTTCCAGGTGATCATCGATAAAGTATTGGTGCATAAGGGCTTAACCACACTGGATGTGCTTGCTTTTGGTCTGATTGTCCTCTCTATATTTGATGTGGTGTTGAACGGTCTGCGGAACTATGTGTTCAGTCATACCACCAACCGGGTCGATGTGACGCTTGGCTCTAAGCTGTATCACCACCTGATTCATCTGCCGATTTCCTACTTCCTGATGCGCCAGGTAGGCAATACCGTAGCCCGAGTGCGGGAACTGGATACGATCCGCAACTTTATCACCAGCTCGGCGTTAACCTTGGTGATCGACCTGTTCTTCACCATTGTCTTTTTTGTGGTGATGTACTTTTACAGCCCGACACTGACCTGGGTGGTGCTGGGCTCGATACCTTTCTATGTGGCGCTGTCCGTCTATATCACCCCAATCCTGCGCAATCGTCTGGACGAGAAGTTCAAGCGCGGCGCTGAGAATCAAGCGTTTCTCACCGAATCCGTTTCTGGCATGGAAACCGTTAAAGCCATGGCGGTGGAGCCGCAGATGCAGCGTCGCTGGGAAGAAAATCTGGCGGCGTATGTCGCGGCTTCTTTTAAGGCCAATAACCTTGGCAATATCGCCAGCCAGTCGGCGCAGTTGATTAATAAAATCGTAACGGTATTAATTCTGTGGATTGGAGCGACGTTGGTGATGCAAAACGAGTTGAGCATCGGCCAGCTCATCGCATTTAACATGATCGCGGGGCGCGTCAGCGGTCCCATTCTGAAACTCGTGCAACTCTGGCAGGACTTCCAGCAGGCGGGAATCTCTATTGCAAGGTTGGGTGATATTCTCAATACGCCGACCGAGCCAGGACATAACCCGAATCGCACGACGCTCCAGCAGATTCAGGGGCAGGTCAGCTTGGAGAACGTATCATTCCGCTACAGCCCGGATCAGCCTCATATTCTCCGTAACCTGTCCCTGGATGTGAAACCGGGAGAGGTGATCGGCATTGTCGGCCGCTCCGGCTCAGGGAAGAGTACGCTAACCAAACTGGTCCAACGTCTCTATGTGCCTGAAGCCGGCAGAGTGCTGGTGGACGGCGTGGACCTGGCGCAAATGGAGCCCGCCTGGCTGCGCCGTCAGGTCGGTGTCGTGTTACAGGAAAACCGCCTGTTTAACCGGTCGGTGAAAGACAACATTGCCCTGGTTGACCCAAGTTTACCCATGGAGCGCGTTATCCAGGCCGCGAAACTGGCTGGCGCTCATGAATTTATCGTGCAGCTGCCGCAAGGTTACGACACGATCGTGGGCGAGCAGGGCGCGTCTCTGTCTGGAGGCCAGCGTCAGCGCATCGCCATTGCTCGGGCGTTGATCTGCAATCCGCGCATTCTGATTTTTGATGAAGCCACCAGCGCCCTAGATTATGAATCCGAGCGGGTTATTCAGGAGAACATGCGGCATATGTGTCGTGGGCGCACGGTGTTCATTATTGCGCACCGGCTTTCCACCGTTCGTCAGGCGGATCGCATTATTGTGGTGGATAAGGGCGAAATCGTGGAAAGCGGCAATCACGATCAATTGCTGCAGCAGGGCGGTTACTACACCAAGCTCTACAGCTATCAGAATCATACCCCTGCAATACGCAAAGTGGAGACGACTGCTCCGGCGGATGCGGTAATCGGCAACGCTGAGAAGGGAGGCGCGCAATGAGTCAGGCGCAACCGCAACCAAAGAAAAAAGAAGTTTTATCCCAGCAAGAGATTCTGGAGTTTCTGCCGGCAGCAATCGAAATTGAGCAAACACCCGCGTCCCCGCTGGGTAGAGCCATTCTCTGGGCGATCGTATTGTTGTTCACTATTGCAGTGATATGGGCTTGTTTTGGCAAGATAGACATCGTCGCCGTTACTCAGGGTAAGGTCATTCCCAGCGAAAGGGTCAAAACTATTCAGCCGCTGGAAACTGCCGTCATCTCTAAAATTCATGTCAGCGATGGTCAGCAAGTGAAAGCGGGCGATTTGTTGATTACCTTGGACGGCGCGCAGGCGGAAGCGGACTTGCGTCGATTGGACGGAGAGTGGCGGGAAAGCGCCGCGCAATCGCAACGCTATAAAGCCATGGCTGACTGGCTGCAGCAAGAGCGTGCAGGCTCTCCGGTCATGCCGGAGAATGATGCGCTCCCGGCCAGTCTGCAGCAACAACATCGCAACCTGTTGCAGCAGGAGGCAGCAGAATTCACCGCTCGATTGAACGCGTTGAAGCGTGAAGCGGCGCGTCTCAATGCGGAGCATGAGATGACCGTTGCTGAAATCACCAAGCAAAGCCGGATCATGGAAGTATTGCGAGAGCGGGTGAATGCGCTGGACGTCATGCAAAATCGCAAGCTTGGCTCCCGTGTTCAGTATCTGGAGCTCAAGCAGGAGCTGATTGAAGTCGAACAGGATCTGGCGGTGCAACAAGCGCGTTTGAAGCAGCTTGGAGCATCTCTCGCCGCCAATGAAGCTCAGCAAGAAACCCTGTTGCATGAACAGTATAAAAATACACTGGCGCAATGGCGGGAAGCGGACACCCGCGCCGCCTCGTTGCAGGAAGAGCGTATCAAAGCGGACCAACGCAGCCGCCAAACCCGCCTGACCGCCCCCATCGACGGAACAGTTCAGCAATTGGCGGTGCACACCGTCGGCGGCGTCGTTACTCCTGCACAGGAGCTGATGCTGATCGTTCCAGAACACAGCGAAATGGAAGTGGAAGCGCTGGTGCTCAACAAAGACATCGGCTTCGTTCAGGAAGGACACTTCGCAGAAGTGAAGGTAGATACCTTCAACTTCACCAAGTATGGAATCATCGACGCGGAACTCGTCGACCTGTCCGACGACGCCATTCAGGACGAAAACCTCGGCTTGGTTTACAAAGCCAGACTCAAACTCAAACAAGATGGACTGACGGTGGAAAACAAATACGTCCGGCTAAGCCCCGGCATGTCCGTCACCAGTGAAATAAAAACCGGTCAAAGACGATTAATTGAATACTTCCTGTCGCCATTGCTGCGGTATAAGCAGGAGAGTTTGGGGGAGAGGTGAGAGTTTATTAATTTCGTAAATACTAGCTCCTGTAGAAGAGTAAAGCCTAAGTTTGGGTAGTTTCCCTAAAAATTAATGAAGGCGTGGGTGATGGTTCAAAAAGACAACTGTCTGTGTAAGAGGTTAATAAAAATGAAAGATAATTTTTATCTCATAGTTGAGGCATGGATTTTAGGTTTGGCTGTTTGTATTCATTTATGTTTTAGTGTGGCTATATAGTTTTGGGTTTTTTATATGAGCGTTGAGAATGGCAAAGCAAACTTTTTTTCAAGGATTTTAGGGTGGTTGTTTATATCTCCATTGGCTTTTGGATACTTTCTGTTAAAAGGAGGGGTTGATGTTTCTGATTATTATTTTTTTAAAGTTATAAACTCTTTTTTTTATGAATTAATGCCAATGCTTAAGCTGTTCGAAGCGAGTAAAAATTTTGATGGTTCTGTTAGTGGGTTTTATTTGCTCTTATATGTATGGTCTCCAGTAGCTTTTGTATGTTTTTTTTGGGGAAATATATGGCAAAGAAAAAGGGTTTTGGAAATGGCGAAGTCTAGCGAGGGGCGTAAATTTATACCTGTTATAGTTGTAATGACAATTTTATTGGTGCTAGCAACTCAGTTTTTAGGCGTTGATCCAGCTAGTTGTAGAAGGCATTGTGCAAACACTTCTATGTTTGGATTTCTGATGGTTTTAGGAAGTGTGTGGGTAACCTTAACACTTTTTTTAAGCTTTATTGTAGTGCTGATATATACGTTTTTGAGAAAGGAGTAATGGTTGGTGTCGGAAATATATGCTGATAAAGTAAATGAGTACTTAAATAGAGCGCTCGAGTTGGCTGCGAACCCTGATGAATGGGATTATTATGGGTTGGAGGCTTATGTAACATGCGAGGCTCTTGGCGAATTAGTAGACCATACAGCTAATTATCTCAAGGAGTTGGGCACTAAACCTGAAAATTATGCTCAGGCGGCACAAGACTGATTAAAAAGAGCTAGTGATTTTGCTCAAAAGATGGATCCATCCAGTGTTATAGACCAGCATAAGCTGGCAACAATGGAAAGATTAAGCTCAATGACTAACGATCTATCTACTTACTATAAAACAGAGAGAAGTTCTGCTGAGTTTTGGAACAAGACAGCACGTATAGTAGGTAATATTGTTGGAGGAGGAGCTGCTCTTGCTGATATTTTTGTGGCTTCAGCAACAGGAGGGACTGCTGAAGGGCTCAGAACTACGTTTGGAGCTGTTGCAGGAATACTCGGCGGTGAATTAGGTGGTGCTACTGCGGTTTGGCTATTGGGTGGTGCAGCAACTGGTGGAGTTGTAATAGCAGGAGTACTGGCTGGTGTGGTTGCTGGTTATCTGATATCAAAGGGAGTTGAAGCCGCCTGGGATGTGTTGGTAGATAATGAAGCGCTAAATAATTTCTTTGCTGAATTAACTGGAAGTGTGGCTGATGCAGTAGGCGAATTTTTCCAAGACGCTTTAAATTGGGTACCACGAAAAGATCCCTTGATATTGGATTTAGACGGCGATGGTATAGAAACAACTCCAGCGGATGGCTCTGTCCTTTTCGATCATGATGGCGATGGCATTAAGAATGCGTCAGGCTGGATTAAGTCCGATGATGGCATATTAGTTCTTGATCGTAACGGCAATGGCGTTGTGGATAATGGCTCCGAGTTGTTTGGAGGTAACACCATCAAGGCTAATGGAGATAAAGCCAAGAACGGCTTTGAGGCGTTGGCTGATATGGATAGCAACGGTGACGGTGTTGTTAATGCAAGTGACGCCCAGTTTGGGGATCTTCGTGTATGGAGAGATTTGAATCAGGACGGCGAAAGTCAGGTCAATGAACTTTTCAAACTGTCAGATTTGGGTATCACTGCAATTGGTACATCCCATAAGGAAGGGACCATTAATGTTGGAAATGGCAACCAGTCAATAGCGCAAGGTCAATTTACGAAGTCTGACGGAACAACTGGGGAAACGGGAGCGGCGGAAAGCTTAAACTTGTCATCGAATAATTTTTATAGAGAATTCACGGACACGATTGCGATCCCTGAAGCCCTTCAAGGGTTGCCTGATATGGCGGGATCAGGCGCCGTGCGCGACCTGATTGAGGCTGCGACATTAAATTCAGACCTGGCGGAAGTGTTAACTGAATATGCAAATGCATCGACTAGAGATGCGCAACTCGGGCTGCTGGATAAGCTGATTGATGTATGGGCGGATAGCGCCGACTTCGATGACTGGTTGGAGCGCATCGCTGACGCCAAGATGGGAATTCGGGATGTTGAGTTTAGAATATCGAGTCCTGAGTCGACAATTACTGCAGATGTATGGATTGTTGATAAGGATAGCAATAGCAGCTCTGGAGGCGCATCGGATCGGCCTAATTACCTCGATACAGTCCCCGGATATGGCTTAAAAGTCGGAGACTATGCAGCTGATGCTCAGCTAAACACTCTGGCTAAGATTCGAGTTCTGGAAGTATTTAATGGTGAAAACTTTTTCGAATTCGGATTTGAAGAAGATCAAAAGAAAGGAATCTCTGATGTGCAACTTAGTGTTGGAAGTACTGGACGCCGATATAAAATGGGCCTGGCTTTTGGGCCTGTTATTATTACGCAAAAAGCCTTTGGTTTTAGTGAACAGCAAATAGGCTTTATAGATAAATCATATCAGCTTTTATCATCTTCGATATATTCCTCATTGGCTAATCAGACTCGCCTTAAGCCTTATCTGGATAAATTGCAACTTAACATCAATGAGCATGGTGAACTAGGTGTAGACTTTAGTGGCCTAGAAGAATTTATAAAGCAGAAAGAAGGTGTTGATTTATTAAACACTACTTATGACGTTGCTGAATTATTTCACTTTAATGGAGAAAGGCTTTTTAAAGCTGGATGGCGCAATGGCGTCGCCATACTTGAATCTCAACTTGAGCGCTTGCGGAGCCTTAATGGCGATGCGGCGTTTGATGAACTAGTTCAGCATATCAATAGATTTAGCGGCGATATCTCCAACTTATCCGATGCAGATACCACAGAAAAAGGCGATTCTGGTTTTAACATTTTAATCGGCTTAGCTGGCAATGACCGCTTGGAAGGCGGCAACGGCGATGACGTGCTGTTGGGCGGCGACGGCGACGACATGCTGGTGGGCGGCTTGGGCGCGGACGTGTTGCACGGCGGCGCAGGCAATGACGTGCTGAACGGAGAGCGGGGCGCGGACGTCTTTGAGTTCAACCTGGGCGACGGTCAGGACCTGATCCACAACTATGACGATGATCACAGTCTGGTGAACCGCCTGAAGTTAGGCGCGGGGATCAAGAAAGAGGACCTGAGCTTTACGCGTCATGGCGAGGACCTGGTGATCACGATAGGAACCGGCGGCGAGCAGGTGAGGATGAAGAACCACTACTCCAGTCGGGTTGAGTATCAGGTTGAAGAGATCGAGATCGCAGGAACGGCGATGCTGCTGCAGGATCTGTTGAAAGAACAGAGCGAAGTGAAGATTGCGGGCCTGACGGAAGGGAATGACACGGTGTATGGAACGCACGAGCGCAATCGCATGGAAGGCTTGGGCGGGAATGACATCCTGATGGCCCAGGGCGGTGATGACGAGCTGCTAGGGGGCGCGGGCGACGACACGCTGAAAGGCGAGTTGGGCGACGACCGTCTGGAAGGCGGAGAAGGAAACGACCGCTTGGAAGGCGGCAACGGCGATGACGTGCTGTTGGGCGGCGCGGGCGATGACGTGCTGGTGGGCGGCATGGGCGCGGACGTGTTGCACGGCGGCGCAGGCAATGACGTGCTGAACGGAGAGCGTGGCGCGGACGTCTTTGAGTTCAACTTGGGCGATGGCCAGGACCTGATTCACAACTATGACGATGACCATAGTTTGGTGAATCGCCTGAAGTTAGGCGCGGGGATCAAGAAAGAGGACCTGAGCTTTGCGCGCCATGGCGAGGATCTGGTGATAACGATCGGAACCGGCGGCGAGCAGGTGACGATGAAGAGCCACTACTCCCGTCGAGTTGAGTATCAGGTTGAAGAGATCGAGATCGCAGGAACGGCGATGCTGCTGCAGGATCTGTTGAAAGAGCAGAGCGAAGTGAAGATTGCGGGTCTGACGGAAGGGAATGACGTGGCGTATGGGACGAACGAGCGTAATCGCATGGAAGGGTTGGGCGGGAACGACATCCTGATAGGCGAAGGCGGAGATGACGAGCTGCTGGGCGGCGCGGGCGACGACACGCTGAATGGCGGCTTGGGTGACGACCGTCTGGAAGGCGGGGAAGGAAACGACCGTTTGGAAGGAAAAGAGGGCGACGACGTATTGCTGGGCGGCGCGGGCGATGACGTGCTGGTGGGCGGCATGGGCGCGGACGTGTTGCACGGCGGCGCAGGCAATGACGTGCTGAACGGAGAGCGGGGCGCGGACGTCTTTGAGTTCAACCTGGGCGACGGTCAGGACCTGATCCACAACTATGACGACGATCACAGTCTGGTGAACCGCCTGAAGTTAGGCGCGGGGATCAAGAAAGAGGACCTGAGCTTTACGCGTCATGGCGAGGACCTGGTGATCACGATAGGAACCGGCGGCGAGCAGGTGACGATGAAGAACCACTACTCCCGTCGAGTTGAGTATCAGGTTGAAGAGATCGAGATCGAAGGAACGGCGATGCTGCTGCAGGACCTGTTGAAAGAGCAGAGCGAAGTGAAGATCGCGGGTCTGACGGAAGGGAATGACGTGGCGTATGGGACGAACGAGCGTAATCGCATGGAAGGGTTGGGCGGGAACGACATCCTGATAGGCGAAGGCGGAGATGACGAGCTGCTGGGCGGCGCGGGCGACGACACGCTGAATGGCGGCTTGGGTGACGACCGTCTGGAAGGCGGGGAAGGAAACGACCGTTTGGAAGGAAAAGAGGGCGACGACGTGTTGCTGGGCGGCGCGGGCGATGACGTGCTGGTGGGCGGCATGGGCGCGGACATTCTGCACGGCGGCGCAGGCAATGACGTGCTGAATGGAGAGCGTGGCGCGGACGTCTTTGAGTTCAACCTGGGCGACGGCCAGGATCAGATCCATAACTACGATGACGATCACAGTTTGACAAACCGTCTTAACCTTGGAGAGGGAATCGAAGCTGAAAACCTTTGGCTCACTCGCAATGGTAATGCCCTTGATATTCAACTACTCGGCTCTTCCGGTGATAGCGTTCGTATCAATAATTGGTACGCAAATAGCTATTACCAAATCGAAGAAATCCACACCCAGGACGCCATGCTTGACCACTCCAAAGTGGAGGCGCTAGTCAACGCCATGGCCGCTTTCGGCGCGCCATCAGGTGGAGAGATTACGTTGACTGACGAAGAGCGCAGTCAGGTGAACGCGGCGATAGCTGCGGCTTGGCAACCTTCCTGATCTATCTCGTTTGAAGCAGGCGTCTTAGCGCCTGTTTCTCTCTGCTAACTGCAAATAAAAAAGGCCGTCTTCTGCTATTGCTGCAGGGACGGCCTTTGTTTTTCTGATGAATCTTGGTTTGAGTTACTTCAACTCAATGAGCGAGTCCATGACCCAATCCGGATTGGCGTCGCGGATGTCTTCGCCGTGGTTGTAGCCGTAAGTGACGCAGGCGATTTTCATATTCGCGTGACGGGCGGCCAGTACATCATTGATGGAGTCGCCAATCATCAACGTAGAGCCTGGCTGCGCCTGTAAGGCTTCGCATGCATGCAAGAGTGGGGTTGGGTCTGGCTTTTTGACGGGCAGGGAGTCGCCGGACAAACTGATGGCGAAGTACTGCTCCAGTTTGAGGGCCTGCAGTATCGGTTGAGTGAAGCGGGCGGGCTTGTTGGTGACAATCCCCATCGCAACGCCTTGATCGCGCCAATGTTGCAACAACTCTTCCGCGCCAGGATAAATGCGGGTGCGCACGCAGCAGTATTCGTCATAGCGATCATAGAAGATCGACGCCGCACTCTGGAATTGCGCCTCTGCAACCTGTTGTGGCTCTTCCAGCTCCAATGCGTGCGCCAATGCCCGTTTGATCAGCATCGGCGCACCATTGCCCACCCATTCCCGCACTAACGCTTCTCCCGCTGCGCTGAAACCGGATTCCAGCAACATGAAATCTACCGCATCCGCCAAATCAGGCGCTGAGTCAATCAGCGTGCCGTCCAGATCGAATAACGCCAATTGTGGCAGGCCGTTTTCATAACTGGGGATCAAAAGGTCTGGCATGCTTCCGTTATTTCCTTGTCGCTACTGGTTTAAACGGACTGCGCCAAAGCAATCTGGTCGCGCATTTTGGCGATGGTCGCGGCGTAGTCGTCGGTATTGAAGATGGCGGAGCCAGCGACAAAGGTATCTGCCCCAGCGGCCGCGATTTCGCGGATGTTGTCCACTTTCACGCCGCCATCGATTTCCAGGCGAATTGGTAAGCCGCTGGCGTCGATTTTTGCGCGCGCCTCACGCAATTTGTTCAGGGTCGCGGGGATGAAAGCCTGTCCGCCGAAGCCGGGGTTGACGGACATTAATAGCACCATATCCAACTTATCCATTACATAATCCATATAATGCAAGGGCGAGGCGGGGTTGAACACCAGGCCGGCTTTACAGCCGCCATCACGAATCAGTTGCAGGGAGCGGTCAATGTGTTCGGAGGCTTCCGGATGAAAGGTAATATAGGTCGCGCCGGCTTCAATGAAGGAAGCGATCATCGCGTCAACCGGCTTGACCATCAGATGCACGTCGATAGGGGCTGTCACGCCATGTTTCCTCAAGGCTGAACACACCATTGGGCCAATGGTGAGATTCGGCACATAGTGATTGTCCATGACATCGAAATGCACGATGTCCGCTCCCGCTTCCAGCACGTTGACAACTTCCTCGCCTAATCTGGCGAAGTCTGCGGACAAAATCGAAGGAGCGATCAATGGATCAGCCATGGGAAAAGTCTCCGGTAAGATTGAGGCGCCGTCGCCGCATTGGCGTCCGGTCGCGGTCGCTTGAAATGCGGGGTATTGTATCGTGCTATGCTTTCAAAACACAGGTCGGCGCAAAGCGCTGGTCGAAATGTGCAGCAAGCGTATGGGCGCTGTTTTATGACGAAAATGCTCGCCGGAATTATTTTGGGGTGTTTGGTCTTTGGCCATGTTCCCGCGTATGCGGAGGAAAAGGCTGGTGCGGAAAAGAAATCTGCGCCTGTAACGAACCAGAGAGACTCGGCGCCGAATCCACAGGTAAATATGCTGCTTTCCCTGGCGAAGAGTCTTCCGGGCAGTCAAGTGTTATGGCTCAACGGCAAACAGGGCGACGCCAGCGCCATGCTGGCCTTATACCGACCTGCGAATGTGGCGGAGCAACAAGGTGCGGTTATGTTGCTGCATGATCGCGGACAGCATCCTGACTGGCCGCAGTTTATCCACTCGCTGCGAAATGAGTTGCCGGATGAAGGCTGGCACACGCTGTCTATTGCGCTTACTCCTCCGGCAGAGGCTAAAACGCCAAAGCGCGTTTTGCTGTCAGCGAGCGATAAAGAGTTTCCCTATGCGCCGAAGAAGCCTGCGGCAGATAACGCCCCGGAGAAAAGCAGTACACGCCAGTTGGAAACGTTAACGCCGGAGCAACTGGCGGAGACCAATGAAGCGACCGAACAGCTCGAACAGCAGCAGGCGGTTGAAGGTGTGGATATTGATGTCAGCGGGGAAGGGGATACGGTCGAAGAGACTGCAGAGAAGCCTGTGGAAGCGACTGTTGGAAATACTGAAAGGATCGAGTTGGGCATGCAGCAGCTGAGTGCGTTCGGGCAGGAAAACAAGGTGCTGCTCGGCGTTGGCAGCGGTGTTGACGCTATGCTGCGCTATGTTCTGGCGAATCCGCAAAGCATGGCTTCAGGACTATCCATGGTATGGATCAATGCGGAGGTCAGTGAGGGGCTGCTGGACGAAATTAAAGAAAAAGCGCAGGGCTTTTTCTCGTTGCAAGTGCTTGATCTGTATGACTCCGCTCTGGACCTGCAAAGCCGGAACGCCATGCAGCGACGGGATTTCGCACGCCGCAACGGCATGGAAGGCTATCGAGTCGAGGGAATGAGTGGGCTGAGCCTGATTCCCTCGTCTGAGAATGGACAGGTGACGCGAAAGGTGGAAAGTTGGCTGACTTTTCATGCGCCAGGCATGAAGAAGCAGACTAAACGGCTTTGAGCGCGCTTTTGATTTGGGCGTAGGCCTGCTGAATCTGTTGCGCCGTTACTTTGGCGCGTTCCACTTCATTAATCGGCGCCCCGCGCGCCGTGAGTTTATCGGGATGGAACTGATTCATCAGGCGGCGATAGGCTTGTTTGATCTGCTGTGCGTTGGCGTTTTCGCTGATTCCAAGAATGCGATAAGCATCGCTGAGGCTATGCTTTTGTGAATGGCCTTGCTGATGACGCGCCTTGAGGATTTCCTGAAAGATGAACTCGAACTCACTGTGGCTGATTCCCAGACCCTGTCGCAGCGTTTCCAGAGCGTTGCGTGTGGCCGGGCCCGGATCGCCCTCCGAGATCGCCACTTGAATGGACAGGTTCAGCAGCAAGGCGATGTTATAGGGATGGAAGCGATTCGCCTGGCGAAACGCGCGAGCTTCCGTCGCCAAATCGAAATCTCTGGCGGCGCCTCTGAAAAAAGCTTCGCGGCTGCGTTTTTGACGCGTTGCGTCCAGGTCAAGAAAGTGGGCGAGACTCATGGCGCGGGCTGCCAGAACAGTTTGCGCGTCGTCTTTATGCGCTTCCATCGAGCGGCTGATTCCCCCCAGTATGCGGAACAGGCTGTTCAGGGTGCGGGCGCTGTCGTGATGATTGAAACTGAAGCGCCATCCCGGGGTGAAAGGTTGCATGGTCTGGTCAAATTTGTCGCCCAGCCAGATGCCGAAGGCGGCGCCGAAAGGACCGCCGGACATGAATCCCATTACACTGCCGAAAAACTT
This sequence comes from Hahella chejuensis KCTC 2396, assembly GCF_000012985.1. Taxonomy (NCBI): domain Bacteria; kingdom Pseudomonadati; phylum Pseudomonadota; class Gammaproteobacteria; order Oceanospirillales; family Hahellaceae; genus Hahella; species Hahella chejuensis. The sequence continues at coordinate 6,247,957 of NC_007645.1, read as the reverse complement.
ACCCCACCACATCGTGCGCTCCTGTGCGTGATTGCGGCCATGGCGTTTACAGCTGCGCCTGAATGAACTCTTAAAAAGTGCTTGTGCAGAATGCGATCAAAAGGCGGCTTTCGTCAACTGTTCATCCAGCCACTGCAAACGATCCGGCGTGCCGATATCAAACCATAGTCCATTGAAACGCTCGCCGCTGACTTTGCCTTTGGTGATCGCCGCCCGCAGAACGGGAGCCAATGGATAAACGCCATTGGGTACGCCGGTGAACAGGCTGGGGCGGTATACGCCTATGCCTGAAAAGGTCAGTTTGCTTGGTCCGCGGGGAAGAACTCGCTCGCCATCGCCCAGCTGGAAGTCGCCGGTTTGGTTGTGGGAGGGGTTATCCACCAGCACCAGATGGGCAAGGTCTTCGCTTGAAAGTGGGCGATTAACCAAGCCGGAGAAATTGTAGTTGCTCCAAATGTCGCCATTCACCACCACGAATGGACTGTCCGCGCCATCGTCCAATAGCGGCAAGGCTTTCTTTATACCGCCGGCGGTCTCCAATGGCGAGCCTTCCGGGGAGTAGTGAATGCTTACCCCAAATCCCGATCCGTCACCCAGAAACTGCTCAAGTTTATCTCCGTGCCAAGCGTGATTGATAACCAGCTCGGTGACGCCGGCGCGCTTCAGCGCATCGATAATATGTTCGATCAGGGACTTATCTCCCGCCTGTAAAAGCGGCTTAGGTAGATTTTCGGTCAATGGCCGCATGCGCGTTCCGAGACCTGCGGCTAGAATCATTGCGCGCATAGGACAACCTCCGGGTTGCTTTCCAGTAGTCTGACAGCGGGAACCAGACGTTCCTGTATCCATTCGTTTATTTCGGTGAACTCATCGTATTTGCTCGCTACTTCAATAATGTAGTTGAGCGTGCGCGGGATATCGGCCAGATAGCCGTGTTTTCCGTCCCGAAGCGACAGGCGCGCGAATAAACCGGCGGCTTTCAGGTGACGCTGTACGCCGATCCAGTCGAACCAACGGGTGAATGTGGCGAAGTCCGCTCCGTTTAAGAGGACGGGATCTACCTGTTCATAATAGTAACGGCTCCAGGCTTCCACTTTTTCACAGGGCCATTTTACGTAGCAGTCTCTCAGCAGTGATGCCAAGTCATAGGCCAGTGGCCCTTTGACCGCGCCCTGAAAATCGATGACGCCCAGATCGCCTTGGTCAGGAATGAGCAGGTTGCGGGAGTGGTAGTCGCGGTGAGTGACCACCCGCGGCTGCTCCAGGGCGCTTTCCACCAGGCGGTTCATGCAGTGGTCCAGGTATTCCGTTTCGGTAGCGTCAAGGTTGAAGCCCAGCTTTTTCTCCAGCAGCCACTCGCGGAAGATGCTCATCTCAAAGCGCAGCATGGTTTCATCATAAGAAGGCAGCGCGTAGCCCTGTATGTCCGCGGCTTTCTGAATGGGAAGCAACGCGTCAATCGCCTGCCGATACAGTGTGTCCACCTGTAACTCCGGCGCGTTGGCGATGGCGTTCCCGAACAGGCGATCGCCAAAATCCTCTAATAATAGAAAGCCGTCTTCGAGGTTTTCTGCATAAATTTCAGGAACCCGGATGCCTCTTGCGCGCCAACTGCGGGCGATGGCGATAAAAGGACGGCAATCTTCCTGAGCCGGAGGGGCGTCCATCAATACAAACACGCGTTGTTCGCGGGTGACGCGAAAATAACGTCTGAAACTGGCGTCGCCGGATAAAAAGCTGACGTCGAACTGGTCATCGCCGAAATACGCGGCGAGCCAGTGGCGGATTAAATCAGGACGTTGGGTCATGGAATCTCTTGAGCTCTAAAGATGTACAACTGCTACCGGGCATGCAGGCCAAAGGCCCCTGATTATGCCGCTTTTCCGACCGGCTGCAACTGGCTGCGCCTACTGGCTGAAAAAATTCTCAATCTGTCGTGCATGAGCCTGGGCGTCCTGATAGCCCAATTTTATCAGGTCCCGCATAAAGGGGCCTTCAAACAGCAGATAACTGGCCAGACTGGCGCCGCCTTCCTGATTGGGCTTGCCTTGACCCAGAAACTGCCTTACGGCTTTGGGTAGCTCCCCTGCATGACGAGCGGCGATCTCATCAATGGGCTGGCTCGGGGAAATCACCAGCATCTCCAAAGGACGCATGCTGATGCCAGCCTCGCGTAAGCTTTCCTCCGGGACCAGTTTCAACAGCTGATTAATAATAAGGGCGCGGTCGATGTCATTCTCCATGGTGTCAATGAATGCGCCGTTCAGCATATGTTCCATGATCTGCGCCAAAGAGGGGTACTTGCCGCTTGTGCGGCGCACAGGGGCGCAGACCCGATTAGCGCTGACGCCAATGACCAGTATGCGGTCGCACCCGAGATGCACGGCCGGACTGAGCGGCGCCATATTGCGGACAACGCCGTCGCCGAAATACTCCCGGTTGATTCGTACGGGAGGAAAAATCGTCGGGATGGCCGCTGACGCCAGCAGGTGATCGACTTCCAGCTCACAACGCACGCCGACCCGCTGCCCCAAGTGCCACCCCTGAACGTCAGGCGAAGCCTCGAAAAAGCTGACGCTTTGGCCGCTGCGATAGCCGCAGGCGGTGAGGCAAACGGCGCGAATGCCTTCCGGACTGGCGATAGCTTCCCGCAGGCGGGTGAAATCAGTATGCGTGACCAGGAAGTCTCGTAATGGGGCGTTATCCAGCATGGAGGCGGGGATTTCTTTATCATCGCCGCTTAGAAACGACTTTACGAAGTGACCCATGCGTTTGGCCATGCCCCAGAAGTCGGAGCGATATACCTGTTCAGTACGCAGTTCGCTCCACAGGCTGTCCAGGCGTTCGACGCTATGTCGGAAAATATCGCCGCTACTGGCCAGGCCGACTGCGTTAATACCGCCGGCGGAGGCGCCGCAAATGATCGGAAACGGATAATGAAGATCCGGTAACTGATCGGAAATGGCTTTCAATACCCCTACCTGATAAGCTGCTCGCGCTCCACCGCCGGTTAACACTAATCCTGCGGTTTGGGAAGTTTGAGACACAGCGCCCCCTGAACGTATGGTTGTTTGTTTTTGTCTGTTGCTTAGAAATTAGCATAACACAATGCATCCGGATGCTATCTTTAAGGTTTTGCCGGACGCCGCGGTCCTCGCCGGTTCTCCGAATATTGCGGCTGTACTGACGTTGTCTGCGCCGCTATCATGTCCGGTTCCAAATTACAGCTGCCGTCATCGGGGGAGTTCGTTGGGTGGCGGGCATTTCTAAAAATGAATCAAGGGGTTTTATGAAGGAAGGGCGGAAGCGTCTGCGCGCCGGCTATTGTTACATGCTCGCCGGAGTGGTCGGTGTGGCTTCGACAGGGTCCTCGCGTGCGGATTCCGAGCCACAGTCCGCCGCCATGCTGGACTGGCGAATGCGCGAATTCCTGACCCCGCAGCAAATGACGACATTGGAGCCTCAATGCAGAGGAACCTATGTCGAGCCGGAATATGGCTTCGTCAATGCTCCTTCTACTACCTCAACTCCTGATAACGAGGCGCTACGGGCTCGTTCCGACACGTTGGTTTCTCCCAGTGAATCCGCCATGCGCCTGCAAGGCAATGTCAAAGCGCAGCAAGGCGCCTGGTGGCTGGAAGCGGACCAGGTTGAGCTGGATCGCCAGACAAATGTGGTGGATCTGCAAGGGCTAAAGGCCGCCAGGGCCCCGGGACTGCTTCTACACGGCGACACGGCTCGTTATAACCTGGACACCAAGGATTTCAGCCTGTCCGACGCCAGTTACCTGATACACCAACGACACGCCCGTGGCGACGCTGAACGGATAAGCAGCGCCGACGCCCAGTTGGTGCGCATCGAAGACGGCAGCTACACCACCTGTGACCCGACGCATAATGACTGGTCCATCGCCGCCAGTGAGATCATTCTGGATCGTGAGCAGGGCGAGGGCGCGGCTAAACACATGACGCTGCGGATCAAAGATGTCCCTGTGATGTATTTCCCCTACTTGCGCTTTCCTATTGACGACCGTCGCAAGAGCGGCTTTTTATATCCGACTATCGGAACGTCCAACACCGGCCGGGGCATGTCTTTCGGCATACCTTACTATTTCAACCTGGCCCCCAACTATGACGCGACCTATTCGCCGTTGTACATGCATGGCCGCGGCCTGCTGTCTGAGTTGGAAGGGCGCTGGCTGACCGAGGACACATATAGCGAAGTGCGCCTCGGCTACATCGCTCACGATAGTGAGTTCAGCAAAGAGAACCCTGACGAAAGCGGCCGCCGTTGGGCGTTGGACTTCACCAATCGTTATGACGTGAGTGAAAACTGGCGCTCCACCATTGATTACAACGTAGTCAGTGACAAGGACTATCTCAACGATCTTAACCGTACCCTGGAAATCCAGCAGGAAACGCACATCAAGCGTTCTTGGGACGTGGCCTATCTGGGCGGCGGTTTCAGTTTCAAGAGCCATGTGCAGGGCTACCAGACTGTCGACGACGATATCGTGGATAACGACCGGCCTTATATGCTGCTGCCGCAGCTGAGCTTTGGATGGGAGCGTGATTTCGACCCGGTGGCTTTCGGACTGGAGTCGGAGTTTACCTATTTCTGGCGTGACGATGAGAATCTCGATCCGGCCAGGGACCAACAGGTAGTGGGCGCTCGCTGGCGTACGCAGCCGAGCCTGACGCTGCCGCTGTCCACGACCTGGGGTTACCTGACGCCGAAACTGCGTCTTGATCATACTGATTATCAACTGGAGCAGCGCGTGACGGGGCTGGATGAGTCCATCAGTCGCACAGTGCCTTTCTACAGTCTGGACGCGGGCATGTATTTTGATCGCACGCTGAGCTTATTTGGCGATGAATACAATCAGAGCCTCGAGCCGCGCTTGTTTTACGTTTATTCCCCGGAGCAGGATCAGGACGATATTCCTGACTTCGACACTTCCGTTGCGACATTCAGTTATTCTCAGCTCTATAAAGAAGACCGCTTTGTCGGCGGCGACCGCGTTGGCGATAACAACCGTCTCACACTGGGCGTGACCTCGCGTTTTAACGACCGCGCCACCGGCGCAGAGCGCCTCCGCGCCAGCGTCGGCCAGATCTTCTACTATGAAGATCAACAGGTCGGTCTGGGGACGGAAGGCCTCAGCGATGAAAGCGAATCGCCCTGGGCGGGAGAGCTGGTCTGGCGTCCTAACGACAGATTCGACTTCAAAGTGGAAGGGCTGTGGGATTGGCAGGAGCGCCAAACTGAAAAAGGCGCCACCACGTTGGCGTTCCACGATCCGGAATATCGCAAATTGCTCAACCTGAGCCATCGTTATACCCATAACGACCTGGAACAGACGGATGTGTCCGTGCTTTTCCCCGTGACGGATTCCGTCAGCGTGTTGGGCCGCTGGTTTTTTGATCTGGTCAATCACCGTACCATCGGTACTATGGCCGGTGTAGAATACAACGACTGCTGCTGGCGCTTTCAGGTTATCGCCAGAAGCTTCCTGAAAGATGCGGACGATACCGAGAACAGCGAGCTGGATCACGGCGTCTTTCTGCGTTTCCAATTGCGCGGCCTGGGTAATATAGGCAGTCGCTTTGAAGACGTGATGGCTAAGGAAATGCGCAACTTTAACGAGCGCGAAACCTACCGCGCGGAGCGCTATCAATGGTAAGACCGCATTGTGGGCCCGTCTCTCGCCACGTTGACGGCCGGCGATGAACAGAGTTGATCAAAGTACAGTTTTATTCAGATATACAGGGTTTCATGAAAACGCTAAGACTTAATTTCAGATCCGCCATTCTCAAAGCGCTGGGCGCGCTGTTACTGCTACAGGGATGCCTGGCTCACGCGCAGGTGCAGGAGCTTGATCGCGTAGTGGCGGTGGTTAACGACGACATCGTGCTGTACTCCGAGCTGCAGGATCGCGCCAGCCGCATCAAAGACAAGCTGCGCCAACAAAAAACGCCTTTACCGCCAGAGGCTGTGCTGCACGAGAAAGTACTGGATCAACTGGTGCTGGAAAGCATCCAGATGCAGATGGCGGACAGAGGAGGCATCCGGGTCAGCGACTCACAGCTGAACCAGACCATGCAGAATATCGCCAAGCAGAACGGTATGACCCTGGACCAATTCCAGCAGGCATTGAGCGAGGAGGGCGTGACTTACCAGAGCGCCCGCGAGCAGATCCGTCGTGAAATGATTATCTCCCGCGTTCAGCAACGCAGCGTTGACAGTCGGGTGCGCGTGACGGAGAAAGAGGTGAACGACTTTCTTAAATCCGCGTCAGCCAAAGAGCAGCGTGCGGAGGAATATCACTTGGCCCATATCCTGATCGCCTTGCCGGAAAATCCCTCTGACGCGCAGCGCAAAGAGGCGGAGAGCAAGGTTGAGAAGATCCGTAGTCAGCTTGATCAGGGCGTGGACTTTAAACAGCTGGCGATTACTTATTCAGACGCATCTACCGCCACGCAAGGCGGAGACCTGGGCTGGCGTAAGCCTGACCAGGTACCGTCCCTGTTTGCGGACGTTGCGCCCAAGTTGGCGCCGGGCCAGACTTCAGAGCCCATTCGCAACAGCAGCGGCGTGCACTTCGTGGCCATGTTGGAAAAGCGCGGCGGCGTCAGCAAGGTGGTTGAGCAATCAAAGGTCAGACATATCCTGGTTCAGCAAAATGAATTGCGCGACGAAATCGCAGCGAAAAAACTGATCGAAGAAATCTATGGCAAAGTGCAGGCTGGCGAGGATTTCGCTGAATTGGCCAAGGCCTATTCCGACGATGCTGTCAGCGCAGCCGCAGGCGGTAGCCTGGACTGGGTGAACCCGGGCGATATGGTGCCTGAGTTCGATCAAATGATGCGGGAAACTCCTGTCGGCGCGGTCAGTAAGCCGTTCCAGAGTACTTTCGGTTGGCACATCCTGCAGGTGCAGGATCGCCGCGAGGCGGATATCGGCGACCGGCTGATGGCCAGCCAGGCCAGACAGGTACTGCATCGCCGTAAGTATGAAGAAGAGTTGCAGAACTGGTTGAGCGAAATCCGCGACGAAGCGTTCGTTCAGCTCAAGCTATAGCATATTGACCTTGCGCTTTCTCACAATGGGGAGGCGCTACTGACGGCGACGGACAGGAGCCAGACGTTGAAAATAGCGATCACACCGGGAGAACCTGCGGGCATCGGGCCGGATATTTGCGTCGCTCTGGCGCAAAAGAGCTGGCCGGCCGATTTGGTGTTTGTTTGCGACCCGGAAGTGCTGCTCAAGCGGGCGGAAAGCCTGGGGATTCTGCTGAAAGTGGAAATTTATTCGCCAGGGGATGATAGTCCGCCTCATACGCGTCAGCCGGGATCGGCGTTGGTGTTGCCCGTATCTTGCGGCGCGCCAGTGACTCCTGGCGAGCTGAACCCCGCCAACTCCCAATACGTGTTGAATACCCTGCGTCGCGCCATTACAGGCTGCCTGCAACGGGAGTTTGACGCCATGGTGACGGCGCCAGTGCATAAGGGCGTAATCAATGACGCAGGCGTTGCTTTTTCCGGGCATACGGAGTACTTGCAGCAGCTCAGCAACTCGTCGCAAGTCGTGATGATGCTGGCGTCGGATGCAATGAAGGTGGCGCTGGTCACAACCCATCTGCCTTTGTCGCAAGTCGCCCGCAGCATTACGGATGAGCGTCTGGAGAGGGTGATTACCGTTCTGCATAAAGATCTGCGATACAAATTCGGCATCGCTGATCCTCGCATCATTGTGGCGGGCCTTAATCCCCATGCGGGTGAGGGCGGCCATATGGGGCGCGAGGAAATCGACATTATCCAGCCGGCGCTGGAACGCTTGCGCGGTCAGGGGATAAATCTCATTGGCCCGTTGCCGGCGGATACCCTGTTTACCCCAAAAGTCTTGGAAACGGGCGACGCTGTTTTAGCCATGTACCACGATCAGGGGTTGCCGGTGCTGAAGTATCAGGGCTTTGGGCGCGCCGCGAACATTACATTGGGACTGCCCTTTATCCGAACTTCCGTTGATCATGGCGCCGCGCTGGATCTTGCTGGTACGGGAAAGGCGGATGGCGGCAGTCTGGAAACTGCTTTGGAATACGCAATTAATATGGTTGAGCGCAGTCGGGGAAGCATTCATGGGAAGGCATAACGAGAACATCGGGCATCAGGCGCGCAAGCGTTTTGGGCAGAACTTCCTGCATGATCAGGGCGTCATTGACCGTATCGTGCGGTCCATCAACCCCAAGTCCGACCAGAATCTGGTGGAAATCGGACCAGGACTGGGCGCGTTGACGGAAGAACTGCTGAAGAGCGGCGGATCTGTGACGGCGGTGGAGCTGGATCGGGACCTGACGCCTATTCTGCGTACGAAGTTTTTTAATTATCCCCAGTTCAATGTCATTGAGGCCGATGCGCTGAAATTCGACTTCACGCAGCTGGCCACGCCGGAGCGGCCAATGCGTCTGATCGGCAATCTGCCGTACAACATTTCCACGCCGCTGATTTTTCATCTGCTGACTTTCCGTGGACTGGTGCAGGACATGTATTTCATGCTGCAGAAGGAAGTGGTGGATCGACTGGCTGCGAAGCCTGGTGAGGACGCATACGGGCGTCTGGGCGTCATGGCCCAGTATTACTGCAAAGTGGAGTCTCTGTTTAATGTCGGTCCGGGCGCCTTTCAGCCCGCGCCCAAGGTCTGGTCGGCTATTGTCCGGTTGACGCCTTACACGGAGCCGCCGCTGGCCTGCAAAGATGTTGCGACGCTAACCACGGTGGTGCGTCAGGCGTTCGCAATGCGCCGCAAGACCTTACGCAATACCCTCAAGCAGTTGATTACCGTAGACGCGCTGCAGTCACTGGACATTGATCCGCAAATCCGGCCGGAACGACTCGGTCTGCCTGAGTTTGTGAGAATCGCGGACTATGTATATGATCACCCGCTGGAAAACGAATCATAAGAGTATCAGCGCCAGCGTGTAATCCGCTGAGCATAAGGGACCTGGCAGATGAGTGAGACGTCTTTGTACGATATTCGGGTAAGTGTGCGCACGCAGTTCATTGCGTCACAATCGGACCCGGACAATAACCGCTTCGTGTTCGCCTATCACATCACCATCCTGAATGAGGGCGCGCGTGCGGCGCAGCTGTTACGGCGGCGCTGGCTGATCATTGACGGCGACAACAAGGAGCAGGAAGTCACCGGCGATGGCGTGGTGGGACAACAGCCGGTCATTCAACCAGGCGCAAGCTATGAATATTCCAGCGGCTGTGTGCTGGATACGGAAGTTGGCGCGATGGAAGGACATTACGAGATGCTGGCTGACGATGGCCATCTGTTCAACGCGGAGATTCCCCGCTTTATACTCGCTGCGCCCCGCGTCCTGCATTAGGCGCTCTTGCGCCGTTCGAAGGACATCCTTAAATGTAACGACATAGATGTGACTCCTGGTTATGGCGACCTATGCAATCGGAGACATACAGGGTTGTTTTGAGCCCTTACAACGCTTACTGGACAAGTTGGGGTTCGACCCCGCAGTAGACTCGCTCTGGTTTGCGGGTGACTTAATTAACCGGGGACCGCAGTCCCTGGAATGCCTTCGCTTCATCAAAAGTCTGGGCGACAGAGCGATCAGTGTGCTCGGCAATCATGATTTGCACGCTTTAGCGGTGTATTACGGCGGCGAGAAAATCAAACGTAAGGACACCTTCCAGAGCATTTTGCAGGCGCCGGATTGCGAGGAACTGATGCAATGGCTGCTGCGCCATCCACTCGCTTACTATGACGCAGACCGCAATATCTTTATGAGCCATGCCGGCTTGCCGCCGCAATGGAGCGTCGCCCAGGCGTTAACGTTGGCGATGGAGTTGCAGCAGGCGTTGCGTGGCCCTGACGCCAAGACCTACTTTCAAAGTATGTACGGGAATGAACCGGCCCGCTGGCGTGAAGACCTGACAGGGCTGGAGCGTTTGCGTTGCATTACCAACTATTTCACGCGCATGCGTTTCCTGGACGCAGAAGGCGGTCTTGAGTTCAAGCACAAGGAAAAGATTGAAACTGCGCCGCCGGGATTTGCCCCCTGGTTCAGCTACCCAAGGCAAGACGATACGACGATCCTGTTTGGCCATTGGGCGGCTCTGCAAGGACATACAGGGCAAGCCCGCTTTGTGGCGCTGGACACAGGGTGTGTGTGGGGAGGAACCCTGCGCGCCGTCAATCTGGACACCATGGAAATGACAGAGGTGGCGCATGCGTGAGGAAGATAAACATGGCGGCTCGGGCATATTGGCGGCCGGCCTGATTCTCATGGGGTTGTCGGTGGCCATGGGAGCCGTCGGCGCGCACTTGGTGGCGCATTATCGCCCCGAGGCGATGAGCAGTTTTGAAACCGCTGTACGCTACCACTCGCTTCATGCTTTGGGACTTATCATTCTGGCGCTGACGCGGGGATTTTGGTCGCGTAAGGCTTATGGTATTGTGGCGGCCTTTTTCGCTGCGGGGCTTGTTTTGTTCTGTGGCGGATTGTACGCCAAGACTTTGTTGCAATTCAGTTTTCCCAATGGATTCATACCCACCGGAGGCATGGCTTTCATCCTGGGGTGGTTGATTTGGGGGGCTGAAGCGATGCGCCTGAAATGGGGCGGGCGTAAGCGGGCGTTATAAGGGAATCAACGCACCGCACTATCTAGATCCGTAGTTTGGTTGTGTTGTATTTAACCAAGGAGAACCTGGGAAAAATGAGTAAAGATCGGAACAATCGTAAAGAACAAATTCTGCAGTGTCTTGCGCAAATGCTGCAGGACGAGCCGGGGGAGCGTATTACCACGGCCAAGCTGGCGAAGACCGTTGGCGTCTCGGAAGCCGCTTTGTATCGGCACTTCCCAAGCAAAGGGAGGATGTTCGAAGGGTTGTTTGAGTTTATTGAAGAAAGCATTTTTTCCCGCATCAAGCTGATCCGCTCTGAGGAGATCAGCACCGCCCAGAAAATCAATAAATCCGTTCTGTTGTGTCTGACCTTCGCCCAGCGAAACCCCGGCATGTGCCGCCTGTTGCTCGGTGATGCGTTGCAGGGCGAAAAAGATAAGTTGCGCGCTCGCGCGGCCTCTTTTTTCGAACGTTTGGAAACAGAGTTTCGCAGTATGCTGCGGGACGGAGATGTGCTGCATGGCCAGCGCACCCAGTTGACTCAGTTAGACAGCGCGCAACTCTTTCTAAGCCTTATCGAAGGGAATATGCACCGTTTTATCCGCTCTGGCTTCCGCATCGACCCGTTGCAGGGGTGGGATGAGCACTGGGGTTTTATCTCCCAACACCTGTTTGTTTGAAAGCAGCTATTCTTTTAACTATGTTAAAGTGAGTCCAGAGCGCTCCTATTGTTCGTTTGTAGTACAAACGGGTTATGGATTACTTTGGGCTGGACTGAGACTATTGTACAAGAATGTAATGGGCTGCGTGGTACACTCTCCCGCCATAAGTACAACCAAATACAGGTTTTTGGAAATCGCCAGTGACGGGTTTTTATCGATTGCACGCTGCATTATGCAGCGTGTTTGCTTTGTGGTTGGGATTCGCCGTACCAGCTTTGGGAGCGGAAACGCCTGCTGAGGAAGGCAAAACGGTCCGCATCGCCACCGGAGAATGGCTGCCTTACGTGAGTGAGGCGCAGCCGCACTGGGGCGCGTTGGGACACATCATCACTACCGCCTTTAACCGCGCGGGTTATCAGGTGAAGTTTCAGAATTTTCCCTGGGCGAGGGGATATCAACTGGTCAAAGATGGCGTTTGGGACGCCACCATGCCTTATTATTGCTCTTCGGATCGCGAACAGGAATTCTATTGCAGCAACCCCCTGGTCAGCGGCGAGCAGGTATTCTTTCACCTGAAGGAAGTGCCAGTTCAGTGGGAGAAGCTGTCTGATTTGAAAGGGTATTCTATCGGCGCCACGCTGGGGTACTACTACGGAGAAACTTTTGAAAAGGCGGAGTCCAGCGGCGAGCTGATGGTGAAACGCATCGCCAGTGACGAGAAAAACATGCAATTGCTGATGATGGGACGTATCAAGCTGTTTCCTCAGGATAAAGAAGTCGGCTACAGCACCGTTCGTCACATGTATCCCCATCAAAAAGAGCTGCTGACCCATCACCCTAAGCCAATTCACTCCAAAACCCTGCATCTCATTTTTCCTCGCGATAATCCATCCAGCCCAGAACTATTGCGAGTCTTCAATGAGCAGTTGAGTCTGTTAAAGCGACAGGGCGTCTGGGAGCGGTATATGCGGGGCATGCGCGACGGGGCTTACGAGAAGCCCGCTACGGCGACGCCGCCAGCGGGCAAAGAACATTGAAATAAGCGGGCTACAGGGTTTTCAGCAGGATGTCGGCCAAGGGCTGGTATAGCGCCGGGCTGGCGATCAGCAAATCCTTACTATACAGCTCCGCTGGCATGTCGTCCGGCGCCGCCGTCAAGTTACCACAGCGTGCTCCCGCTTCCTGGGCGATCAGGCGCGCCGCCGCACAATCCCAGGGACTGACGGTTTCATAGTAGGCGTCCAGTCTTCCCATCGCGACCCAGCAAATATCCAGCGCCGCTGATCCGATGCGACGGATATCCTGGCATTCCATCATCACCGCCTGCAGGCGCTGAATCAGCTCTGGCAGTCTGCTTTTATCATAGGGAAAGCCGGTGGCGACCAGCGCCTGCCGCAGGTTGGTTTCGCCGCTGATCTGGATGGGCTTGTGGTTGCGTAGCGAATATTGGCCGCGCATGGCGTGAAAGGTTTCTTTCTGAAATGGACAGTGCACGACGCCTATTTTAGCTTCGCCATCTTCGAAGTAAGCGATAGACACCGCCACCTGATAATGACCATGGGCGAAATTGACGGTGCCGTCGATGGGATCGATGACCCACAATGGACCGTTGAGGTCGCCGACTTTGCTTATGTCGGACATATTCTCTTCTGACAGGATGGCGTGGTCCGGATAGTTGGCGCGAATGCGCTTATGAATCAGCTCATCGACTTTCAGGTCAACGGACGTGACCAGCTCCTGGTGGTTTTTGAAGCTCGTCTCGTATTGCGCATTGCGTTGTTCTTTCTCCATTAGTTCACCGGCTTGCAACCCCAGGTCTACAGCAAACGTTGAAATGTCATGAAGGGAATGTGTCATTTGTTCTATCAACCTCGGTCAGTGATACAGAAGGTCCGATCCGCCAGAGAGTCGATCGGACCTGTAGCTTCAGTCGTGAAAGCTGCGGCTGGCGCGCGTTGGATGCGCTCGATAAGTGCCCAACATGCGAATGTCCTCGGCGAAGAACGTCAGCTCTTCCAGGGCAAGCTTCATATTCGGCGAGTCGATATGACCCTCAATGTCCACGTGGAATTGACTGGCGTTCAAGGTGCCGCCCGGCATATAACTTTCCAGTTTCACCAGGTTTACGCCATTGGTGGCGAACCCACCCAGCGCCTTGTACAAAGCGGCGGGTATATTGCGCACCCGGAACAGCAGGGAGGTGATATATTTCACTCCCGGCTCCAGCGGCGGCAATTTGCTTTCATGGGAAAGGATGATGAAACGGGTGGTGTTGCCGGTTTTGTCCTGAAAATTCTCTTTCAGAACCTCCAGTCCATACAGCTCCGCCGCCAGACTGGACGCGATAGCGGCTTTGGTTTTATCGCCGCTTTGGCTGACTTCCAGGGCTGCGCCGGCGGTGTCCAGGGTGGCGACGGGGTCCAGGCCCAGTTCACGAATGTGGTCGGCGCATTGCGCCAACGCCTGCGGGTGTGAGCCGACGACGCGCAGGTCCTCCAAACGAGCGCCGGGAAGCGCCATAAGGCAGTGATTCACCGCTTCAAAGTGCTCTTCCTGAATATGCAGGCTCATTTGCGGAATCAAGCGGTAAATCTCCTCCACTCGGCCGGCGGTGGAATTCTCCAGAGGAATCATCGCCAGATCAGCTTTGCCTTGCTCCACCTCTTCCATCGCGGCGCGAAACGAGCTGCACGCTCTGGCTTCACGATCGGGAAAAACATGCTTGCACGCCAGATGGGAGTAAGCGCCCTCATGACCTTGATAGACAATCACCTTGAACCTCGTAACTATTAATCAGGCAGACAAACAGCTTCCTTCTATTTGTCTGCAACGACAGGGCCTGCACATGTCAGGCCCTGTCTCCCGCGGCTAGCCGCCGCGCAGGCGCATCCATGCGCCTGATATTAACATTCCAATATCATTGCCATATCAGTATGAGCCGGACGAAAAGCAGGACGCCGCGTGCCTGAACTGACTCTGGCGTCAGGCTTTAAGCGTCGCCGGGAGCGTTGACGTTTGGAAAAAGAAAAGCATGTACTCTAAGGACTTCCCGCCCAGTTTTCTAATAGTTTGTGGGGGGAGTAGTCCGCGATAACATTAATTTTGCCGTTGGCGTCGTCGCTTAAGCGCTTAACCTACAATATTTTTTAGTATATTTAACAGAGAATCGGTTTGCGGAGGCAATGATATGAATAAAACGCCAGCGAGACCGAATGCGCCGCCGGCTAGCAAACAAGCTATCCAGCACTTTTTACAAAAGGTCAAAACAACGCCTTTGGCGTCCTCTTCCGGTGGCGGCCGCCTTATATTCGCCGTTGACGCCACGATGAGCCGTCAGCGGCTTTGGGATCAGGCGAGCCAACTGCAGGCGGAGATGTTTCTGAGCGCAGGCGATGTGAAAGGGCTGCAGGTACAGTTTGTTTATTATCGCGGCTTTCGGGAATTTAACTGCTCGGACTGGGTGACTGACGCAAATGCCTTGGTGCGGGCGATGGCCTCCGTATATTGTATGGCGGGCCAAACACAGATAGGTCGGGTGCTGACGCACGCTAAGTCAGAATCCTTGAAACATAAAGTTCAGGCGCTGGTATTCGTCGGCGATGCGCTGGAAGAAGACGCCTCTGCTTTATTGAGACAGGCAGGGGAGCTTGGCATTATCGGCGCGCCGGTCTTTATGTTCCAGGAAGGTTATGATGCGGGCGTGGAGGCTGTATACAAAGACATCGCAAGACTCTCCGGCGGCGCGTGGTGTCAATTTGACGAAGGCAGCGCCGAACAGCTAAAGGAACTGCTCGGGGCGGTTGCTGAGTATGCGCGCGGCGGTCTGCCTGCGCTGGAGGCATACAGTCGTCGAGGCGGCCCTCGTTTGCTGGAGTTAAGACGACAACTTCCCGGGCCGAAGATAAATACCAAAACGCCCTGACATGGCGGCGACAATAAGGAAAGAGAAGTGCAACTGATATTGGGGTTCTTGCTGGCGTTAATTTTTTTCTGGTTGCTGCAGCATGTATTTCAGGCTCCACCGGAAAAAAGAAAGAAAAATCTGACCTATCTCGCCTTGGGCGTTGGCGGCGCTGTTGTCCTGTTGCTGGTGGTGACCGGCAGGCTCAATATCATCGCAGCCTTGTTCGCCGCGTTTCTGCTGCTGTTTAAACGACTCCCTGCTCTTCTGCAGTGGCTGCCGCTACTGCGCAAACTGTTCAATGCAGGCCGTGAGGCCGCCATCGGAGGGGGAGGACAATCCAGTATTGAAACCAGTTTATTGAGAATGACCTTGGATCATCGCAGCGGCAAGATGGATGGCGAGGTGCTGGCGGGAGGTTATTCCGGGCAAAATCTACAGGCGATGGATGTCGCCAGCCTGGCTAGCCTTTATCGATCTGCAGTGAGGGACTATCAAGACTCTATTGAGCTATTGGAAACCTATTTTGAGCGCGAGTATGGCGTGCACTGGCGCACCCAATTCTCTGTGGACGATGTGGATAACGTAGCGGCGCATGACGAGGCCATGACGCTGGCTGACGCCAAAGATGTGCTTGGCCTGACGGATCGGGACTTGAATGAAGACGAGGTCGTGGAGGCGCATCGCCGTCTGATGCAAAAGTTTCATCCCGATCGCGGCGGCAGTAATTATCTGGCGGCGAAAATCAACGAAGCCAAACGCATTCTACTGGACCATCTACGCAGCCAGGGATACCAATAATATGAAATCAGTAGTCGGTAACGGGTAAGGAGTGGGGAAAATGAAAAAAGATCTGACGCTTTATGAAACCCGTGTAGTCGGGGTGTTGCTGGAGAAAGAAATCACGACGCCGGATCAATATCCGTTGTCATTGAATGCGTTGGTGAACGCCTGTAACCAGAAAAGCAATCGCCATCCGGTACTGGAGCTGGATGAGGCGACTGTCCGTCAAACCCTGGAAGCGCTGCAACGTAAGGATCTGGTTAAAGGCAGTAGTTATGGAAGCAGGGTGGAGAAGTATCACCATCGCTTTTGCAACACGGAGTTTGGCGAACTAAAGCTGGATGCGCAGCAAGTGGCCGTTGTATGCGAGCTACTGCTACGGGGTCCGCAAACGCCGGGAGAGCTGCGCTCACGCGCGAGCAGAATGGCTGAGTTCTCTGATGTCCAGGCGACGGAGTCGACGCTGAAGCGGCTGCTCGAACACAAGCTGGGACCATTGGTCGTAATGCTGCCGCGCGAGCCGGGCAAGAGAGAGTCGCGCTATATGCATATGTTCAGCAGCGACATAGAACCAGTCGAGACGGCGGCCCCTTCTGACTCCGGCAGCATCTCCGCCTACAAGGCGAAAATAACGGATTTGGAGGTGCGCTTGGAGGCGCTGCAGGAAGAAAACGACGCATTGAAGAAAAAGTTGAGACAGCTGGGACAGGTGGTGTAAGGCATAGAAAATGAAGCATGCCTGAGGCAGCCGAATTTTTTTCCCGTTTGCAGTTGCTTTTTGTTAAAACCGCAGGTTAGTATCTAATCCATGAATACGCACAACACTCTCAACATTTTCAAATCTTTCTCCAGCAATGCAGCGATTGCTGGCGTTCGTGCGTATTTTAGCGGTTGGCATTTTTGGTTTTATTTTTATAACCATCGTTAACGAGCCCCCGCATACATAGGTTTACAGGAAGGCGCGTTTAACGAAACTGCCTTCCGGAAGAACTCTCAAAGAAGCTCCGAAGGCAAATGTCTCCGGGGCTTTTTTTATACCCTCGCGAGACCGGAAGCTGCGAATCAACAAGGTGTCGTTGGCAGTTGAATTGAAGCAAACAGGTAATCAACAGGGTAAGGTCATGATGGGTAATCAGTCGTATACTAATGAGGACAGGGAACCGGCGCCGGCGCTTCAACATAGTGATGTGTGCGGTCGCTTTCTGCCTAGATGGTGGTGTCAGTCTCGATTTAGTTATTGATTTTAAACTGAATCACTAACTTACGAATCGAATGCAGACACAGAGTAATATCGGGAGAGAACCAATGAACCAGGCAGCGACAGTCAAAGAATCCGGCGTAAAGTCGATGGGAATCAAGGCAAGAGCAGTTATCGACGAGACATTGAAACATATGGAGCCACCAATACAGCCGATGGGCGATATCCTGCCCTCCGCCAATCAACTTCGGCACCGCTACCCCGTTAACGCGTATCTGGCTACTCAGCTGGAGAATGCGCGCACAGCCATCAACAATATTGTGCACGGCGATGATCCGCGTTTGTTGGTCGTTGTCGGCCCTTGCTCCGTACACGACACCGATGGCGTGTTGGAGTACGGTCGTCGCTTGGCGGAACTGAAGCCGCAATTGGATGACCGCATGCAAATCGTTATGCGCGCATACGTAGAAAAGCCCCGTACTACCGTTGGCTGGAAAGGTTTGGTGTACGACCCTCTATTAGATGGCTCTCACCACATGGCCTACGGTTTGGACAAGGCCAGAAGGCTGATGGTCGAGTTGGCTCATCTTGGCCTGCCCCTGGCGACGGAAGCGTTGAGTCCTATAGTCTCGGACTACCTGCAGGACTTGGTGTCCTGGACGGCGATTGGCGCTCGCACCACAGAGAGTCAATTGCACAGAGAGATGGCCAGCGGCCTGACCTCCGCAGTCGGATTCAAGAACGGGACGGACGGCGGAGTGGAAGTGGCGATACAAGCCATGCAGTCCAGCCGCTCCCCTCACTGTTACCCCACCTTGTCCACCTGCGGACGTCCCCAAATGCGCAAAACCCTCGGCAACCCTCACGTTCACTTAGTGCTACGCGGTGGTAGAGGCAACCCCAATTACGATGAAGGCAGCGTTAGAGAATACAGCGAAGCGCTGGAAAAACACGGCCTGCCAGTGCGCCTGATGGTCGACTGCAGCCACGATAACAGCCGAAAGGACTTCCGCAATCAATCCAAAGTGCTGAATGAAGTGGTGCGTCAGCTTAAAACAGGCAGCTCCACGATCATGGGCGTCATGCTGGAAAGTTATCTGCAGGAAGGCAATCAGAAGGTGCATCCAGACAGACCGTTGCAATACGGCGTTTCGATTACTGATGGATGCATAGGCTGGGGGGAAACGGAGCGTTTGTTGTCCGATTTGTACGAACAGCTGCCTGCGAAGTAATAGCCGGAAAATTCTGTGTTCGATTCGGCTCTCAATGCGAGAGCTGAAACGAGAGGGGCGAGATATCCCGCTCGCCTCTCACATTCCTTCACTGCGGCCCCTGTATTGTTTAGCCGAACTTCTTAATCTCGTGTCGCCGCGAACAGCCGGGCGGCCAAGCCGAATAACACTACTCCCATTACCCGCTCGATCCAATGTGAGAAACGTTGGAAAACGCGGCGTACGCGCTCTCCCGAGAGGAAAAAGCTGAATCCGCAGAACCACAGAGTGGTCGCTATGAACATCCAGCCGCCGTAGACGCCTTGTATCCATTTGGGCGTTTCAGGGCTGATCAGGACCGAGAACAGGGCGACAAAGAACAGAGTGGCTTTGGGGTTAAGCACATTGGTCAGAAAGCCCAGACGAAACGCCTGCCAGGCGGTCTCTTTAGGCAACGTTTGTTGCAGAGGCTCGTCAGAAAGAGGCTGGGGTTTGGCGCGCAGGCACTGAAATCCTACCCAGATTAGATAGGCGGCCCCGATCCACTTTAATACGTTGAATGCGACGACGGACTGCGATATCAGTAGTCCAATACCTAATAATGAATAGGTGATGTGCAGAAGTATGCCTGCTCCAATGCCTGTACTGGTCCACAACGCGGGCTTCAGTCCGCGGCACAGACTCTGGCGCATTACCACGGCGAAATCCGGTCCGGGGCTGGCGACGGCGAGAAGGTGGGCGAGGGCGACTGTAAGAAACTCGGTCCAGTACTCATGCATGGGCATACTCCTTGGATAGTTAATGCGCTGGCGGTCAGAAAGGCATAATCGTACGCTGAAGCGGCGGATTCAAGCCTTTCTCACAGCTAAAGCGGCCCATCTAGTCCGGCTTGGGACTTTCCTTTCCATCTTCAGAAAAGAGAAATGCGGGCAAACTGATATTGAAGTACACCCCTGCAAGACGGGACGCCAGAGTGACCGCCATGCCTGACAAGGCGGCGACGTCTGTATCAATATTGAAATAACTCAGTGTCAGATATAGAAAAGATCCGGCGATCGCCGGGGTCGCGTAAATCTCGCGATGAAAAATCAGTGGGATCTCATTGCATATAATATCCCGTAGGACGCCGCCGGCGACCCCGGTCATGATGCCCATCAGCAAACAAATCTCAAAGCTGTGGCCCAGCGCCTGCGCTTTTTGCGTACCGGCGATAGTAAAAAAGGCCAGACCTATGGCGTCGCAGACTTCCAACATGTGCAAGGGGGTGCGTTTGAGCCGGACCAGCACGAAAGTGGCGAGGGCGGAGATAATGCCCACGCCCAGATAGGTGGTGTTGGCTATCCACACGACGGGGTGAGCGTTCAACACCAGATCGCGCAGGGTGCCGCCGCCGAGACAGGTTACCAGGGCGACCACAAGCACGCCGAAAACGTCCAGTTTCTTATGTCCGGCGACAAGCGCGCCGGAGATGGCGAATACAGCAATACCAAAGAAATCCAGAAACACGTACATGGAAGCTCCGCAAAGGGCTGGTTTGACGAAAAGTGCGCGAATTATACAGATTATGGCCAAAAAGTGAGTAATGACTGTCCGCAACCGAAGCATGCGACAGAAGTACAATCACAACTGGGACGGAGATAATTTTGTGTTATGATCGCGCACAGTTTACGAGGTTAAGTTTTAAGCAGCGATGACCCACAAAAACAAGCATATAGTCGTTGTGGACGACGATTTGGAAATTCGGCAATTGCTGAGCCAGTATCTTTCCAAAAATGGTTTTGACGTATCTCCGGCTGAGGATGGCGAAACGCTGTTCAAACTGCTGGAGGGTGTGACGCCGGATCTGATTATTCTGGACATCATGCTGCCTGGCGACGATGGTTTCACTATCTGCCAGCGTCTGCGCAAGTCGTCCACTGTTCCCATCATTATGTTGACCGCGAATGCGGATGACACGGATCGTATCGTCGGTCTGGAAATGGGGGCTGACGATTATATCGCCAAACCCTTCAATCCTCGCGAGTTACTGGCGCGGATGAAGGCGATTCTGCGCCGGGTGCAGCCCAAACAGAGCGCGCCTTCCGGGCAACCTAAGATCTATCGTTTCGGCAATCTGGTTCTGGACACCACGTCCCGCATGCTGGTGCAGCCTAACGGCGATAAGAGCGCCATTAGCGGCGCCGACTACACTTTATTGTGTCTGTTTCTGGAAAAGGGCAATGAAGTGTTAAGCCGGGATGAAATATCCGACGTGTTGCACGGGCGCGAATGTTCTCCGCTGGACCGTAGCATCGACGTACATATGAGTCGATTACGCCAGCGTTTGGGCGACGACGCCAAGAATCCCACCTTGATCAAAACCGTGCGCGGCTCCGGCTATGTCTTAGCGGTTCCGGTTGAGCGCGAATATGGGGATTAAGCGAGGCGCCCGTCGGGGGCTGACGCGTCTGGTCCCAAGGTCTTTATTATCGCGCATGGTGATTGTCCTGGTTATCGCCGTACTGGCGGCGCAAGCCCTGTCCAGCCTGATCTGGGTGGCGCAGATTAAAACCCGTAATCAGGAAAACGTGCTGAGCATGTCCAATCACCTGGCGTTCAGTATCGCCTCTACTGTTCGCTTCTTTAAATCCTTACCGGTGGAATACCGTCATATCGTACTGGATCAGTTGCGGCGCATGGGCGGCTCGCGCTTTTTCGTCACCTTTAACAGCGAACTCATCAATATCAGTCCGACGCCGGATACTGACTTGAAGCGCTGGGTGCTGGAGGAGGTGGACTCCGTGCTGCAGCGGGAGCTGGGCCGTCAGGTGGAGATCATTTCCGAGTTTTCTTTCGCTGAGTCGCTGCGTGTTTTTAACAACGACATCCGGCTGCTGGATCTACCGCCGGGATGGGGACATCACAGTCTGCTGTTGCACCCCCAGAAAACGCCGATCTTAGTGGTGCAGATAGGTTTGGAAAAAGATGAATGGTTGTATCTGGCG
Source organism: Hahella chejuensis KCTC 2396 (assembly GCF_000012985.1). Lineage (NCBI taxonomy): Bacteria > Pseudomonadati > Pseudomonadota > Gammaproteobacteria > Oceanospirillales > Hahellaceae > Hahella > Hahella chejuensis. The sequence goes on along the minus strand of NC_007645.1, from coordinate 6,226,574 downwards.
ACATTGCTGCCTACCCCGGATGGTCTTATCGAAGGCGACTATCTTCCTGCTGAGCGCCTATGGTTCATGGGCATCACGGTGATTCTGGTGGTGTTGTCGCTGTTTGTGGTGGTGCGTTGGCTGACCCGTCCGTTGAAATTGCTGTCGCGGGCTGCGGATGAGTTGGGCAAGGACATCGAGCGTCCCCCGCTGCCGGAAGAGGGCAGTACAGAAGTGGTAGCGGCGGCGCGCACCTTCAACTCCATGCAGGAGCGCATTCAACGTTATATTCAGGATCGGGAAACGCTGTTTTCCGCTATCTCCCACGATCTGAAAACGCCGATCACCCGTCTGCGTTTGCGCGCGGAAATGCTGGATGACGACGCCCAACGGGGCAAATTCATACAGGATCTGGAAGACCTGGATCACATGGTGCACGGCGCATTGCAGTGCGTCAAAGACACTACGGTGCATGAGAACCCCGTTAATATTGATCTCCACTATTTACTACAGCAAATCTGTGAAGGCGCTGATCTGCAGCGCAAGAAAGTAACGTTGTCCGGCTTGCTGGAGCAGCCGTTCTGGGGCAAGCCGCTGGCGCTCAAGCGAGCCTTCAGCAACATCATTGATAATGCGCTGTTTTATGGGCATCAGGCGGAAGTGTTTCTGGAAGATGTGCAGGAAGGCGTACATGTCGCAGTGCGGGATTTCGGTCCGGGTGTGCCTGAAATGGAGCAGGATCGCATCTTCGAACCTTACGTAAGGTTAGAAAAGTCCCGCAATCGTAACACCGGCGGATCAGGTCTTGGTCTGAGCATCGCCCGCAATATTATCCATGCCCATGGCGGCAGGTTGAAGGTCAGAAACCATGAGCAGGGCGGCTTTGTCGTGGAAGTCTGGCTGCCAAGGCAGTATCAGGAAGTCTGAGTCTGGCCCGTTGCCTGCCAAGCACTGCTTAATTGTGGCTGTTGGGAAGCTGCAAGGTTTTTAAGGTTTTGTTACATTAGGTTGCTCTATCTTACCCCGCTCCAGTATTTCCCCCCCTATACTCAGTGAACCTTTGAGCGTAATCAGAGGTTTTCAGCCTTCCTAATTATCCCATCGGGATTGTTCAATCGGGAATGGCGAACCTTTTATTTAAACAACAATAAACAGTAGGTTTGGTCATGAAACGAATTAAAAAAGCTCTTGCTCCTATCGTTCTTTCTGGCATCGCAGCGGCAACTTCAGCACAGGCGGGCGAAGTTGAGGTTCTCCACTGGTGGACCTCCGGCGGTGAAGCGGCGTCTGTCGCAGTATTGAAAGGATTGTTGGAGAAAGAAGGGCACACCTGGAAAGACTTTGCGGTTGCCGGGGGTGGCGGGGAAAGCGCCATGACCGTTCTGAAATCACGAGCCGTATCTGGAAACCCACCTGCAGCAGCCCAGATCAAAGGTCTGGACATTCAGGAGTGGGCGAACCTCGGCCTGCTGGCGAACCTGGACTCCGTCGCCAAGACCGGTAACTGGGACAAACTGCTCCCAGAAGTCGTCTCCAACGTCATGAAATACGAAAACCACTACGTTGCTGTTCCGGTTAACGTGCACAGGGTGAACTGGCTGTGGGCCAACCCAGACGTTTTCCGTAAAGCGGGCGTAGGCATCCCAACCACTTGGGAAGAATTCCCTGCAGCGGCTGACGCTATCCAAAAAGCGGGCTTCATTCCGCTGGCGCACGGCGGTCAGGCATGGCAGGACGCCACTCTGTTCGAAGCCATTGCTTTGGGCATGGGCGGCAGTGAGTTCTACAACAAAGCCTTTGTTAAGCACGATGCAGATACCTTGAAGAGCGAGAAGATGGTTAAGATCTTCGAAACCTTCAAGAGCATGCGTAAATACATCGACAAAGATGCAGCCGGTCGCGACTGGAACATCGCCACCTCCATGGTCATCAACGGCAAAGCCGCGATGCAGGTGATGGGCGACTGGGCCAAAGGCGAGTTTACTGCAGCAGGCAAGAAGCCTGGCGTAGATTACATGTGTTTGCCTGCTCCCGGCACTTCCGGCCAGTTCACTTTTAACATCGACAGCTTCGCTATGTTCAAACTGAACAGTGACGCCAATGTCAAAGCGCAGGATGCGATGGCGCGTCTGATCATGGAGCCGACCTTTCAGGAAACCTTTAACCTGAACAAAGGCTCTATCCCTGTACGCAGCGGCATGGCTCGCGACAAGTTCGACAGCTGTGCGGAGGCTTCTATGGACGCCTTCAACGCCGCCGCTTCCACTGGCGATCTAGTGCCCAGTATGGCGCATGGCATGTCCACCACGTCCTATATCCAGGGCGCTATCTATGACGTCGTCACCAACTTCTTCAATGACGACAGTCAGTCCGCTAAAGAGGCGGTCAACAAGCTGGCTCAGGCTGTAAAAGCAGCAATGTAATCGGCTTGGCGCGCGTGAACTAACCTGTTTGCGCGCGCAACCCCTATCTCTATCCTAAACTTGCCTTTAACGAGGGGAACCATGAGGGCGATATCCATGGGCGCACACGATCGTCCCGAAGCAACTGCAAAAGCGAAAGGCGGTCTGGCCTGGTTGGAGCGCTGGCTGCCAAAAATGGTGCTGGCTCCGACGTTCGTCATGATGCTGGTCTTTATTTACGGCTACATCATCTGGACGGCGGTCCTGTCTATGACCAATTCGCGCTTCCTGCCATCGTATGATTTTGTCGGGCTGCTTCAATACGAAAAGCTGTTTGAGAACGACCGCTGGTTGGTGGCTTGCACCAATCTGGGGGTGTTTGGCGGATTGTTCATCCTGGTCTGCCTCGCTTTAGGTGTGTTTTTAGCGATACTGCTGGATCAGAAGATCCGTCAGGAAGGCGCTATCAGAACCATCTACCTGTATCCCATGGCCTTGTCTTTCATCGTTACCGGCACCGCCTGGAAATGGATGCTGAACCCCGGGTTGGGGCTGGAGAAGGTGGTGCGCGACATGGGCTTTGAAAGCTTCACCTTTGACTGGATCGTGGACCCGGATATGGCGATCTACACCTTGGTGATCGCCGCCGTATGGCAGTCCTCAGGTTTCGTTATGGCGATGTTCCTGGCGGGTTTGCGTGGTATCGACAGCTCGATTATTCAGGCGGCGCAGATTGATGGCGCAAGCATGCCGAAGATATATCGCCGTATTATTCTGCCGAGTCTGCGTCCGGTATTTTTCAGTGCGTTCATCATTTTGTCCCACATCGCTATCAAGAGTTTCGATCTGGTTGCGGCCATGACTGGCGGCGGCCCCGGCTATTCCACCGACTTGCCGGCGACCTTTATGTATGCGCATTCCTTCACTCGCAGCCAGATTGGCTTGGGGTCCGCGAGTGCGATGCTGATGTTGGGCGGCGTATTGGCCATCCTGATTCCTTACCTGTATTCCGAATTGAGAGGGTCCCGCAATGGCTAGTCAAACTGCGCCATCCTCCTTTAATTGGAGCCGTATTCATCGCGGCGTGATCTATGCGCTGCTGCTTACCGCAGCGTTGTTCTACCTGTTGCCTCTGCTGGTCATGGTGCTGACTTCGTTCAAGACCATGGACGATATCCGCAGCGGCAACCTGATTTCTCTGCCGAAGGAGTTTGTCCTCGACGCATGGTCCAAAGCCTGGAGCGGAGCATGTACCGGCATCCGCTGCGAAGGGGTGGAAAGCTACTTCTGGAACTCGGTTCAGATCGTCGTACCGGCGGTGTTGATCTCCACTTTTCTTGGTGCGTTGAACGGCTATGTTTTCACCAAGTGGAAGTTTCGTGGCAGTGAACTGCTGTTCGGTCTGTTGCTGTTCGGATGCTTTATTCCCTTTCAGGTTGTGCTGCTGCCCATGGCGCAGACGTTGGGATTGCTTGGTCTCGCGAACTCTACGACCGGCTTGGTTTTCGTCCATATCGTCTACGGCATGGCGTTTACAACCCTGTTTTTCCGCAACTTCTACATAAATATTCCAGGGGAGCTGGTGAAAGCCGCGCAACTGGATGGCGCAGGTTTCTTTACGATCTTCTGGCGTATTTTGTTGCCTATCTCCGGCCCGATAATCGTTGTGACGATCATTTGGCAGACCACGCAAATCTGGAACGACTTCCTGTTCGGCGTTGTCTACGGCAGCGGCGATACTCAGCCGATTACTGTCGCGTTGAATAATCTGGTCAACACCTCTACCGGTGTGAAGGAGTACAACGTGCACATGGCTGCGGCGATTATCGCGGGTCTGCCCACACTATTGGTTTATGTACTGGCCGGCAAATACTTCGTCAGAGGACTGACCGCCGGGTCTGTGAAAGGCTAGGCGCGCCGCCGCCTTTCACACAAGAACACAGACAGTTTCGAGGTTAACTTAAATGGCTGCATTAGAAATTCAAAACGTTCGTAAGACCTACGGCGGAAAAACGGAAGTCCTGAAAGGCATTAACATCAGCATAGAAAACGGTGAGTTTTTGATCCTGGTTGGTCCATCCGGCTGCGGTAAATCCACCCTGATGAATAGTATTGCGGGGCTGGAGGAAATTACTGACGGCGCAATTTGCATCGGCGGCGAAGATGTTTCCGGGCGCAGCCCGAAAGATCGCGACATCGCCATGGTATTCCAAAGCTATGCGTTGTACCCGAGCATGAACGTGCGCGACAACATCGCCTTCGGTCTGGAAATGCGTAAGGTGCCTAAAGAAGAACGTATGCAGGAAGTCGAGCGGGTAGCGAAGATGCTGCAGATCGAGCACTTGCTGGATCGGAAGCCTTCCCAGCTTTCCGGTGGTCAGCGTCAGCGTGTGGCGATGGGCCGGGCGCTGGCGCGCAAACCCAAAATTTACCTGTTCGACGAGCCGTTGAGTAACCTGGACGCCAAGTTGCGGGTGGAAATGCGGACGGAAATTAAGAAGCTGCACCAGAATCTGGGCACCACCATTGTTTACGTGACCCACGATCAGATCGAAGCGATGACCTTGGCGGATCGCATCGCGGTCATGAAAGACGGTATCGTGCAGCAGTTCGGCACGCCGCAGGAGATTTATGACGAACCCGCCAACATCTTCGTGGCTGGTTTCATGGGCTCACCGGCGATGAACTTCATTCCAGTGCAGATCCAAAATGAAGGCGGCGGCCTGGTGGCGAAAGTCACTACCCGCGATGGCCGTACCTACAGCCTGCCCCTGGGCGAGCGTGGCGCCAGCCTGACTAACTACGTCGGCAAGCAGGTGACTCTGGGTCTGCGTCCTGAAAGGGTGACTCAGGTGAATCCGCATGAAGTAGAGAGAGCCGATGTCATGGTGCTGGAAGCTGAGATCGATATGGTCGAGCCTACCGGACCGGACACCGTCATGCACATTCATCTGAACGGCACGGAAGTGAGCTGTCGTGTGGCGCCTGACAGCGCGGGCAAGCTGGGTGAAAAGATGAACCTCATGCTCGATCTGTCCAAAGCTGTTTTCTTCGATATCGAGAGTCAGGCCCGCATCGGCTAGAGCTTATAGCCCGGAGTTTCTGCTGGGAATCAGCCCCGGGCGTTTTTGCGTTCACTAATAAAATATCAAGCTCCTGGCGCTCGCTGAGGCTTTGCCTTAGCGACTGCGTCCCGGGCATGCCTTTACCTGAATAAAAATAATTAGGGGGTGAAGCGATGATTGGTCAATCCTATGGCCGAGAAAGCCATCCGTACGGATTTGAGCTGGAAGGCGAGCGCCACCAGCCGGAAGCCATGGCGACTGCGCATCAGCACTGCCATTTGGAGATTCTTATTCTGACCCGCGGCAAGGTTGAAATGCTGTATGGTCAACAGACGATGATTTTGTCCGCCGGAGAACTTTTGTGTTATTCCGCGTTGCATTTCCATCAGTTTGGCGCTGTTAGCGATGACGCCGTGGCGTACAGCTTCAGACTGCCTCTTTTCGCCTTGTTCAACCTGCAACTTTCCTGTGGCGTGAAGCAACAATTGTTTCACGGCGCTCCCTGTCGCGCGCGTTGTGCGGGATTGGTGGACGATACTATGTTGGCGCGATGGGTGGCGGAGCTGCGGTTGCGCGATCCCGCTCTGGACGACCTGATTCTGGATGAAATCACTCTTCTGTTGCGGCGCTTGTTCAAGGACGCTTGTTTTACTCCGCCTGATCAACAGATTCCAGGCGTCTCGGGGCTCAAAGTCAGTCAGCATATTCCTGTGATGCTGCAATTCATCAATGACAATTATCATGCGTCTATCAGCGTATGCGATGTGGCGGATCACGTGGGATTGCACAAGAACTTCGCTATGACGCTGTTCAAGAAAACCCTGGGAATGTCGATTCTTGAGTATCTGACCGCGCTGCGGGTGCATCATGCGCGACGTATGTTGCAATACACGGGGGAGCAGGTGACTCAGATCGCCTACGCCAGTGGATTTTCCTCCGTGACGCGGTTTTACGAAGTGTTCGCGAAATACTTTGGCGAGTCGCCGCAAAAGTATCGGAAAAGTTGCGCTTTGGTAGGAGACGACTGAAACGAAGATGTGTATAACCAGGGCTTTTCGGCGATAAACGTAGCGCCGACTTCGACCTATAATAATTGGCCCCGGATTAAGTAAGCGGACTAAAAAATATGAGCACTGTCGTTTGTTTTGGTGAAGCCCTCATTGATTTTCTGAATATTGGGCAGGATGAGGAAGCCCCTCTGCGTCTGCGCAAGTTCAAGCAGTTTCCAGGCGGCGCCCCAGCCAATGTGGCGGTGGCTATCGCCAAGCTGGGAGGCGACGCCCGGTTTGCGGGGCAGGTAGGCGATGACGAGTTCGGGCGTTTCCAGGCTCATGCCCTGCAGGCGTATGGCGTGGACACCAGCCAGCTGCTGTTTCACCCCACGGCGAAAACCGCCCTGGCGTTCGTGATGCTGGACGATTCGGGTGAGCGTACATTTTCTTTTTACCGCGATGGCTCCGCGGATATGGTTTTGCTGGCGGAGCAGGTCGCTCCGGCCTGGTTCGCGGGCGCTTCTGTCTTTCATTACTGTTCTAACACGCTCACGACGCCGGCTATAGCCGCCGTAACCGAGACGGCGCTAAGCCGGGCTAAAGACGCCGGCTGCGTCATCAGCTTTGACGTGAATCTGCGCCATAACCTGTGGGCGACGGGAAAAGCGGATAAAGAAGTGATCACCCGCCTCGCGGCCGCATCGCATTTGTTGAAGCTGTCTCTGGATGAATTGGAGTATCTCGCCGCCGACGGCGACTCTGATACCCTTTGTCAGCAATGGCTGCAGCAAGGCGTGAAACTGATTCTGGTGACGGACGGCGGTAAGCCTATACGTTATATTTCCCTCGCGTTTTCTGGAGAAGAAGCGACGCCGCCTGTGAAGGCGGTGGACACCACGGCGGCGGGGGATTCGTTTATGGGCGCCATACTGTTTGGGTTATCGAAATACGGTGACCAGACGGCGTTGCTCAATTCACAATCCCAGGTCGCAGCACTGGTGCGTTTCGCTTCTCAGTGCGGCGCATTAACCGTGAGTCGACAAGGGGCTTTTCCTGCGTTGCCTGACTGGTCTGAAGTCGGTCGTTTTTGGGAGCTGGGTGAATGAACTTTAAGAACAGGGATTTTTTAACGGCGCATAGTCGCGAGATACTGGACTTCTATTTACGTGCAGGCCGTGACGAACGGGGCGGCTATTTTCAAAACTATTATGACGACGGACGCGTGTTTGCGGCGGGAGACAAGCATCTGGTCAGCAGTTGCCGGATGACGTTCAACTTTTATCAGGCGCACCAGTTTTTGCAGGCTCGCAACGAAGAAGAGCGGGCGCAATGGCTGGAATGGGCCGGGCGCGGACTGGCCTATCTGCGTGATGCGCACAAGCGAACGGATGCGCCCGGTTATGTGTGGACTTTCAATGATTACCAACCCGCAGACCAGCGGCAATATTGTTATGGTTACGCCTTTCTGATTCTGGCGTTCGCTTCGGCGGTCAGCGCCGGAGAAGAGTCTGCGCGCGAGGACCTGTATGCGGCCTGGGAGCTTATGGAGAAGCACTTCTGGCAGCCGCAACAAGGGCTCTATGCGGATGAAATCAGCGCGGACTGGAGTCAGGTGTCGGACTATCGCGGGCAGAACGCCAATATGCATGCCTGCGAAGCGATGATCGCCGCTTATGAAGCCACATTGGACTCACGTTTTCTGTCGCGCGCCCTAGCGCTTGCGGAAAAGGTCGTGTTGGAGCTTGGAGGAAAGTCTGACGGGTTGGTGTGGGAACACTTTACCCAGGACCTGGATATCGATTGGGACTACAACAAAGACGACCCAAAGAACCTCTATAAGCCCTGGGGATTCCAGCCTGGTCATCAAACGGAATGGACCAAACTGTTGCTGATGCTCGCCCGTCACACCGATTTACCCTGGCTGATCGGCAAGGCGCGGGAGCTGTTTGATCGGGCGATGGAAGCCGCCTGGGATGATCGTCACGGCGGATTGTTTTACGGTTTTGCTCCAGACCAGAGTATTTGCGATGACGATAAATATTTCTGGGTGCAAGCGGAGAGTTTCGCGGCGGCGGCGTTGCTGGGCGAGACGACAGGAGACGAAGGCTACTGGCGCTGGTATGAACGTCTTTGGGAATATTCCTGGGCGCATTTTGTCGACCATGACCATGGCGCCTGGTATCGAATCCTCAATGCGGATAACTCTAAAGTCACTGATAAGAAGAGTGAGGCTGGCGCAAAGTGTGACTACCACTCATTGAACGCCTGCCTGGAAACATTGCGCGTGCTGCGAGCCTCGTCAATCTGACGAGGCGGTCAGAAATTTAAGTAGTTTTTCTTTCTTTTTTGATTTTTTTCACTACCAAGGCCGCTTTCTCTCGAACTGAGATAAGCGGCTTTTTTGTGTTTTTCTTAAAGCGTTAAGCCAGATATTGGTTAAAAATAAGATGCTTTGTTGTTTTTTTGTTCATGCTGGCGTTAGAATGTGGAGTTGCAAAAATGAAGTAAAAAAACAACAAAAGCTAAAAATGCCCCCAAGCTGGAACGCCGTAAGTAAGAGATATTCAGGTAGATAAAAATAGTTGGGTGAGATTCGATTTTTTGGAAAATTTATTCCAATTGTTAACTTAATGGAATATATTTGCTATTCATCTGACACTGCTGAGTAATCTCGCTTATTCCTGAATAAAAATAACACGGGGAAAGCAATGAAAAGTCCTTCTATTCACGATAGGCATGACGCCAATACCCATACTGACGCCTCTGGGGTGGTCAGCTTTCACTTTGGTGAGCCCGAGATCATGGAAGGCTCACATCAACACTGTCACCTTGAAATCAATATTCTGCTCTCCGGCGCCTTGAGACTGAGCTACCTTGATCAGTTGTACGAGCTGGAAAGCGGTGACGTCATCTGTTTCTCCGCACTACACCGACATCAGGTGGTTTCGGCGGATGAGAGCGCAGTGGCGCTGCAGTTGCGTTTGCCTTTATTCCTGCTCACGGACATGTGCGCGAATGAAATGTTCAAACATTTGTTGATTCGCGGTACGCCCTATCGTTCCAACGCAACAGGTTTGCTGTCCCTCGATACAGTAGAACGTTGGGCGCAGGAACTGCGCTGCATGGATGGACCATTACAGGACTTGGTGCTGGATGAGATCACTCTGTTTCTACGTCGTATGATCATGCGCAACCCATGTAAATCCGGGCAGGGCGCAGGCTGTGGAGAATACCGTAGCCGGCATTTGCACCACGCGCATTGCATGGTGGATTTTATTAACGGCAACTATCGAACGCCTATAACGATCGCTGATGTGGCGGACGGAGTCGGACTGCACAAAAATTTCGCCATGAGCGTGTTTAAGAAAGCAGTGGGAATGTCCGTACTGGAGTATCTGACTGATTTGCGGGTGAATCATGCCCGCCGGTTGTTGCTGTACTCTCAGGATCAGGTGATTGAAATCGCTTTCGCCAGTGGATTCTCCTCCGTCACGCGCTTTTACGAGGTCTTCGCCAAATACTTTAACGAATCCCCCCTTAAGTATCGCAAGCAGCACGCTGACCCGGATTGAAACTATTGTCCGGCGCGGGTTACTCATGAGATTGGCGCAGGGATGGCTCGCATCAGCCATCCCGCGTTCATCATGGGGACACTGTGCGGGAGGGTGCGCATGCTTGAAGATATCAATGAAAAGCTTCGCTATGTCGGGGAGCGCAATGGCCTTAGCTGGCTGCAACTGGACGCCCAGGGTGTCTGTGGCGCCCAGACTCAGGCCGGAATTAAATGGCGGATAGAGTGGCCTCAGGCCAGTCCCTGGTTGCTGTTCCTGGCGGAGTTGGACGAGGCGCCGGAGCGGAACGATGATTTACTTGCTTTATACGAACTTTGCCAGACCCTGAACTTTCCGGGACCTGAGTGCCTCTTGGGAAGCGTCTCGATAAAACCTGGCGGCCGATTTGTATACCTTCACTACCGGCATGAAATTGAAAACCTGCATGCGATCAAGCTGGAGGAACTGCTTAACCAGTTTCTGGCGGATGCAGCGTTGGCGAGAGAGCGTATCCAAACAGTTAAGCGCGGCCAAACCGGTGCCGGAGAAGGTGGCCTGAGCCGGTCGCGTGAGGCCCCGCCTATGCAAATATATATGAATGTGTAGGTTTGCCTGGTCATGGAAATCAATGCTAATCGAGGGCATCAGATCTCAGCCTATGAGCGCCAGGATGTTAATAAATCTGTCTCTGGAAGGACTTCTCCCCTGGCTGGATCAAGCCCAAAATCCGTTGCACCCGAAGCTCCTGTCGTCAACTCCCAAGCAGCCGGCGCTTCAGGAGATGCGCTGAGGACGAGCCAGCATAGTGAAACAAGAAGTGTTGAAGCTCATAACGCAGGCTCTGGAAGTGTTTCAAATGAAAGCGGCTATAGTCAGGTCATTAGCGGTTTAATTGAGGACAGTAATAAAAAGTTTCCGTTAACTGAAACAAACGCCAGGATAATATTGGATAGGTTTGTGCCAGAAGGCTTTGTTCCAGAAGCTGTCGCAGGGCCCGGAGGCAAAGGAGCTGATTTGGTCACGAAAGGTCCAGATGGGCAGATTTTTAAAATCGAGAATAAATGCACTGCCTCTGCACGTGGTTTTGACAAGGAAATTTCTCATGCCGCACAGAATCAAGCTGAGGGATGCTTGGTATTTGTTCAGGTTCCTGAAGGCACAGATGCTGGTCGCTGGATGGGAAAATTTTGGGGAAATAGGCAGACTATTCTTAATGACCCCACACCAGAAAATGTTCAAAAACTGGAGGTATATAAGAATACCGATATTGTTATTTATGACGACAAAGGAAACGAATTATTGCCTCGACAGCCGATCTTCAATCCGGATGGGAAAAGGTAGTTGATATGAGTGAACTGTATTACCTGTTTAACCAAATAACGAAAGAGTGCATTTGTCTTGGGAAGAAAACCGGCGAAGATGGCTCCGAATATACCGGCCCAGTCTGCTTCATTGGCGATAACAGATATTACTTGCCAATGAAGTATATGCATTTACTTGTTGAGCGTTTTAGAAGCTCCTCTCCCGCAGGGGCAGTTTGTGAGCTGACTGGATCTGAGCTGTTCGACACGACTTCTTATCTTGGTCCAGATGAAGAAGCTATAGAAGTTGGGGGCGATAGAGATTTTGACCGCCCTTTGGAGACATACCTTCCTGAGCTGGAAGACCGCCAAGTCAAAGAAGAAATTAAAAGGAACGGTATACTGATAAATTGAGAAGGGGTCCCCAAAACAAAACTATTTACAGGGTCGCGCACTTCTAGAGATGGACTATTAATCAGGCAGACAAATAGAAGGAAGCTATTTGTCTGCCTGATTAATAGTAGGGTTCACCTTCTTATGAGGAAGGTCTATTTTTACAGGCCTTAGTATGTTTTCACAGCCTTCACCGTATCATCCAACTCAGCAGCGGATATAAATCCGATGTAATTGGAATTCTTCGCGACGAGTTCTTTGATGTCCTGATTACTGGGGGCCGTCACCATGGGCGCGGCTTTGCCAGTAAAGACCAGCCTTGACCAATAGGAGAGGAATTGGCGTGACCCCTTGTTGACGACTTTGGCGCAAAATTCTTCAAACAGTTCAGAGGAGCTGTCTATGGCTACAATAGTCGCTTTCTCTCCGTTGGGTAAAAAAGCCTGCTTCGCCAGGAAAAGCTTTTGAATGTCTTCGTTGCTCAAATCAAGATTCGCCTTGGGATTTACAATGATGGCGACTTCAGCCTCAACCGCCTGCGCCTGCAGCAATGGGTAGATGAGAGCAAACACGATAGTGATGATTCTTAACATGCCGGCGCTCCTTAAAAGACGAAACTGATCGCAGTGCTGAATATTTTGGTGTTGATACGATTAGGGCCGTCCTCGTCATAGTTTAGTTTGCTGAAGTCGAACTTTAAGGAGGCACTGTGATGGAAGTCATAGCGCACGCCGACGGTGATGACTTTATTGTCCTGATGGGTGCTCTCTATCATACCTTCCAGCGTGGTATAAACGGGATCGGACTCTGGAACCTCGTCAAGAATCTCTCTTTTGGGGCTGGTGTCGAAAACTTCGTAAGTGATGTGTGGAGTGAATTTGTCAATGGTGTACCCGACTGAGAGGTAATAGCCGAGCGGGTCAGGAAAGATGCTGTCTTCAATTTCCGATTTGGTCACTTCCGCTACCGCGAAGAAGTTGTCGTATTCAACTTTCAATGAAACGCTACCGAAGGTTCCACGGTCGTCATTGGCGCGGATGGCGTCAGCTGCTTCCTCGGAGACAGTGGGGCCGGGAGGCGGCGCGCCAGGTCCGTCAGGAGGAAGGATGGTGTCCAAGCCCGGAACAATGGCGGGAATGGAAAGCTTAGAGCGGAAGTAGGAGAAACGCATGCTGATCCAGTCTATGCCGATCCGCCAGGAGCCGCCGTAGACGAATTTTAAGTCCACTTGCCCGATAGGAATGTCTTCCCGCACGGAGCCATAGAAGAAGTTCAAAGTTGAATCGAACTCGCGTATTTGTGATGCGTAGGTGACGTTCAAGCCATCCAGGTTATTGAACAAAGGAACGTATACCGACTGCGGAGGTCTGACCCAGTGATAAGCGTAGCCTACGTCTATAGTATCGCTGTATTCAAAGAAGGGGGTTCTGAAGCGTCCCACCTTGGCTGTCCAAGTGTTATCGATAGCATAGGTGACATAGGCCCACTCGAACTCGGCGTTATGATCTTCTGATCCCCGGGCGATAATCTGGGCTGTGGCGGAGAGATTGTCCCCCATATCTCCGCGCACCTGTAATCCCAACAGGGACTCATTCTTGAAGTTGAGATCGTCGTCGTAGAGAAAATAGGGTTTTTCATCATCGAATGTCGTGGCGGCGACGATACTGCCGAAGCCATTGATGTGGATTCTATCGTCGGCGGCGTGGACGGGGTTTGCTGCATATAGCGTTGTGAGCGTCAGGCATATACAGGACTCTTTTATTTTCATTTTTCGCACCTTGCTTTTCCTTAAGGCGTTGAGATTCTTCTGATGAACCTGTCCGGCTTACGGCTGTCCGGACGGCGGGCCAGGTAAACGACATCTACAGCTTGAACGGCCGGGCAGGCTTGAATACGTCCCTGGGCGACTCATCGTCAAACTTTGAATTGGCCGGTCACCTCCTTTAACTTCCTGGAAATTTGTTGCAACGCATGGGCGGTTTCATCCACTGAGTGTACGGTTTCCGCAGCGGATCTGGCGTTGGATTTGATCTCTACGATAGTATCGTTAATGGAGGCTGAGACGTTCTGCTGCTCTTCTGTCGCTAAGGCGATTTCAGAGTTCATTTTGGTGATGGAAGCGACTTTGTCGGTGATTTTTTCCAACGAGGCGTCAGTTTTCGCCGCCTGATCCACGCTCTCATTGGCTTGCTTCTGGCTGTGGGTCATAGCGTTGACAGCGCCTAATGAGGCGCTTTGCAATTCTTCGATAACGGTCTGGATTTCTTTGGTGGACTCTTGGGTTTTGGACGCCAGGGTGCGTACTTCGTCTGCGACTACTGCGAAGCCGCGCCCCTGCTCTCCTGCTCTGGCGGCCTCAATGGCGGCGTTCAGCGCCAACAAATTAGTTTGTTCAGCAATGCCTTTGATGACGTCCAGAATACTTCCAACATTGACGGTGTAGCTTTCCAGACGACGAATGACGTCAGAGGCTTTTTCAACATCATCCGCCAGCGAATTGATGGTCGCTACTGTCTGATTCACCACTTCCCGTCCCAGCTTCGCCTCCTCGTTGGCGCTTACGGCTTCAGCCGCCGCCTGCGACGCGTTGTGGGCGATGCTTTGTACGTTATGCAACATATGTTCGACGGCGGTGGTCACCTCATCCGTCGCTTTTTCCTGCTCGTCCGCCAGGCGAGAGGTGACGGAAGTCATCGAGCTAAGGTCCCCGGACATCCGTGCAAGCGGCTCAAATATACTCACGATCTGGTTAATGCTACCGTGCAGCTTGTCCATGAAAATGTTAAACCAGTGCACTAACTCACCCACTTCATCTCGACTGCTTAGGGGGATGCGTTTGGTCAGATCGCCTTCACCTTGAGCGATATCCTGCAATGAGTTACGCATCAGGCGGAGATTTTTAAGGATCAATGAAATAATGCTGGCGGAGATGAACAGAATGATGGCTATGGCGACGCCGCTGGTGGTCGCTGTGATGGCGAAGGCTTCTTGCGAGGCGGAATGGGAATCCCCCACGGTTTTGTTGAAGGCGTCCAGCGCCTGCGCATTGAATTGGCTCAACTGCTCGGAGGTTTGTTTAAGGAAGTCCCGCATTTGCGCTACTTCGCCAGCAATCTGGGACGGGTCTAATGAGCCGTCCAGCATTCCCTCCGAGACTTTCATCGCTTTGTTGAAGTAGCGGTCAAGCAAGGTCCTGCATTGCTCAATCGCGGCGACTTGCGACGGCCAAAGCTGTTTTTGCTCGTCGATGTCCGCGATCATCTGCCGATAAGTGTTGCGGGCGGCTTCCAGCATATCCGCTTCACCCACGGATACAGAAGTATTAAATACTTCTTCCAGTCTGCTCAGGCGAGACATATTGGTTTTGGATGACTGAACGACAGGAAAATAGAGCTGCTGTATCTGATCCAGGCGTTCTGTGTTACTGGCGTTGATACTGTGATTAAAAACCAGGTTGGTAATGAATCCCAGCACGGCGATAGCCGGGATAATCATTATTTTTACCTTTATCGACAAATGGTTTAGCAACATCATTTAATCCATGATGAAGTAGTGGGTGATACTGCTTGAGCGGCAAGTAAGACAATGACAATCCACGCCGAAGACCTTTATTTCACATAAAGATAGTTCTGGAACTAAAAATGTCCAGTTCCCAGTGGCGTTTCGATGCTTTCTGAGGGGAAGGGCGGTGGACAAGCATTCGCCGCCTTACTACTCTTCTTTATAGACACCATCACCCGAACGTCTGGCGGCAGGGAGGCGCGTGGCGGTTCGTCATTGCAACGCGGTATACGAATGTCCTTAACTAAGCTGGTGAGCTTGGCTCTACTGATAGCGACTGGTTTGCCGATACAGTTCAGTCGCGCCGAGGATCTCCATTTGACTTTGGCCGCCGCCGAGGAGGTGGAGCCTTACGTCTATCATTCCGAAGACGGTGAAACGACTGGGATTGATTACGAAATAGTGCGTGAGACGTTGACTCGCGCAGGAGTTCGGTTTGACCTGAAAAGCTTCCCCCGGCCTCGGATTACCCTCATGTTGGGACAGGGGGCTCTGGATGGGCTGCTGACCACGACCGGCTATAATGACAAAGACGCGCTCAACGCCTTGTGGCTTTCATCGCCGCTGTACACATCGACTGTATCCACGTTTATTCGCAAGAAAAAAGCGGCGGAAGAGGAGGCGGGCGTGGGGAATGACAGACTGAAAAATTGCCGTCAGGTAGGCGTCTTGCGCGGTTTCAATTATCGTTTTCCCAGTTTGGATATGACGCACTTCAAGAGTGTGGTGGAGGTGAACGGCGCAGAGCAGTTGGTCAAGCTGACCATGTATGGCCGCGTAGATTGCGCGATAACGGAAGACATTACCTTCATGTATCAGGCGCGCAGACTTGGCTATTTCAATGACGTAACCATTGTTGATGAAGTCGTCAATCGCCCAGTGGTGATCGCTTTGTCGCGACAGCTCGTTGACGCCAACAAGGGTCTGGATACACGCATCAATCAAGTGATCGAGGACTTGAAGTCCCGTGACGTCATCGACAACATCATTATCAAATATCTGAGTCTCGGAGCGCATTGAGGCGACTCTCAGTCGGCAAATGCGTCAATCATTGTTGAACCCTCGGCCTATCGCTGGCCAAGTTTTCTACGCTTAATAATATTAGCCATTTGTTGGGCTCAGGAAAGACGGCCTATTTGAAGGCTGGAGCGCTGGCGTAAAAAAGCGTGAAGCGGAGCCGCCTCCAACTTCACGCTAAAAATGCGTAAACGCAAAAAAGCGCCGCACGTGGAAGCGGCGCAATCAACACAGAAAGGAAGGAACGAGAGTGGCCTTTCTTTTTAGAAAGTGTAGTTAATGCGAGTCCTTATTTTGTTGAGGTCGTCGTCTCCGCCGTCAGTCAGGTCGTCAGCTTTGGAGGTAGATCCTGCAAAGGTGATGCTGGCGTTTTCTATATTGAACAAAGGCAGGGTGTACGCCACGTAGAGGGTGGATACGGTGGGGTCTTCGTCAGCATTGATATCGGAGACAGAGTGTACGAGACCCAGGCCGAAGTTACCGTAGGTGACGTTGGCGCCCAAACTGGTGATCGTATTATCGTTTGAATCGTCTTCTCCGCGGGCTGCGTTCAGGTTGATACTCGCTCCGCCAACGTTAAGGTTTCCGGTTAATGCGAAACCTGATTTATCGACCTCTGTGGTTGCGTCGATATCATAGCTCAGAGATTCATAACCAGCGGTGATGCTGAAGCTGTCAGTTGCGTAAGTTACGCTCGGACGGTAGCCGGAAAAAGAAGTGGTGTCGTCGCCATCGCTGCCGCCAGCCGTCGATGCGTCGCCCCAGATAGTCGCCAGTTCGAAACTGAGGTTGGAGCCGGGACGAACATGCAGCGCGAATTGCCCGCCATCGTCACCTGCGCGACCACGCACCATGTTGGCTTCGTACACAAAGGCGCCTTTGCCGCTGCCAGCATGTGCGACGACGGTGTCTTTACCCAGAGGGAACAGGTTCACGGCTTCAAAGCGCCCAGCCTGCACGTCCCAGGTGTCGTTACCGAATTTCACCCACATATCGTCGGTGGCGGCATCGCCGCTTTTCTTCAACAGGCCTGATCCCTTGCCTTCTACGAAATAACCATTGAGTTCGGTTTTGCCGGTCACATTCACTTCAATACGGCCGCCTTGCTCGAAGGTGGTGTCGCCGTCTTTACTGTCGATGATGTCTGTATCGAGCTCGATGTTGGCGCCGATGCCAAATTCCGCGTGTGCTTGTGAGATACCCAGCGCAAGGGAGACCGCCAGAGGCAAAGTCTTCATGAAATACTTATTATTCATAAATGCCAGTTTCCTGTTGTTGTTTTCTCTGTTGAGATAAGCGCCTGCGGCGCGGCTTTCCGGATCAATCCGCAATATCGATAAATCTAACCGGCATCGCGTCCGAAAAACTTAAGGTAGCCTCATCCTAAAACGAGAAATTTCCCGCCGCTTACGCGAAAAATAAGAAATATTACGAAATAGTAAGATCCTGGTAGGCCATATGGCCGGTATTTGATGGCGCTAAGATGTAAATGTGCGTTGGTTTAGTAAAGCGCCAGAAATGAGGGGTAGGCAGAGGCGGCTGATGAGGGCGTTTGTGATGCGTTCAAGCTTATTATTAATCAGGCAGACAAAAAGCTTCCTTCTATTTGTCTGCAACGACAGGGCCTGCACAGGTCAGGCCCTGTCTCCCGCGGCAGGCCGCCGCGCAGGCGCATTCATGCGCCTGATGATTAACATGCCAATATCATTGCTATATAAATATTTTTCCCTGGGCGCGCCATGCTTTCGTTTGGTCCCGCTGAGGCTAAGCGACGCCGGCGGCCCTGGACTGTAAGCAGCCGTGGCGATAGGCGTCAATATGATTCCCTGTGTAACCCCATGTATTGAAAATGCTTTATTTCACTGAGCGAGGAGAGGCTGCGCTTGTTTATAGAGTGCTGACCTTTAACAAAAAGTTTCCATGATCTATTTCTCACTTTGGCAAGGATGTGTCTATATTTTAATCAAGTTGAATACTTCTGGAGGAAGTGGGAGAAGGATAGGATGCTTTTTCAGCTTGTGAAATCCTGAGAGAGGCTCTCGACGGGCGTAATGCGTCTTGCGGAAGCGGCTCGCTGTTTCAGGCTGGCAGTTAAGGATGTCGGATTATGAGCGAAGTCGGTCGTCAGGTTGTCCTCAATGCTTATTGCGCGCGTCTTCCTGCGAGTTTTGACGTTCGTGGGTTATTGCGTGACCTTGAAATGCTGCTGATCACTTTGTGGGAGGGCAATTTTAGCGCCTGTAACTTCAACGACGGCTGGGATGCGCTGCCTGTTGACGGATTAGTGACTGGGGCTGGCGTCGCCTCTTCCAGACCGGGCGCGGATGCTGTCGCTTCTTTGCGTAAAGGAGAGATGCGGGACGTGTTTGAATACCTGCAATGTCCGCTGGCGGCAGCCAGAATTATGCGGCTGAATCCAGGAATCATCATTGAGGACTATCACTCCTTGAACCCACTGGAAAGAGAGGATGTGGTGCGTTTGCAGGTTCCCATATCCTTAAGCAAAGGACTGAGCTTCCGTGTGAATGAGACGCCTGCGCAAATGGTGGAGGGGGAGGTGTGGTACTTCAACCCGGGTCTGTCCCTGCGGGTGGAAAATGCAGGAGGAGAGGCCTCGGTCTATTTGGAAATAGACGGTGTTCTCAACGACTGGTTGTATGCGGAAATTAATCGCGCTCGCTTGCCCAAACTGGAGCAGGCGGATGTAGAAATGGGAGCCTATTATGGTTATCCGGCATAACCAGCGCCGATGGCTGATTTTTAACATGCCAATATCAATGCCATATTAATATTAGTAGGTAAATATTTGCGCCAGCTTGCTGGATATCGGCGCCTATGGCCAAAGTAAGAAGGATTTCAGGGAATGACGGAACCGCTCTCGTTCGCCAGGATTGATGTCAACATTGACCTTCCTGCATTGAAGTCTGATCTGCAACGCATTCGCGAATTACCCTGGATACATCACGTCAATCAACGCGACTACAGCGGAGAGTGGGATGTCATGTCGTTGCGCTGTCCCGCCCACTACCGTGAAGCTCATCCAATTCTGCAAGGCTTCGCCATAGAAAGCTGTGACGACTGGGTGGACCTGCCGGTTTTAGAACAGTGTCCCGGCCTGCACAAGTTTCTGGCGTCGCTTCGTTGCCCGCTTAAATCCGTCCGGTTGATGCGACTGCGCCCCGGCGCGGAAATCAAACCTCATCGCGATCATGGGGTGTCGCTGGAGCACGGCGAGGCCCGTCTGCATGTTCCGATTGAGAGTCATGAGCTGCTGGAATTCTGGGTGAATGATCATCTCGTTCCCATGCAGGAAGGGGAGTTGTGGTACCTGAATGTGGATCAGACACACTCTGTCATCAATCGGGGGGACTGCGATCGCATCAACCTGGTTATCGACTGTGTGGCGGACGAGTGGTTGCGAGAGAAAATTGAGACCAGCCTGTTAACCTGTCAAGGAAGGTATTTTGATGAGCTATGTCCCTAATACTGGCTCCGGGGCTCGGTCATCCAATTCAACCCCTCAGACTCAAACATACGAAAAGCTGCCTTCTGCGGAAGAAGTGGGAAGTCTTGGCGTGCAACGTCTCAAGCGGCTTTGGCATAAGACGCGCTTGAATAAATGCGGCAAGCTGGAGGAACGGCTTCGACAGGAGGAATGGCGAACAGATGTGGCGCTGATGAATCTGTTGGGGCTGGGGCTTGATCAGTGCCTGGGCTTTCTCTATTGCGGTGAGCCGAGTTTCGCCGAGTTCGAAAGCTGGGTCTTGAAACAGAACCCGGGCGGTTTAAGCAAAGCGCGTATCGACGATATTAACCGAGTTCTGGGCGACTATCGGGCCGGGGCGTACACACAGCAGCTGAACGCCAGGGAAATCCTGGAGGGGCCGTGGTGTGGCGATGCGCCTAAATATCTAAGTGAGAGTCAGATTGCGTTCTGGCGTGAGAATGGATACCTGGTGGTGGAAGGTGTGCTGGATAAGCCTCAATGCCAGGCTTCTGTTGACGTAATCTATCGCTTTTTGCAGAAAAGTCCGGATCGACCGGAGACATGGTATCTCGCGCATCAGGCGCAGCAAAACATCATGGTGCAATTGTTTCGTGATCCCGTGCTGGACGCCAATCGTTCTTCCGAAAAAATGCGTCAGGCATTTGCAGATATCTGGGGAACGGAAAGCTTACAGTGCTCGATTGACCGGGCGGGGTTTAATCCGCCGGAAACGCCGCTATATCAGTTTTTTGGAACCCGGCTGCATTGGGACGTGGACTTCAGTCGCGCGCCGGAATTGCGCACACAAGGCCTTATCTATCTCACCGACGTCGCGGAGAATCAGGGCGCTTTTCATTGCGCGCCAGGCTTTCATCGCCAAATGATCGACTGGATGGCGCAACTGCCTCCTGGCGCAGACCCGAATCAACAAGATCTCTCCCACTTTAAACTCAAGTATGTCGCCGCGCCTGCGGGCTCGCTGATCATCTGGCATCACTATCTGCCCCATGGCGCAAGCCCGAACAGGGCTGCGACGCCGCGTGTCGTGCAATATTTAAATATGACGCCGCTTCCCTGCGCCTGATTATTAACATGCCAATATCATTGCCATATTTATAACAAAAGGAATGCAACGATGACTGATGCTGGAGCCAATAATCCCATAAACGCCGACGGCATTATCGAGACAACGCAAAAATTACTGTGCGCGACCTCCGCCGCCGCCAAGCCCCACCTGGATGCGCTGGTCAGTGCGCTCGCGACGGTGACGGGAATTGATCTTTATCCTTCCTGCTATAACGAAGACTTGTCTACCCAGACTGGGTTTGGTAAGGCGATTTCGCCTCTGGAGGCGGGCAGGTGCGCCTGGGATATCGAGCGCACGCGAATATTCATGGCGGGCGTCTATCAGGCGATACAGGATGTATTGCAGCGACAGGACAGGGTGGAGCTGCTGTATGCGGGAACCGGACCATTCGGGCTTCTATTGGCGCCGCTGGCGCCGTTGTTTCCTGCGGATAAATTGAAAGTGACGCTGCTGGACATTCATGAGGCTTCGCTGGAGGCGTTGCAGAAGGTGATTGCTCTGCTGAAGGTCTCGGACCGGGTCGCTCATATCGCCTGCGCAGACGCCACGGTCTGGACGCCTCCCAATGGCGAGTCCTATGACATTCTGCTATCGGAGACGATGAAGCATATGCTGCAACAGGAGCCGCAAGTGAAGATATTTTCTCACTTGCAACAGTTTCTAAAACCGACTGGTATGTTGATACCGGCGTCAGTGCAGCTGGACGCCTGGCTGCATTCTTCGGAAAGCGGTAAGAATATCCACCTGGGTGAGCTGCTTACGCTGGATCGGTCGACGGCGGCGGCGCTCCATGCCGGCGATGACTCCTGTCTCTCTGGTTCTTTGTTAATCCCCGAATGCGACGAGGGTATGACGGATCTTAAGGTAACGACGTTTATCCGAATTTATGGCGATCATTGTCTGCAGGAGAATCAGTCGCAGCTGACTTTGCCCAGATATAAGAAAAACATACGACCGGTTCCCGGTAGCAAGCTGGATTTTCACTACCGCCTGAATGATTACCCGGATTTTGAGTTCTCCTATCGCAGTCGTCCTGCGACGGAGGACCTTCCTTTACCCGACAGTACGGAAGTGGGAGAGTTGGGCGTGTATCACCTCAAACGGATATGGTCGAAAGCCGCATACGCCAAGGCGGGTAAGCTGGATGAAGCGGTTCGGAGACGAGAGTGGCTGCTGGATCAGTTGGTGTTTGAACTGTTGGGCGCGCCGATGGAAAAGGCCCTGGCGACGATATATCAAAGTCGGCGCTTTCAGGACGTTGAACAGTGGTTTAAAGAAGCGTCAGAGGAAGACATCAGCGCTCAGCGGGCGTCCTCCATCAACGCCAGGGTAATGGATGAGCTGGAGGCTTTGCATGGATAGTCGCGAGGTCTATTCGCGGCTGCTTGAGTCAGAAGAGGCGTTAGCCCAGTGTATGGCCTGCCATCAGTTTGATGATTTACTTTCCACTTTAAAAGGGTATACCCGTGTTGAGGAACAAGGCGAATCTGACCCTGTATCAGCGCTCATGGCCTGCAACAATGAGGAGTTCGAACCAAACCTGCCTTTGCTGTTGCGCCAGTGGACGCCAGTGCGTTATGAAGCCGCGCGCAAACGTGTGATATGGGGCGTGGCGCCGATCGCACAAGACTGGGCGCCTTTTTGGGATGAGCGCATCGCCACGCAAAGAGCGCGTTCGATTATTGGAGGTATCATTAAACCTGCTACACGTATCGAGTATCTGATCCGGCATTCCCATTTGTTCCATGAAGTACGCCCCGCCGGCTTTATTTTTCATCTGTCCCGTTGCGGCTCGACACTGGTGTCAAACTTGTTGGCCGTCTCTCCCGCGCACTGCGTGATCTCAGAATCCAGCGTATTGACGGAGTTATTGCTGGACAAGGATATGGCGAAGAATCAAAAAGCGGAAGCGCTACGTTTTCTGCTGGCTGCGCAAGGGCTGGCGGGAGGCTGCGATCAGGATCTGATTGTGAAGTGGAACGCCTGGGATATTGGCTTCTGGCCGCTGCTGCGCCAGCTCTATCCCGACTCGCCATCGGTGTTTGTAATTCGGCGGCCAGAAGAAATACTGGCGTCTCATCAAAGGCTTGCCGGAAGGCATATGGCGACAACAGATTTGTCTGTATTGTCGCATCTTGTTTCAAAAGTGGATGACGCCGCCTCGGACGTGTTGCTGTCTTACCAAATGGAGGTATTGGCCGCGCTTATGAACAGCATGGCGCAGTCGCTGGATAGCACTGTACTGGTTGTGGATTACACGGAGCTTCCTGGCGCCGTAGAGAACCGCATCGCAGATCACTTTGGCGTGTCTTTCTCTGCGGATGACCGGCAGCATCTGAAGAGCAGAGCGGGACAATACTCGAAAGACCCAAGCCGGTCTTTTCAGGGGGACAGCGAGGACAAGCGCCGCATATTCTCAGCGCAAGACGCCAACATGATTTCCCAGAGGCTGGACGGCCTCTACGCTCGCTTACTTCAGGCTAGGCGTACCAGATAGTCTGGCTGTAACGCACCTTTCCCGCTGCGGACCTGGCGAAGGGCGTAACGCTATGAAGCAGGTTTGGTTTGAAGATGATGCAGCGATTAAAGAGGGCGGATAGGATGATTGTTTCTCCTGGCGGCGTCTCAATCTTAAGGCCGCCTTCATCTTCCTCCCGCCAGTCCGGCGACAGGTAAAATACGATACACACATGTCTTTTTACTCCCGTTCCTTTGTCGGTATGGGGGCGCAGATATTGTTGCTCCCGCAGCGCAGTCAACAGCATATCCTGGCAAAGCATTTCGTGGGGAGGGTCGGGCGTCAGGCTGGCTGCGTAGCCAGCGAACAGGCGTTGTACGGGGCGCTGTTGAAATCTCATATACGTCAAACTGGCGGGCGACATCATGAACTCCGGTTTGGGGCCCTGATAGCGCGACATATGAAAAAATCGCCGGGTGTCGTCGAGGACGCTTTGTCATAGAGTCCAATGACTCAGCGAGCCTTGCATCACTCAGGCGCGAGCTATACTTGTTGCATGGATGAGGGCGCATCCCGGTTCATTTCGAGGGCCGGATTTAATAAAAAGGGGTAAAGGAATTATGAAAGTGAAGGATGTGAAATTAGGGCAGGGCCTGGTTGTCCGCCCCTCTACCGCTTCTGATAAAGCGTTTCTGGAGCAACTTCATAACAGTACGCGAGAGGACTTGCGTCTGATAGACGGCGAGCGCGATTTCGTCGAATCCATCATCGACATGCAGTTCAAAGCGCAGCAGCAAGGATATGGCGCGCAATTTCCCAACGCCATGTATTTCGTCATTGAAAAGCAACATGAGCGTATCGGTAAAGTCACCATCGATTTCGGCCATAACGAAGTGCATGTCATCGATATCGCTTTTATTCCGCAAGCGCGCGGCAAAGGCTTTGGAGAGGAAGTCATCCGCAGCCTGCAAGCCGCCGCCGCACAAATCTGCGCGCCGCTGACGCTCAGCGTGCTGATGCAGAATGTCGCAGCGAAAAAACTCTATTTGAAACTGGGATTTGTCACAGAATCCATCTTGCCTCCCTATGAACGCATGATGTGGCGGCCTGAGATCGTGCAGCGTGTGATGGTATGACTATAGCAGACGCTGCAGGGATGAACCGTCAGGCGTCTTATCAATTGTTACGCATGTGTCTGGCTCATAGCGCAGCTCCGTTGTCGGCCCTTAAAGAGACCTGCTCACAACTTGAAAGCTCGGATTGGGAGTGCTTTTTACAACAGCTAAGGTGGCATCGGGTAACGCCATTAGTGTGGCGAAATTTAAGTGCGGCTGGCGAGTCGGTTCCAGGCGGAGTCCGTAAAAAAATCCGCCTGATGGAGCGGGAAGCCCGGCTGCGTAACCTTAAGCACTACGCTGAACTTGAAAGAATTGGCGGGCTTTTGCAAACCAACAGGTTGCCCTATGTTTGCCTGAAAGGACCAGCTTTGTCGGAGAGATTGTATCAGGACGCCTCGCTCAGAGAATGTCGCGATTTAGATGTGCTGGCGCCGCGCGAGCATGTTGCGTTGATAGAGCGTTTATTGTCGGAGGCGGGTTATCGTCGAGTTACTCCAGCTGAGAGCGCTTCACCCCTTGTGGTGGAAGCCTACCTGAATAGCAATAAAGATTTCATTTTTCATAATGCATTGAGAGATATTTTTCTTGAGTTGCACATGCGCTTGGACGACAACGAATATGTGCTCCCTGAGCTGGGAAAAGGATTATTTGAGCAAGAATACTCTTGCCATAAGAACGAGTTCGGGCGCGCTTGCCTGAGCGCTGAAGACGAGTTCGTTTATCTGGCGATGCATGGGGCCAGGTCCTGTTGGGCCAGATTAAGCTGGCTATCTGATATCGACGCATACTTATCCGGGGGAGAAGTCGATCTCAACGCAGTCATGGATAAAGCACGTCGATGGGGAGTCGAGCACCCCGTCCTTGCTGCAATGATCATGACTCAAAAGTTATTGTTTACGCCTTTGCCAGCGGCGCAGGAAGCGCTCGCAAAAAGTAATCCGTTCGTACGCTTGCTGTGCTCCAGGTGGGAACGAGCGAATCAGCGCAAAACTTATCTAAGTCCAGTTGAGCAATATGTACTGCTATGTTTTTTTTCATTCAGGAAAAAGTATTTGATGCGCCACTTAACTCAGTTTTTCCGTATATCGGCTAATGATATCGCGCTTCTCAAGCTTCCCAGATGGATGTTTCCTTGCTACTACCTGTTGCGGCCCTTTTTATGGAGTTGGCGATACTTTTTTTCCAGGAAAAGGGTCAGGGTCGAATAGCATTCAAAGGGCTGAGGTTTGAAACAGGACATTAAAGAAAGTATTTCCTCATACGTCGTGATGTCGTGGCGTTACGACAAGCGCAGCATCGTTCTGCTCACGACGCTGCTTTTTGCTTTGGCTTTTGTTCAGGGGGTTGGCCTGTTGGCGTTGATTCCGTTGTTGACCTTGGCGGGAGTCGACGCCGGGTATGAGCTGGGCTCCCAATGGAGTTGGCTAGGCTCCATGCTGGAGCTTAACGAAGCATTGATTATCTTCATCGTGATTATCGTTGTTTATTCTACGATTAAATACTTCCAGCAGACACTCGCTGCAAAGTTGCAGACGGAACTTGCTCTTAACCTCAGAGGACGGCTGACAGCGAAGATGCTGGCTTTTTCTTGGTTGCGCTTCACTCAGTTTCGAGTCTCTCATTTAGCCCAGGTTTTAAATCACGAGGTGGATAGAGCCTCGCAAATATCTCTCTTGCTCGTTCAGCTTGTTTCTTTGAGTTGCGTGCTTGGTGTGTACAGTGTTGTTTCTTATCTGACGTCCCCTGGCTTGACTCTGGTGGCGCTGGTGAGTGGTGGCGGGATTTACGCGGGTTCACGTTGCTTGAATCGGCTGAGTCTCCGCAATGGGGAGGAAGGGAAAGTGCTTCGCCAGGCTTATTTCTCCGCTGTAAGCGAATATATGCAAGGAATGAAAGTTGTAAAAGCGTTCAAGCAGGAAAAGCGCGCTGGTGTTGATCTGGAAGAGCAAAGCCGCCGATTAGGATGTGCATTATTAAGGTTTAAGAAAATCAGTGCATTAGTCACCCTGTATTATGAAATACTCATCGCGGTTTGTTTGGTTGGACTCTGTTATTTTTTTATTAGATGGGTGAAGCTGCCTGCGGCTGAATTTATTGTGTTGCTTTTGCTTTTTTCCCGATTCGCGCCAATCTTGAAGGATATGTCTTATCGGTATCAGCAGATTCTCAATATCCTGCCTTCGTATAGCGAAGTGGTGTGCATATTAAACGGCGACGTGGAGGAAGGTTTGTCCGATAAGAGCATAGAAGTGAAACCGATAGTGGCGACACGAAGCGTCCGTCTCGAACGTGTAAGTTTTTCCTATTTGTCGACGCCAGGGACATACGCGCTCCGTGACTTTTCTATCACTTTGCCTGTTAACAGCGTTACGGCGTTGCTTGGGCCTTCCGGCTCTGGAAAAACTACCGCTGCGGATATTCTGTCAGGGCTGCTGACTCCGTCCAATGGACAGGTGCTAATTGATGGGAAAGAGCTAAGTGAACAAGAGATTACGCAATGGAGCCACTCGGTTAGTTATGTGACGCAGGAGAGTTTCTTGTTTAACAAGAGTGTTCGTGAAAATTTGCTTTGGGCTGCGCCTGGGATTGAGGAGGATGAACTATGGGAAGCATTGCGGAATGCGTCGGCGGAAAGGTTTGTCAAAGCGTTGCCTCAAGGCATAGATACCCTTATCGGTGAGCGGGGCGATTTGTTATCAGGAGGTGAAAAGCAGCGTCTTGCAGTGGCCAGAGCGCTATTGAGAAAGCCGGCTTTACTTATCCTGGATGAAGTTAGCAGCGCTTTGGATGAGGAGAATGAAACTGTCATTATTGAGGCTATCCGCGAACTGAAAAAAATGACTACAGTGCTTATCATCACCCATCGAAAAGCGTTGCTGTCCTGTACGGACTTTGTCGTACATATGGAAAACGGCGAAGTTCAGAGTCGCAGAATTTCCTCTCAGGGGCTGCAGAGCATCCAATAAGGGGGCTTCACACTCTAGAGTCGCTGAAACCAGCGAAGAAATATCAGGCTCTGTACCCCGAAATCCACCACTTTCCTCGCGAAATCGACGCCGTTGTATGGTCCCCATGAAGGGCGTTGATTGAGCTCTTTTATCGTGCGTTTGATCCTTTCAACATCAATATAGTCTCTTACCGGATCTGATGGAGAAACGTCTTGAACAATACTCTCGTAGACAGGGGCGTCAGTTTGCATCAGCCTGTGATAATTTGGCGAAAAAGGTCTTTTATCTCTACGCCATTGAATTTCTGGAGGAAGCGTTTTTTCCATCGCGGCGCGAATGAAATAACGGCGCCAGCCTTTCTGTATGAACCATTCATCCGACAACCCCAGGCAAAACTTTAATACCCGCTCATCTAAATAAGGAAAGGTGTTGCGAATATGAAAGTGTGGTGAATACCATTCTCTAGGCGTGCGGCCACCAAGTATGACATTTAGCCGTTTTCCCAGAAGCGACTTGTCTGATGACTTGGCCTCAGGCGGTGGGGCCGCATGTTGATGGTAGAGTCTGTTGGTCAGGGGAAGCCTGTTTTCCTCTACCGAGCGCCCTCTCAATTTATATCGTATATTGCGGAGGAACCTGGGTTCCAATGGAGCTAGAACGTCGTTCTGGAATACCCTGTGAGGAGACTGGGAATAGTTTTGAGACAAACTGAGGACTGTTTCCTTCAGTGTTTTCCAATGCAGTTGTTGTAGCAAATACTGTAAATAACCCTCTCCAGTCCAGCTGGGTCCCCACTCGCCGCAGACGCCATCCATTACAATGCGGGCGCCCTCACTCTGCGCTTTGGCGTAGAGCGCTGTATAGACATGTGGATTGAGGTTAACGGGAAGGCCGGTCATGTCGTGTACTTGGTGCAGTAACGCGGCGGGACCGGACGTGGGCGTTACGTAATGAACAGGCAACTGCTTTTGGCGCGCAACGATACTAATAAATCGTCTTTCATCCTGCTCAGGATCTTGATCTGTCAGGCAGGATGACAGTGCGATAAGGGGATGGGAGAAGTGGCGCCGCTGGTCAGCGGCCATGCAGCTGATAGCGGAAGAATCCAGTCCGCCGCTAAGAAGCGTGGCTACGGGGAAGGCGCTGCGCATTCGGCAAGTCACCGCCAGTCGGAATTTCTCTCGAAACGCCTCAAGCATTTCCTCTGGATGTTTGAAGTTGAGCGTTTCAGGTTGGAGAGTGTAGTAACTGCGTTTCTCAATCTTCCAACCTGCTTGCCCGGAAGAGGGAGGATGAACGCATAAGCGCTCGCCGCCGGTAAGCCTGGTTATGCCTTCAAAGCATGTGCGCTCAGGCGCTTCCCGTCTGCGACCTGACGCCAGAAGGACAAACCCCGACTCATCCAGCTTTTTGTCCACTCCCGGGGCGGCTAGCAAGGCTTTGACATCTGTTGCGAAAGCAAATAGGTCAGGGGAGTGGAAATAGAGTAGCGACCGGGTTCCCATCGGGTCCATAGCGATAAACAGGCGACGCCTGTCTTTGTCCCAGATGGCGAAACAGAAATCGCCCAGAAATTGGCTCACACACGCCAAATCCCAATGAAGATAACCCATAAGAATGAGTTGGCTGTCACTCAGCAGGGGCAAGTCGCTTCGATTTATTCCCAGTGCGCAGGCAAGCTCTTTTCGGTTGTCCAGGCGAGCATCTGCGGTAATTACAACTCGCTGGTCATGCGACTCTGCGGGCAATGCTTCAAACAAAGACTCTGGCGTGGTGTGCAGCATGTTGTGACAAAAGCCGAGCTGCGCCTGCCGCCAAACATTGCTTCCATCCGGGCCTCGGTGCGACATGGCGTCTGACATGGCGCGAAGGTCTGCGTCAGTGACGATTTTTTTTGCATGGTATAACCCAGCGATACCACTCATGAGTTTGCTCCCTTCACTGCTTTTTTTGTGCTCTCTTGAGAACGAAATGCTTCGCAAATATGGCCATTGATGGCGAACCTGCCGTTCATTATCTCTCCAGATGTTTCCGTGATTTTTAGGACTTCGTGGTAAAAGCCGCTGGGAAATAGGACCAAGGTGTTGAAGTGAGGGGGAATGGACTCTATTCGGTGGCGAGAGTAGATATCGTGCTTCCTGTCGGTGGCGTAGAGCTGTAGCTCTCCACCTGTAAAGCTTTTAGGGCGGCGGTGGAAATAGTAAGCAAAGCTGATCCTGCGCACGCCAGGCGTTCGCATGCCTGTTGCTTCACTGTTAGGCGCTTGGTCGTCGCGATGGATATGGAAATAGGCTCCATTAGGATAGCAGCAAAATTTCAGCTCTATTTCACTGATCTCGAACAGGGCGACGTCTAACTGAGAACAGTAGTCTGTTAGCCTCTTGCGAAAGTGTGGAGAAAACCAATCGTTGAGCTTTTTCTCTATAAGAGGGTCTCTCAGGCGCAGGCTGTTTCTCCTCTCCGGCGCAATTTCTCTGGCGCCTGAAACTTTTCCTGGTTCAAATCTGCTGATGCGTTGTTCCGCGAGCGTCAGGAGTTCATCAACGCGTACTCGGGGCAAGAAATCAGAAATAACTATGCGTGGGGATGGAATGACGCCGTAATTCGGTTCTCTGCGGTCAGAGATAGTTTTGAGTAAGTCGTGCGCCTGCGGGCAGTTTGGATTGATATACAGGCGCTGGCTGAGAGCCGACGCAGCTTTATCGAACTTATCATAGGAAATATAGGTTCTGGCGAGTTGAATCAGATCTAGCGTGTCCATGGGTCTGGCCCCTTGTGCAGCAATATCTCCGCTGAACTGACCTGCTTCAGGACCCTGCTTGTGGTATGAAGCATCTGCGGCTATACATTTTTATTATTAATGGCCCAACTGCAGATGATCGCCATTGCGATAAATTATTATCTTGGCGGCGAGGAGCCGCGAGAGACTGGCCCGACATACGCGAGCCCTGTCGTCTCAGGCAAATGGAAGAAATCCATTTGCCTGCCGGATTGATATAAGCGTAGTCCAAAACACACGGGAAGAAAGCGGTTTGAGGGACAATAGCGCATGTACAATTACCAAGCTTATGGATTACAGATTCAAGCGGAGTTTGAATTTCCCTGGTTAGTGCGAGGCGGTGACGGTTCTGACCTCACCATCGTGATTGGAGAAACGCCAGGCAGACTCGAAAGAGCGTTGAAGCAAGGTAAACGCTATCAGGCGACAGAAAGCGAAGCATTAATATTTGATGACGATGGCGGGCGATTCTGGGTGCGTCCATCGCGCATAGTCATCACACCTGGCGAGTCATCACAAAGTTGGAGTATCTATGCCCATGTACTGGGGTCATGCATGGGGGCGATATTGCAATGGCGTAAGCGACTAGTGCTGCATGCTTCCGCTGTGCGCCTGCCAAGTGGAGGCGCGCTGTTGTTTTGCGGTAATAAGACCGCCGGAAAATCAAGTATGGCGGGGCTCTTCTATTATCAAGGTTGTGATCTTTTGAGTGACGATATTTGTCCATTATCGTTAGAGGGGAGCGAGGTTAGTTTATGCCCTGGTTTCCCAAGACTTAAGCTATCATCGGAAATATTGTTGACAATGGGGGAAACGCCGGAGAATCATCCTCGTCTACCCTTTAAAACCAGGGTCAAACACTGCTATCCGGCGAGTCGTAACTTCTCTCTAAAAAAAGCTTTTGTACAAAGTGTCTATATCTTGACGGAAGGAAGGGAGCTTTCATTGCAGAAGCTAACGCCACAAGAGGCGATAGCAGGGTTATTTGAACACTGCTTCAGAAAGGTGTTTCTGGTCTCGCTTGAGCAGCGGAAAATGATGCTGAATGCATGCGCGACGCTTGCAGGCGTTACGTCTGTTTATTCTTTGCAGCGCCCTAAATTGATGTCGGAAGCAATAAGTATCGTGGATATGCTTGCAGCGCGGGAATTAGAGGCGTCTACAGCTTGAGTGACGCCTGGCCGGGGCTAGGAGCGAGAGTCTCCGCCAAATCCCCCGTCAAGTCCGTCGCCAACAAAGTTTTGCGCCTGATTGGCGTCCATGACAGTGAAGTCAGGTGTTTCCCATTCTTCTGTAACTTTGGTTTCTTCGTTTTCCTGATCCATAGTGTAAATACCCTTTATTTAAATTGAATGTGGCCACACTGCAGGAGAGGCGTGGAAGTTGTTCTTTTGGCGTATTCATTTTTGCGCTTCGATGACGCCTTTTTCCTGCAAACGATTGAGCAGGTTGAGTACATCTTTTTCGCAGCGCTCGGAGTCGACGTTATACTTCTCGCGAAGGCGATCGCACAGTGTCGACACTTTTGTAGGAGAGTCCAATAGCCTCCAGACATCGGACGCGGAATGGTTTAAGTCGTAGAATTCACCGGCATTGACGTGCATGACGACAACGCCTTGATCGACAGAGCAGGAAACCTGTTTGTCACTATGCATGACCACATCGTCCCTTGTGATGGCTTCCATCTGTTTCCTCCATATTGGGTTAACAAGGAGGTCCACATACCGCATGATGTGGGCCGCTCAGAGAAGGTACAACCGCTACTTCAGCATAGACCCGAACCTTTTGATTTATCAAGTTAAGTCCGTCCGCGCAGGGCTTTCTCTAACGAGGAGTGTATTGCGTCGGCCCGGCTTTCATTAGTTTGTCTATACTTAGTTGGCGTGCGCATTAATCTGCGCCTGCAATCTGGTTATACCTCAATAGAACACAGCAGGGAGATGCCGATGTTTACCCACGACCAGTTTCAATCCAATCAAGATAAAACTTTCTACGCGACTTATGATTCCAGCCAGCCGCCTTTAGAGTTAACGCTGGTGGAAGTGTCGGATAAAAAAGAGCTGGGAGGCGGCTTTGAAAGCTTCTCGGTGATATTTAAAGCGGGAAAAGACAAAGGCCTGATGCCGCAACAAACCTGCGCGGTTAAAAACGATAATTGTGGAGCGCACGATATCTTTATCGTACCCGTCGCGGAAAAAGACGACTGCTATTTGTATGAGTCGGTATTCAGTTACAAAGTGGGTAATTGATAGCGGTTATCCAGCCTGGCTTTTGGTGAGTGATTTAATGAAGGGCGCATAGCGCCCTTATCTGGTTCGGCTTTTAGTTTCTTGGTGGATAAATACCGTCAAGCGCGATACAGAAAGAGAGAGTCAAAAAGGGTTGCCGATTATCGAGCGCACCGCTATTGCCCGTATTGGCCAGCATTTGAGGATGCATCGGCACGAGATCGCCCAATGGAGATTGCTTGTAATCAGGCTGAGGGTCGCCCCCTTGATAGGCGAATAGCTGATTCTGCGGCTCAGGGGTTGTCCCGCGGGAAGCAACTGCCTTGAGGGCATGTGTGTGGGGGGGGATTTGTATCTCATCAAGCACTGTGTAGGGAGTTCCTCCAAGGCTGGATAAAGGGCGAGGCGTCAGGCCTAAGCCTGTCCCAGCGTGCAACGGGCTTCGGCATTGAAGATTAGGTAAGCCCATAGTCGTTCTTCCATCGCCTCCGTAGAGGGTTCCAATAAGAGAGAATAAAGCTGGGTTTTGACCTATAGCGTACAATTGTCCGTCACAATACGCCCAACTTGCAGGAGGGAAATCAAACGAGAATATGCGGACTTCTGCGATAAATGGTTCGGACATAACTCCACACTCCTTTGGTTAGTTGCGACTTGGATATACGCCCTTTAACGAGATTATAAAGTTCAACGCTAAATAGGGCATCATGATGGAGTGTGGGGAGGTTTGTTGATTTTGAGCGCCTCCTGCGTATCCCACTGCCTCTGACGCCAGAGGCGTTATATTGCCTGTCGTCGTGTAAAACGGAGCTGCGGGGTCAGTAACGCCGGTCACTTGATTTGAGGGAGAGACATCAACAGTGACGGCGTCATTCGACGCCATAAGCGTGTGGGTGTGCGGCGGCATGTTTTCCATCGTCACAGTAACGGATTCCACGCCGACTCTGGCTCCAATAGCGTAGGGGGTTAGTCCAGGCCCTTGTCCAAAGTGCAAAGGAAGACGGCCACGCATATCCGGTAGGGCGAATGTGGTCCTTCCATCCCCCCCATAAAAACTTCCCAGTAAGCTAAATAAAGCGGCCTGCTGCGAGGCCGCCAATACCTGTCCATCGCAAAAGCTCCAGTTACGTGGTGCGAAAGTAGCTGCGAAAATACGTATCTCACCAATATATGAATCTGCCATTTTTTCCTCTCCTTGTCCGCCGCGGCGGTCTCTGTATCGACGTATGCGAAATACCTATGACGAAAGATGCTGGGCCTCTAGTTTCGCGGTGGAAAAATTCCATCTAAGGCTATGCAGAATGAAAGTCCCAAAAAAGGCTGGCGATTTTCAACCATTGAACTCTGGCCTGCGTACGCCAACATTCCTGGAGACATCGCCTGCAGATCCCCAAGTGGCGGCTGTTTGTAGTCAGGTTGTACGTCCCCGGCCTGATAGGCGAACAGCTGGCCAGTGGGCTCTGAAGTTGTTCCTGCTTGCTTAGCTGCGGATAAGGTGTGTGTATGAGGAGGTATCTGTGCTGCTGCAAGCTCAACCTCCGGCAATCCACCATAATCTGCTAACTGGCGCTCAGTGAGGCCTGGGCCTTTACCTGTGTGAAGAGGGCTGCGCCCTTGAAGATTGGGAAGCCCCATTGTCACCCTGGCGTCGCCGCCGTAAATGGAGCCTATCAAGGCGAAAAGGGCTTGGTTTTCATCGATAGGGATGATTTGCCCACTACAAAATGACCAACTGCGGGGAGGGTAGTTGAACCCAAAAATTCTTATTTCGGCAATGAAAGGCAATGACATGCTTGTGACCTCCGTTTCTGAAGACGCGCTTGGGTCATGAGTAAAGTTCGACGTTGAGGAATATGGTTGGTACTAATCGAGCTAGTCGATAAAGTAGGCATTCCTGTAAATCCTCTTTAGTTGCGCGGGGGAAAGTAGCCTGAAATAGCAATACAGAAGTTTATCGCCAGTGAAGGTTGCATGTTTGGGAAAGGCGTTGTACCTCCGCTACTGTTACCGCCAGTCATGCCGACAGCATTAGAATTCATGGGGACAGGATTTGTGAGCGGACGGTAGATATCAGGAGTGGCGGCCAATATGCGCTGGTCATTGGGGCCTCCTTTATCGGCGTCTTCCGATGAGGCGTAAACAGTGTGAGTATGCCTGGGTAATGTGCTTTCAGTTAAGGTTACGGTCTCCGTCCCTTCTTTCTGTCCCAGGGTATATGTGTATTGAGATAACCGGCCCATGTGTACCGGCGCTCGGCCTCTCAAGTCAGGTAAAGCGTAGGTCGTCCTGCCATCCCCTCCATAATAGGTATTGATTAGGGCGAAGAGCGCTGGGTTTTGGCTGATTTGCTGGAGATCTCCACTGCAAAAAGCCCAGTCTTTGGGGGGGGAAGTTAAAAGCCATCATGCTGATCTGTCCAAGATAGGGTTCCATAAGCGGCTCCTTGTTTGATCCTTGTACGCGCATACCTGGGGCGTGGGGCGCCGGTTAGGAAGGTATGCAGCTTGAATACTCAACAGCAAAACAGGTCCGCTTGCAGGGGCGGACTGTATACAGAAGCCTAGTAGACGTTTTTTTGTACAGCAAGGCGCCGTCTTACTATTAATCAGGCAGGCAAATGGCTTCCTTCTATTTGTCTGCAACGACAGGGCCTGCACAGGTCAGGCCCTGTCTCCCGCGGCTAGCCGACGCGCATGCGCTTGGCTGTCCCAAACTGTCACAAACCTGCTACACAGGCAGGTATTCTCCCTTCGTATTTTTTCCTACACTGAGCGAATTTCCCCTGATCCCGTTGGTTAAGGCGACGCTCTCCCATCATGACACCCGTATTTTCGAACTGCGCTCACAATCATCGCTTGCTGCTGGTGGAGGATGACCAGGAGCTGGCTTCCTTGATTCAGGATTATCTGACCAAAAATGGTTTTCAGGTGGCGGTGGTCGCCAACGGGCTGGATGCGGTGCGGGAGATTCTGACGCAACGCCCGGCGCTGGTGATTCTGGACGTGATGCTGCCCGGGCTGTCGGGCATGGACGTATGTCGGCAGGCGCGGCTGGATTATAACGGGTTTATTCTCATGCTGACGGCGCTGGATGAGGATATGGACCAAATGCTGGGACTGGAGCTCGGCGCGGACGATTATATCGTGAAACCGGTGCAGCCGCGTTTATTGCTGAGTCGCATTCGCGCGCTGTTGCGACGGCTGGAGCACACAGGCCGCGGTGAGGGCGTCGCGGCGACGATTCAGGATAGCAGTGTGATCAGCGCCGGGGCATTGACGATCGACTTGCGCAACCGCGTGGTCAGACTGGGCGCGCGCTCGGTAGAGCTCACCACGGCGGAATTCGAGCTGTTATTGTTGCTGGCGAGATCACTGGGCGAAGTGGTCGATCGCGATTTTATCATTCAGGAATTACGCGGTTTTGATTACGACGGCTTGGACCGTTCCATAGACCGGCGCATCTCCCGTCTGCGCAAGAAGCTGCAGGACGGCGGGGCAGGGCAGGACATCATCAAAACGATTCGGGGCAAAGGCTATCAACTCTGCACTGACCCTGACCTGGCTGGGGGCCGTTGAAGATGATGTTGAGAACACTGCTGCGTTTGGTGATCGTCATTGTATTGCCGGTAGGGCTGCTGTTGACGGCGGAGTCTTACAACCCTGTTCATTACATTAAAAACCGCATTCTCCTCAATTACTTCGTTAACACCTATAACGGCACATTTTTCCTGATTGATCGCGATTTGACGGAGCGGCCGCAGAGCGCCTGGCAGGACAGAGTGGCGTCGTTGGATAACCATTTCGGCTATCGATTGCGGCTGACGCCTTTGGCGGAATTACTCACGCAAACGCAGTATGCCGATACCTTGCGAGAAGGCGGTTATGTCTATTCGGAGGCGGATACTGACGTGCTTTGGCGCAGGGTCGGCGACAGCGACTGGGTGGTTGAAATGGTGCTGGATGAAACGGATGACGAAGAGACGTTGCGCAGCGCCAAAGGCACACTGTTTCTGTTGGGCGACCTTTTTGCGGAAACGCCGGAAGCGCAATGGCTGCAGTTACTGACGCAATTGCAGGCGGAGTTTCGTTTTCCGCTGGATATGCTGGCGCTAACGGAGCTGGATATATCGGCTGACAAAAAAGAAGCGCTGATGACGAAAGGCTATGCGTGGACCAATACAGAGGACGATGAATCCTTGTTTTACTATCGTATTGGCGATAGCGATAAAGTCCTGACGGCGGGGCCGACGCCTTCGCCCGGCGGGGTGGCTCTCTCTTATTTGGTGACCGTGTTCACCGCCATGCTGTTAGCCACCTCCCTGGGGTTATTATCCTGGTTGACGCCTCTATGGCGTGATCTCAAACGCCTTGACCGTACGGCGTCGGAGTTTGGACAGGGCCGGCTGGAGCACCGCGTGACGCTGCGTAAAGGTTCTGTCGCCGCCCGTTTGGGGCAATCGTTCAACGCCATGGCGGACAGTATCCAGAAGCTGGTGCGTTCTCATCAACAGCTGACCAACGCCGTCGCCCATGATCTCCGCACTCCGTTGGCGCGCCTGCGTTTCGCGGTGGAAATTCTGGAGTCGGAAGACTGCACGGCGGAAGAGCAGGAGCGCTATCGCAAAAGCATCCACGCCAGCATTGATTCGCTGGATTACCTGATCAATCAATTACTCACCCATTCCCGATACAGCCGCGCCATCGACATCAATCATTTCAGCGAGATTGATCTGGCGTCCCTGGTGGAGGAAGAAGTGGACTTACATCAGCCGGAGCGCAGTGAGTTGGTGTGTGAGTTTGTCTGTGACGATAGTCTGCGCGGCGCCCGCATATGGGCGGACTCCCGCGCCATGGGTCGAGTGCTGCATAACCTGCTGGATAACGCCTCCCGCTATGCGCAATCCCGCGTACGGGTCAGCCTGCGTCGCGACGGCGCGCTCTGCCGCTTGCAGGTGGAGGATGACGGACCGGGCATTCCTCAGGAGGATCGGGAGACGATCCTGCAGCCCTTCGCCCAACTGGGCAACGTCGAACGCGCCTCATCCGGCGGACATGGCCTCGGGCTGGCGATCGTCAGCCAGATCGCGCAATGGCACCAGGGCGACGTCACCGTCGGCGACTCTTCATTGGGGGGCGCCGCGATTGAAATTTCCTGGCCGGCTCACGGGCCCACCGCCGGTTAGAAGAGCGCTTTTACTCAGTTCCCCTCGCTTGTTCTGTTCCCCAAATCCGTCGCTTGTCCTTGATGAAGCACTCTGGTCACGCGCGCGGGTTTGGCGTCACATTCTGTCCCAAATCAGCCACATACCTTTTTCGTTTGGCCTCTTAAGATCACCTTTCCTTTTGTGAAGTTAGATTTAAATATTTGAAAAAGAGGGAGGCCGGGCAATGGCTGACAATTCTATCGTTCGCCTGGGGGCGACACTTATTCTTGCGGCGGCTTACGCGACTTCGGCGCAGGCGGCGGACTACTCTGTTGGCGGCATGTTGGGGACGCAGGGCGTTGGCGTCACCGCCGCCAAACGGACGGACTGGAGTCTGGTGGATGAGGATCAACTGCAGCTGCGATTCACCTTCGGCGGAATTGATGTGGATGACGTCGATGATCTTGAGCTGAGCGGAACCAAATACAAAGCGGATTTCCGCACCGGGACGCTGACGGGCGGTGTGGACTGGTATCCGTTCTCCGGTAAGTATGTGGATAACATCTTCTTTTCCGGCGGTCTGGTTTATTTTGATCACGATATCAAGGGGACGACCAAGTCAGGGCAGTCTTTCAACGTCGGCGGCGCACACGTCAGCAGTAGCGATAATGTGCGTCTGGATGCGGAAATCGATCAGTCCTCCTGGGCGCCTTATCTGAGCCTGGGGTGGGGAAATCGCATCCGCAGCGAGTCCGGTTTGTCTTTCCAGGCTGAATTTGGGGTGATGGCGCCGTTAAGCGATCCGGATGTGAAGTTAAGCGCCAGAGATCCCGGTGGCGTTCTGTCTACCAGTAATCTGGAGCGCGAACGTCGCGATATTGAAGACGATCTGGGCGGCGCGCAGGGGTTCTTGTCCGTGGCGGTGACGTATCAGTTCTAAGATGCGGTAGAGACTGGCTGCGGCAGGCCCTTGCCGGGCCTGCGCAGTGCTGGGGGCGGACGGAATTCAGTCCTGCTGAGCCTCCGCTTTTTTCTGCATTTGCAATGCGTTCTCCGTCTGATGCCGGATATGGTCCTGAATATCGTCAGGCCATAGCGAAATCATGTCGTCAAACGTCTCATAGTCTTTGGCGAAGAAGGCGCGACAGGCTTCTTCAAAACCAGGGAAGTCGCCGGCGACGGTGGACATGAATCGATACACGGCTTCAAGCGCCAGGCGGGATTTGTCGATATCCACATTGTCGCGTCTGGCCGCTTCGACCAGTTTGCGCAGCGCCACCGATGCGCCGCCGGGTTGCGCTCTCAACCAGTCCCAGTGCCGGGGCAGCAGCGTGACTTCACGCGACACCACTCCCAGTTTGGGACGTCCAGGCCCGGCTTTAGGCTTGGGAGCTCCATCTTCGCTGCGTGCTGCGATTCTGGCGATAACCTCCTCAGCCGTTCCGCGATAATCGATATCCACGATCCTGCCGGTCGCGTTGTCGTAGATAGCGACGGGGGCGTTTGTGTCCTGCTCCAATAAAGCCTTGGCCTTTAAGGCCACGTCAGGCAAGTCGCCGGCGGCGAAAAGTTGGTGGCCGTGAAAGCCGGTATAGCTCTGAGTTTCTTTTACGCTCATGTGTTTCACTCCTGTGCTCGCTCGGATAGCAGTGACCACCGCTATCCTGAAAATACGCCGCCAATAATACCGGGGTAAAAAATGAAGTCAATATTATCCGGGTAATAATGTTTTTTTAGCGTGGATAAAAAAGTGTTTTTAAAACCGAAAGTTAGTGGCTGCGGGCTGGCGGATATAGTGATTAGAGTGGGAGATGAGAGGGGAAAATAAAAGCCCGGGAAGAATCCCAGGCCAGTATTCACCATGAAAAACCGAAATCTTTTCGCCTTAGTTTGGCCATACGTCCATCCGGCGCATGCCACACGACGCCTTCCATGCTTTGCGCCGCCATCCAGTCGCGCAGAGAGTGGAAGTCCAGGCGCTCCGGCGGCGTCAGGATCTTGCCGCCATGGGCCCACAGCGCATGGCGCTGCAGCTGGTAGCGGTTACCCTGAACTTTCGGGCCGACCAGCTCGTAGGTCTGGCCTTCGATCAGTGTGTCGGCGGCCTGTTCAAGGGCTTCGCAATGCCAGCGATCTTCCGGGCTGGCCTTGGAAACCGGCAGCCAGCCGGGCCAGTGACCGGTAATGGCGTCAGGCTCCGCCTCGCAAGGAGTAAATCCATCCGGGGCTGATTTGAACATGGCGTGCTCCAGAGTTGCGAGACGCCCGGCGCGGAGCTTCGCGGCGAACGGCTTGCGCAGTTTGCGGTCGTAACGTTTCCACAAACGGCCTGCTCTGAACAGACAGGCGCTGCCGTCGAATTTCTCGGTGGCGAGCCCCATGCCTTGCAACACCCAGGCGGATTCTGGAACGGCTTGCTCCGTCGCCAGGTGACTATGGCGATCGATGACGAATAACGTCTTGATCTTTTTCATGTTTTTCTCCTATGAAGTGTAAACGGCTTTCGAGTCCCGTCCGGCTCCATGAAGAGAGGCGGCATGGTAACGCCTGTTATCAATGGCGGTCAAACTGAGTGGTCTGATTACACAGAATTTTTCAAAAAAATTTGTATGACGACAGCCTCTGTCGCTCCGCTGCGTAATATGTCTCTTGTAAAGCGGCGCTGGTCAAAGGCGTGATCGTTTCATCGCAGGGAAGCCACTGCCGCTGTGCTGTCTATGTGGTAATGGAAGGCGTAAGAGATAGGGATGTCTCACCCCCACTGAGTTGATGTCCTTGCGCGCACGGAACAGCGCTTAACCCAAAGGGATTTGGGGTCTTTTTTCTAAACTGCGGCCAGTAAACTACATTGACAGGCTTTTTTAATCCTCAAATAGCTTCCTTCTATTTGTTTGCAACGACAGGGCCTGGGCATGCCAGGTCCTGTCTCCCGCATCTTGTCGTCGCGCAGGCTTTCCGCGCCATGAAAATAAACGCAGATTAGATCACAAACGGGATCAGGCATTTGGCCTTTTTCTTATAGTTCCGCCAGGCTTCGCCGTAGCGTTCTTCCGCCATTTTTTCGCTTTTGGGAATGGCGTCCGCCATGTACTGCGCGATATTGGCCAGGGGTGCGATGACGCCCCAGGGGTTGCCGGCGGTGAGGCCGAAGGAGACGTAAATCAAAAAGTCGCCGAAATAGTTGGGATGGCGGGAGTAGCGCCAGAAGCCTGTGTCCAGAATCTGGCCGCGAGAGTTGGGTTGTTGCTTGAATAAGTGTTTCTGATAATCACTGCCGAAGTGGAAAATAGTGCCGACCAAATAGACGGCGACAGCGCTGTAATCGATCCAGTTTAATGGCCCGACCCGGTCCGCCGCCCACTGGAACGGCAGGCAGTAGAGCCAGCCAAATACGTTGGCGAGAATGATCGGTAAAAAGTAGATGGCCGACAGCGGCATGACTTCCTTGAGCTTGGCGGCGGCGGTGTTGTTGTACCAAAGCGTGAGCACCACATTCATGCGCAATTGGTAAATAATCACCATGCCCAACAGCAGGGCCTTACGCGCCAGGTCCGCGTCGCCGTACCAGCAATACACCAGCGTTACCGGCAACAGCGTATTAAACCCAAAGATAAAGGGCGCCTTGGTGTCCTTGGTGATCAAGGCGGCGATGACGCCGGCGACGGCCATGGCCTCGATCACAATGATCATGATTATCCATTGTTGCTCCATATTTCCTTTTCCTTTTTCTATCGAACTTGAGTAAGCCGTCTGGCGACGGGGTTAGGGGGTAATGACGGTTCCGTTGAGTGAATTGTTTTTTTTTGGTCCCGTGCGTTATCCGGCGGCGATGATGCCGTTGGTTTTTCTTCTGGGGCTTTTGTCGAAAACTTCTTTGATGGCGCCAAGCCTGGCGAAGAAAATCATGCGTCCGTTTTCGTCCCGCAGTCGCTCGATCGCAATGCGCGCCTGGTCATGCTGCAGCATGACGCTGACCGGGTGTATCGCCAGTTTCTGCTCCTGGGCGTTGAGCCAGACCTCCATCAGGCGCGCGCCGGCCTGAGTCAGCGCTTTCGGCGTCATATGCTCCTCTCCGAGATGGCAGAACAACAATTGGGATGAATCTTCCACCAGCGCGCCAAGCTGATCCGCCATACGTTGCGGCGCGCCGAAGGGCCGCAGGGCCTGCATGACCGGCGGAGCCAGCACGCAACGATAGAACAGACTGCTCCACTTGCTTTGCGGGCCGAGCAGGCTTTGCAGATAGAATCCGTCTTCCGCCTCTTCTTCCAGGGAAAAGTGGATGTAGCGATAGGTCTCGCGCCAGGCTTTATAGTTGGCGAAGTCCAGCACCGCATACTGTTTTACCAGTTGCGCCGCGCGGCGAATCGCAGGCTGATCGCGTTCTATCCGCATCAGCAAGTGCTCCCCGGTTAAGGACAACGGCCAACGCCTGGCCAGTAGTTGCTGCAACGTTTCGTCGCTGATGCGTAAAGGGTTAAAGGGGCCGCGGTGAGTGCGTCTATGCAGCGCCAGTCGCCGCCACGCTTCAGCGTCGGCGACGGGCTTAACGCTGTTCGGCGTAATGCGCACTGCGGTCAGCGCCAGGCACCCCTGCTCTTGCTCCAGCGCGGCGATGGGCGCGCTCTTTTCCGCTTCACAGAACCAGCGCAGGCGCCAGTCATGGCCGCGAACCCCCAGGGTCATGCAAAACAAGCCCAGAAACAAGCCGCAGCTCATCAGCATTTCGATTTCCAGACTTTCCAGGGCTTTGAGTTTGCGAGCGCTGTTCAACGCCAGGACGACGCATTGCTCTCCCTCCTGAAGCGCTTCTCCAAGGAGTGCGCTGGCCCGCTCGCGCTCCTGAATATGTATCAACGTCCAGGGTTGCGAGTTGTGGGATGACGGCGCCCAGCGCGCCAAATCCACGGTTTCCTGCAGTTCTTGAGCGAAGGTCGACTGCATAAATAAAGCTCCAATCTTTCAATGAATTCTTTGCGAATCAAGATCCCCTAAGCAGGTCGCACACCTCCGGCGGGCTGCCGACAACCACCAGCGCGCATCCCTGAAACCGGTCCGCTATGGCTACCAGAGGCGTATTGGCGACGGCGCCGAGCTCTCGGCTGAGTCGCCGTGATAATGTCCAGGACAATCCTCCGGCATCCCCCGGCGGATGCAGTTCAACATCGGCGAACCAGCCAAAAATACTGCGGCCGTAGCATTTCAACAGCGCCTCTTTGAACGCCCACGCCATGGTGGCGGAGGTGTCGCGTTCGTTGCGCCCACGGCGTAACAACCAGCGCCGCTCTTCTGGGGTAAAAGCCATTTCCCAGACTGAGCCGCAGAAGGTTCGAACGGGTTCGATATCGACGCCGACGGGGCAGCGCCCGGCCGCCGCCACCGCCCAGTTCCCTGTGTGACTGATGCTGAGGTAGCCCTCCATGTTGGCTTCCGGTCGGCCTTGATGGGGATCAGTTTTACAATTGCTGATAATGATGTCCCGTAAGGCCCGTTGCGGCGCCGCCAACTCAGACTGCAAACGCTGCAGCGCCTGCTTTCCGGCCAGTCTTCCCGCGCCCCATTCCAGCTTGCGTTTGGCGAATCGAATCTGCCGCAGATGGCGTCGTTCGCGCAGGTCGAATACCCGGCGCAGGTCTGCTTCCGTCTCAAAGTGGCGTCGCCAGCCGGTCACCGACACCGCGTGCAGGCGCCAGGGGCCGACCATCAACGTGCGGTTCCAATCTGACGCCGGTAATTTTCCCGCATGCAGGCGCGGAAGGGGGGCGACAGGCTCAGCCTGCGGCATAGCCCGAGCCCAGCTGCTCGCCGGCCAATTCTTCAACGACTTCCGCCATACGGGAAAAGGCCTGCACCAATCCGGCGAACGTTGATGTTTCCATGTCGGCGTCAAAGGCGGCGCGGTCGGTTATTTTTATCACCTCCACATAGTGATAAGGGGCGTTTGCCTGCAAAGACGCGCGATGCACGTCAAACCTCACGACGCTGGGCAGGTCGGGGCAGGTGGCGTAATCGACGTTTTGCACCCAGAACTCGAAGGCGTCGGCCTGTGCGACATCGAACAGGCGGATTTTGTGAATGATGGTTTCCATTTCGTTCCCTTTCCTTAACTTGCAGTGTATTGAGAGTCGTCCGGCGCCGCATGGGTAGCGGTTACGGACTGCAAAAGCAGATGATAATTGACGCCGCCGGTGCCGAATGAGCTGACCGCGGCGTAACGGGCGCCATCGCCCAGTGGCCAGGGCTGCAGGGCGGTGACGGGCTCCGTGGGTATCTCCGCCAGGGGCAGCTCCGGGTTCATCTCCCGTCGTAACAGCGTGGCCGGGATATCACCGTAACGGATCGCCAGCAGGGTTTTCAATAGGCCCGCTGAGCCAGCCGCGGCGAAGGTGTGTCCGATATTGGATTTGACCGAACCCACCTTTAGCGGACCGCTCCGTTCAGGCGCGAGATAAACCTCATTCAACGCGGAGAGTTCCGCAATATCTCCCAACCGGGTGCCCGTGCCATGGGTTTCCACGTACTGCACGCGAGCAGGAGAATAACCGGCCTGAACGAAGGCTTTGCGCATGGCCAGCGCCTGTCCCTGTGGGTCCGGCGCCGTCATGGAGCGGGCGTCGCAGGAGGCGCCGACGCCGGTGATGGCGGCGTAAATAGTATCTCCATCCCGCAGTGCGTCACTCAGGCGCTTGAGGACGAACATGCCGGCGCCGTCCCCGGGTGAAAACCCGTCGGCGTCTACCGCGAAAGGCGCGATCTTGTGCTGTGACAACATCATTTGCGCGGAGCACAGCGTCAGGTCGCGAATGTTCACCGGCAGCTCCACGCCACCCGCCAGCACCAGGTCGTAGCGATGACTGCGCAGCGCCAGCACGGCGTTATGCAGCGCCGCCAGAGACGAAGCGCAGGCCGCTTCCACGGCGGCTGGGGCGGCGTTGAGTTGAAAGCAATTGGAGATCAACGCCGCGATGCCGCTGG
The DNA here is from genome assembly GCF_000012985.1 of Hahella chejuensis KCTC 2396. Taxonomy (NCBI): domain Bacteria; kingdom Pseudomonadati; phylum Pseudomonadota; class Gammaproteobacteria; order Oceanospirillales; family Hahellaceae; genus Hahella; species Hahella chejuensis. The sequence continues at coordinate 6,182,090 of NC_007645.1, read as the reverse complement.
CGGAAAAGCTGTCGAACGTGAAGTGATCGACCTCCTCGGGGGAGAGCCGCTGTTTTGCGACGGCGTCCTGAAAGTAGCTTGCCAGCGTGGAGCCGGCGAACAGCGCCTGTAGCTGGGGATAATGCAACGCCGCGGATAGCGCGCGCTCCCGTCCCAGGTTCAGGTTGCTGGCGATAAACACCGCCGTGGCGCCCTGGCGTTGACGTTTGCGCGACAGCCCATAATCCGCCAGAGCCTCGGCGGCGCATTGCAGCCCCAGCTTTTGCGCCTTGTCCATGCCGGCGGCCCGGCGTGGAAAGATTTTATAGGGGGATAAGTCGAATTCGCTTTGCGCCAACGCTGCGCCATATTGCGCGTAACAACTCAGCGGTCGGGATGCATCCGCGCTGAAAAAGGCGCGATGGGGCAATACCGCTTCCGGTATTGGCTGAATTCCATCGGCGCCATCCCACAGGCCTGCGTGTATTGCCGTCACGTCGCGCCAAGGACCGAAAGAGCCTCCGACGCCGACAATGGCGATGGGCTCCTGCGGGACTGGAGCTGTCTCCACGTCCGCCGCCACCGCATCCGGGCTGGACAGCACCATATGCCAACTGACGCCGCTCAGTCCGCCCCCGCACACGCCGGCGATAAGCTCATCCGTTTGCGGCCAGGGCTCGCCGCCGTTGGCGCCGTAGTCGATGTTCTGACGTTGTAATAATTCCTGACCGTCCTCTTGCGGCATGCCAGGCAGGCGACCGTAGCGCAACGCCAGACTGGCGGCGGCGATGGCGTTGAGTCCGGCGTTGGCGAATGCGTATCCCAGGTTGGCGACGCAGGAGCGCAGATGTAGAGGGACGCTATCGTCATGGCGTAAATCCGCCATCGCGGTCAGTAGCGCTTTGCTTTCTTCCGCATGGCCAGGCAACGCGCACTCAATGAAACGCTGTCTAGCGGGACTGATATTGGCCTGACGGCAGGCTTCCGCAGCGGCTTGATATTTCAGCGCCGCATCGCCGCCGTAGCGGTAGCCGGAGGGAGAGTCCCGGCGGGCGCAGGCGGCGCCGCGAATGACGCTGTAGATGCAATCGCCGTCCCGGCGGGCGTCGCTTAGCTTCTTCAATAATAACGCCGTGGCGCCTTCCGCCAGCGGCGCTCCAGCAGAATTGGCGGTGAAAGGCGCGCCGGACGCGAAGCCTTTTTTCTCCAGGGCGAGCGCGGGCAGCAGGCTGTCATAGCGTTGTCCGGCGATGACCAGCGCCGCTTTGGTCTGGCCTCCAGACAACGCCAGCAAGGCGGCCTCCAGCACCACGTAACTGGTGGCGTCGGCGGACTCCAGCGCCTGGGCGCGGCCGCGAAAACCAAAGTGCGAGGCGATGCGGGCGGGTATGCTGCTCGCCATTTCGCCGACGCGATCATGGGATGACAGGCCGAAATGCTCGCGCAGTCGCTCGCGGATGGCGTCCAGGTCCGCTTCACAGTCTCCTGAGCGTTGCTCCGCGGCCTCGTAAGCGAGCCGCACGCCTTCCACTTTCAAGGCGTTGTTAAGCGCGCTGTCGAAGCAAAAGCAGGCGCCGCTGTATACGTCGGTGTCGTCCAGTGGCGGCAGCTTGTCGGGATAGCCTGCGTCACGCAGACATTGCTCCGCCGCGCGCAGCTGCAACAGCATCATTTGGGACACGGATTTACGGTAAGCGGGAGGGATGCGAAAGCGTTTGAAATCACTCTCCGCCTCCGCAAAAAATGAACCGCGCCAAGCGTCTAAGTGCGCCTTGGCCGCTGCGCTGGTCTGCGGTATTCGATGGGCAGGCATTGCCCGTAGCGGCGCGCGCTCGCCGCGGTCAAGCAATCGCCAGAACGATTCCGTATCCTGGGCGGAGGGCGTAATGCAGGCGATGCCCACGATGGCGACAGGCTCGCGCAACGTCTGGTCATGAGAACTGGATGAGGCGGAAGAAAATAAGCTGGCGTCAGTCATGTCAGGCAACCGGGTCTGTGTGAGTCTGTGGCGTAACATTCGGCTTGAACGCCAACGCTTTTAACGCCAGATAATCAATTTTGCCGTTACGGCTTTTGGGCAGTTCGTCCAGTCTGCGCACCAGCTTGGGAATCATGTAACGGGGCAACCGCGTCTGACAGTGCTGCTTGATGGCGAGCACACTGGGCGCAGAGGCCGGATCAACCGCACTGAAATAGGCAATGAGGTTTTGCGCCTGCTCGGTGATTTCCGCCACCACGGCGATTTCCCGGATGCCCGGCATGGTCGACAACGCCGCTTCGATCTCTCCTAACTCCACCCGGTAGCCATTGATTTTCAGCATGCGGTCCTTGCGCCCGTGGTAGTACAGATAGCCGTTTTCGTAGCCCACCAGATCGCCGGTCGCATGGCGTCCCTGTAGATGGTTATCGGCGTTGGCGGGGTCGACGCGGTTGCGGTAACCCGGCGTGACGCAGGAGCCCTCGATGACTAATTCGCCAATGGCGCCGGGAGCGCTGACAGGCAGGCCCTGGTCGTCCAGCACAAGGGCGGTTTGCCCGGGCAGCGGAGCGCCGATATACACTGGCTTGTCCCGTTGCAGGTCTTCCGCCGTCACCCGATAGTAAAGGCAGACATTGGTTTCGGTCGGCCCATAGAAGTTATAGAGCGCACAGTCCGCTGGCAAACGCTGGCTTAGCTCCCGTAAGGGGCGAATCGGGAAGACTTCGCCAGCGAATATCAGATAGCGCAACGAGGCGGTGACGTCGGTATCCAGAGCGCCTGCGTTCACCATCAGGGACAGGATGGAGGGAACGCTGTACCAAACGCTGATCCCATAGCGATGAATGCCCTCCGACAGCGCGGCGACATCCCGTTGTTGTTCCTCGCCGATAACCCAGACCCCCGCGCCCGCCGCCGCTGCGGCGAACAGGTCGAAGGTGCTGAGATCGAAATGGAAACCGGCATGATTGGAAAAGACGTCCCGTTCGCTCAGGGAAAGCTCTTGCAGCGCCCAGCCAATAAAGGCGTGCAGGTTGCCGTAGCTGATCTGAACGCCCTTGGGCATACCGGTGGAGCCGGAGGTGAATAGAATCGCCGCCAGATCCTGTGGACCGGGATGATGCGGCGTTTGCTCCGGCGTTGGCTCGAATGCGTCCGCCGACGCCCGTGACGCAACGGCGAAACAGCCGGGCGCAGCCGCGTCAGGAACTTTGTGGAAGTCGGTGACCAGCGCCAGCCGTAATGACGCGCAAGTCGTATCATCCAGTTGCTCAAAACGGGCGCTGTCGGTAACTAGAATGGCGGGCTCCGCGCCGGCGAGAATTTTTTTCGCCCGCTCCACCGGCTGCACGCCATCCATAGGAACGTACACGCCGCCGCATTCCATGGCGGCGTAGAGGGCGACCACATAATCGATTTGCTTGGGCAACCAGATGGCCACGCGGTCCCCGGGCTGCAGACCGGCGTAGCGGAAATATCCGGCCCAGCGGCGCACTCTGGCGTAGAACTGCTCGTAGCTTATTTCCTCCGGGCCGACAAACGCCGGGCGCTGGGGAAAATTGGCGGCGGAGCGTCGTAAATAGTCGATGACAGGAACAAATCCGCTTTCCGTTTCTTGTGCTTTCATGCCTGCTCTCCTCCAATCCTGCATTAAGCTGGCGCAGTGACGTCATCAACCCGGACGGCCGGCGTTGCGCCATCCGGGTTGGCCGGATCACAGCGTGACGGGAATATTCACTTCTTTTGCTGCGTCGATGATGATCTGCGCCGCCATATCCAGGTCCTCCTCGGTGTGTTCGCTGGTGACGCTGATGCGCAGACGCGCGTCGCCCACCGCCACGCCGGGGAACACCACGGTCTGGCAGTACATGCCGCGAGCGCGGACGGCGCGGCCGAGCTCCAGGGTTTTGCGGTCGTCGCCCACCACCACCGGAATAATGGCGCTGTTGGAATGCTCCAAATCGAACCCGGCGCCCAGCAGATGACCGCGCAGACGATGGATGTTGCTCCAGAGTTTGCTCAAGCGCTGCGGCTCGCGCTCCATCACGTCGATAGAGGCGATCACGCCCGCCGCCACGGCGGCGGGGATAGTGGCGGCGAACACGTAAGAGTTGGAGTAGAAGCGCAGGTACTCCACCACTTCCTCATCCGCACACACGAAGCCGCCGACGCCGGCCAGCGCCTTGCTCATGGTGCCCAGTTCCAGATCGGCCATACCCTTCATGTTGAAATGTTCGGTGGTGCCCGAGCCGGTTTTGCCGAGAACGCCGGTGGAGTGGGCGTCATCCACCAGTACACGGGCGCCGTATTGCTGCGCCAGCTCCACCAGACGCGGCAGGTCGACGATATCGCCGTGCATGGAGAACACGCCGTCGGTGACGATCAGTTTGCCGCCGTCGTGGTCGGCGTATTTTTTCAGTGTGTTCTCCAGACTTTCCATGCTGTGCTGATAAATCTTGCGGGAAGCCCCGGAGAGTTTGCAGCCGTCCTGAATGCTCATGTGGTTGATGGAGTCGGTGAACACCAGATCGTTGCGTCCGGCCAGCGCCGAGATACAGCCCAGGTTGGCTGAATAGCCGGACGGATACACGATGCAGGCTTCGCGTCCTTTCAGTTTGGCCAGACGGCGCTCCAGTTCCTTGTGCAGGACATTACTGCCCCCGATCAGACGGCAACCGGTATTGGTGGCGCCGTAGCGACGGGCGCCTTCGGCGATGGCTTCAATGACTTCGGGATGATTGGCCAGTCCAAGATAATTGTTGGAGGCGAACATCAAAAACTCACGGCGGCGTCCGGTGACTTCGTCGTAGATCACCGCACGGTTACGGCATTGGGATTCCAGAGGCATGCCGTACCAATACAGCTGCGCCTGCTGCTTCGCCACGTAGAACTTGCGGAACTCCCGGGCCTTATGAAACAGATCCCGATCCGGCAGATTGACGAAATCTTTCATGGTGCGGGGATCGTTTTCCGCCGCGGCGCTGGCTCCGTAGGCCGCATCCTGGTGTTCCACTCCCAACGCTTCAACCTGATGCGGACGGCTGGCTCTAATGTATTGCAACAGTTTCTCGGGAGTATCGCAGTCCGCCAGATTCAGATGGGCGGGCATACCGTGCTCGCTGCGCAGACGGTCGTGCAGAGCGGAGATGTCCTTCTGCCCGAAACCGCTGGCGAGGAAGCTCAGCTTGAACTGGTCCGCCAGTTCCGTCGCAGCGTCACTGGGCTCCGCGACCTCATCCTGATTAAGGCGGTCGATGAAATCCGTCCACATGCCACCGCCACGGCTTTCTGCGAGTTGTCTGGAAACCGCTTGGGGGGCCGGGGCGGCGCCCACTTCTTTGGCGGGACGGGCCAGGTCGGCGTCGGCGCCGATCTCGCGCAGGTAAGCGATGACTTGCGCGATGGTGCTCAGGCCGGCGGGAAATCCGGTTTTCTCCACGCGAATGAGCTTGGCGATCTCCGCCAGCACGGAAGCCTGGGTCACGGAATCGACGCCCAGATCGCCTTCCAGGTCCGCTTGCAGATCCAGCTCGCTGCGACGGTAGCCAGTGTGAGCCTGATACACGTCGAGCACGTTCGCGCTTAGTGCGTCGTCCTGTGCGTCAGCGCGGCGGGCCGGCGCTGTTTGCTGCGCAGCCGTGGCGATGCTGAGGCCTTCTTTCTGCAGGCGTTGACCGATATGGCGCAGCAGTTGTCCAACGTTGTCCAGGCCCGCCTGTACTGATTTATTCTGCAGCCCCAGCGTCTGATAAATTTCCGCCTGCACGGAAGCCAGGGTGATGGAATCCACGCCCAGGTCGCCCTCGAAATCCGCGTCGTCGTCAAAGTCTTCTCGAGCGTATTCCGTGTGACGCTGCAAGGCGCTCAGCACCAGTTCCCGCAAGGAGGCTTCCGCCTGTTGCGAATCGGCAAATACTTGTTCTGTCATGGTGTAACCTCATTCCTTGAATATTCGGGGCTAGTGTTGTTGCAGGCGCGTGACCAGATCCACCATCTTGCGCACGGAGGCGAAGTTGCCGGGGGTAACCTGATTGAGGGGAATTGACGCGCCGGTTTCCCGCCGCAGTAAATCCACCAGATCGAACAGGGAGCCGGAATCGATGATATTGAGCTCCAGAATGGGGGTGTCCGCATTGAACCCCTCATCGTCCGAGCCCAGATAATTCTCGGAAATGTAGGTTAATAATGTGTTCTCTAGCATTGTGCATCTTCCTTTTTGAGGGGGACTGGAAGACGGGCCGGAGCCCGTTTGTCAGACTTTTTCTCCGACGAATAACGTGCGCGGTCCGTTGATGCGCAGCACTCTCACGTTGCTGAACCCGGCCTCTTCAAAGCGCTGCATATACTGCTGCGCCGTGGACTCCACACCGCCATCCGTGGACACCAGCATGTTGATGGAGAGCAGGGAGGTGAACAGGGGGCCGCTTTCGTCTTCGTCCAGGGGCGTTTCACTGGCCATGAAGACGCCGCCTGCCGGCAGGGCGTCGTAAATGTTGCGCAGAATCTGCAACTGCGTGTCAGGGGCGTAGTCGTGCAACATCCAGCCCAGATGGATCAGGTCGTACTCCTGCTGTGGGATGGTTCCGGCGATGACATCGCCTTCGACCACATCAATGCGGTCAGCGAACTCGCCGGACATGATTTTGTCGCGCACGTAGCAGGCCGCTTTGGGCAATTCACAGATGGCGATCTCCAGGTGTGGGCAGGCTTCCGCCACGGCGACGGGCAAACTGCCGACGCCGCTGCCAATGTCCATGAAGCGGCTGTAGGCGGAAAAGTCCACGCCTTCCACCATACCGTCAATAAAGGGCTTGGCGAAGATACCCAGGAACTCCTGAAAGTCCGTCACGTCGGAAGGGTTCTGATACAGGATATCGAACCAACTGCGCTTGTCGCCGAACACCGCCTCCCGTTGATCTTTGTCGTCGCGCACCGCCTGGGCGGTGTAGGACCACAGCGGATACAGGAACGCATCGATGTGGCGGCCCAGCCATCCCAGCCATTGCGGAGACTGGCTGACCAAGTAGGGCGCAGCGCCCGGAGCCAGGGAATAGGCGTCTCCCTCGCGTTGCAGCAACCCCATCGCGTGCAGGGCGATCAACATGCGCTTGCCCGACGCGACCGGCGCATTGGCGCGGGCGCAGATGTCCTCCAGTGAGGCGGGGCCCTCCGCCATGGCGTCGAACAGCCCCAGGTCGAAGGCGGCTGTCAGTGTTTTGGTTTTGAAGAAACCCATCATCAGGTCAACAATCTGGTCTTTGCTAATTTCCATCGCTATCTCTCCATCCGTTCAAAAATCGTTGCTTAGTTCATAAAAGTGGACATTTCTTCGCATACGGTGGCGAAGGATTTCACGAAGTGGTCGACCTCCTCTTTACTGATGATCAGCGGGGGTTGGATACGTATCACGGTTGAGCTGTTGGCGGTGACGAAAGTCAGAATGCGGTGATCGTTACTGAGCTTGGTGACGAAGCGCATGCAGAACATTTCCGCCAGTGATTCCTCCATCTTGCCCACCGCCGCCGCCAAGTGCTCGCGCACTTCGTCAGGGAAAAAGCGGTACGCCAGATGCCAGTCTCCCGGCAAACGCGTGCCGAACTCCCGGGCGCAGGCTTCCACGGCGCCGCTGAAGTCGTTGTTGAACTGAATGCCCAACATCAGGCCACGACCGCGCACCTCCTTGATAAAGGGGTAGGCTTGCACCGCTTGCTGCAGTTCGGCTTTGAAATAGTCGCCCATCTCTTGCGCACGGCGCGGCAGATCCTGCTCTATTACGCCTTCCAGCGCGGCGAGCCCGGCGACGCCGGCCAAGTTGCAGCCGCCGAAGGTGGAGGTATGCAACAGGAAGCGTCCGGTGGAGGCGTAGGCTGCGTCCCAGATCTGCGCGGAACTGAGCGTTGCGCCGATGGGAATGAGCCCGCCGGACAGGGATTTCGACAACACCATAATGTCAGGCTCCACTCCTTCCCATTCGCAGGCGAACAGGCGTCCAGTGCGCCCCAGGCCAGTCTGGATTTCGTCCACGATCAGCAGGGTTCCGGTGCGCCGACACAGTTCCTGTGCAGCCTTCAGATAGCCGTCCGGCGGTAGATAGACGCCGCCTTCTCCCTGGATCGGCTCAATGATGAATGCGCACACGTCGCCTTGTTCCAGCTCAACGCGCAGCGCCTCCAGGTCGCCGAACGGCACGCCCGTGCAACCCGGCAGCAGGGGGCGGAAATGCTTCTGATGCTTTTCGCGACCGGTGACGGAGAGCGCGCCCAGTGTCTTGCCGTGATAACTGTTATTGGCGAAGACAAAACGGGAGCGACGGCTGGCCGCTTTCGCCAGTTTCAGCGCCGCCTCCACGGCTTCCGTGCCGGAGTTGCTGAAGAAAACCCGTTCGAAGCGTCCCGGCGCCACCGCGCAGAGCCGCTCCGCCAGCTTGGAGGTCTCTTCCGGCAGGGAAACGTATTGCACGAAGTTGGGCCCCATGTTGGCGACGTACTTCTGGATCGCCTCCGTCACCACTTGCGGGTTATGGCCCAGATTGAGGCAGCCGTAGCCGGACACCATGTCGAGAAAACGCTCGCCGTCCGTATCAGTCAGGGTGCACCCTTCCGCGCGTTCGAAGACTTTGTCACAGCGCTGCATTTGCAGGAAATCCGCCAGCATGGGGTTGATATAACTGCGGTAGCGCTGCACGGTTTGCGAGCGTCGCGCTTCGCCGGAATCCGGCTCCGTCGCCGCCAGATCCGATGGGGTATAGCCTGGCGCCTGAGCGTTACCGCGATGGTGGAAGCGACGCAGCCCGTTGATCAGTTCGATGTTGATGCGCTCGCCATAGGACGCCAGAGGAAAGGCGCGGAAGCCATGACGCTCTGCGATTTCTCCTATCTCCAGCACTTTTTCCGGGGGCAGGTCGCGACCAATGGAGAAGCACTCCGCGCGACCCTCCAGAGCCAGCACCATGGTTTCCGCCAGACAACCGTTGATCTGCTGTTTGATGGACATGTTCATGGACTCGCCGCCCAGCTTGGTCGCCGGCGAAGCGGTAACGCAGCCACCGTCCAGCACCAGTACGTCAGTACGGGGCGTAGGAGGGCGCTCCGCGTCGCGAGGCAGGGCGATGTCTACGACAATGGAGCCGGGCGCCAGGCGGGATACGTCGATTACGCCGCCGGACGAGGTGGCGGCGGCGAACAGGCGATTGCGCTCATACGCCGCGTCCATGGAATTTAACAAGGTGACCCGACTGCGCCAATGCTCAGGCAGGTGCTCCAGCAGTTGCGCATCATCCGCCGTGCCCCGGTGAACCAAATCCAGGCGGCAGCCCAGCTGTAGCAACAGCTTGGCCAGCGCCAGACAGATGGAGCCGGGATAACCCACTATCGCCACCTGCGCATCCGCCGGATCGAGCTGTAAACGCTCCAGCGTCTGCAGCAGCACGGTGTAGCCCGCGTAAGTGGTGAGCGAGTTGCCGCTGGTCACGGGGATGCCGGCGCGCTCCGCCGTCACCAGCCCGCGCTTGCCGATAATCGAGGTAAAGCCGCCCAGGCCTACGAGCTGAGCGCCCTGCGCCTGCAACGACTCTATCCCTTCAAAAATACGCTGTTGCACCGCCCTGGGGGTGGACAGCATTTCCTCTGCGGTGAGCGGAAGGTAATGCACGATGCCTTCGCAGCTGACTCCTGCGGGGGACTGAATACGGCCGAAATCGACGAAGGGCACCAGATTACGATGACTCCATATGTCCCGCTGATAGCCCACTTGCAGGTCTCGCGAACTGCGGTCGAGCAAGTCGAGCATTTTTACGTAGCGTTTCAGCCCGATGGAGGTCGGGTGTCCGATAAATCCGAATTTCATAACAATGATATCCTTTACTGAACTGCTATCCGCCAGCGTCTAAACGACAGGCTGCGCGCTTTCTTTATCCGTTTCTGTATCCGTTCCCGTTGCCGTTTGTGCTTTCGCTTCAGCTTGCGGCTGAGTGGCCGGGTCGCGCTGCCAGCCGGTGGCGGTGGCCAGACTGATGCCGTCGCCTTCGTTGTTGTGGGAGACCATCACCGAGAATAAGTTGACGCAACCAGGGCGCAACAGCGCGGACGTCAGCGCCGCCGGGTCGAATGTGGTCAGCGTGCGCGAGGTGAAGCGCAGCCCGCCCAGTTCGTCCTCCCAATCCTGATCGGTGACATTGACCAGGCGCATTTGCCGCGAGGTGTAATTAAACAGAATGCGTTCCTGATAGGTGTTGATGACCGAATGCCCGCCATTGCAGAAATAGAAAATGGTGAGATTGCGGTTCATGCGGCCGGGATAGCTCAAGGCGTTCTCCAACAGCGAGGGGAGTACGTCGGGAGTGAGCCCTTTGGCGCCGTCTCCGATGAACGCCACCACGTTGGAAGGGCTGGTGAACGCCAGACTGATGCTGGCCATGAGCGCATCGCCCATCAACGCGCGCCCATACCAGCCGGAAAATCCGCGACGGGTGCGCGCCAGATTGCGCACGGCTGAAATGCCGCAGCGTCCGACGTCATACAGACCGGTGTAGTCGTAGCCATGCTCGACGATCAGTTTCTCCATCAGCTTGTTGAGGCGGGCGAAGAAATAGTTCGGCGTCATGGGCGTGGTTGGAAGGCGGCTCGCCATATCCGAGGGCGAGTCAGGCACGGAAGCAATGGCTTGATAGCGGCGCGCCACCAGCTCCGGCGACGGGGCCAGGTGCTTGTCCACGTAGCGGAGAAACTGCTTGTGCTCCAGCACCAGCGGGAAGTCGGTATAAGGCGAAATATGCTCGGGATTATCAGTTAACTGCACAATTTGCAGCTTGCGTTGCAGGCGACCATCGGAGAAGGGCGTGCACACCTGATGCAGCTTGCTCTTGATGAAAAACAGGCACTGCTCGGACTGCGGATTCATTTTGTCGTTGGTGTGCAGGAAGTTGTACACCCGCGGGCTGTAGCCATAGACCGCCAAGGCGCCCAGATAATTGCGATTACGCTGGCAATGACGGAACTTGGGTACCGAGCCGGGATAGGTGAGTGAGTCCACCAGCGCAACCCCTGCGCGCTCTGCGATGGACAGGGTCAGCTCCAGTTCTTCTTCATCCATGGCGCCGCACTGCCAGACCAGCTTGTCCGGGCCGTCATTGAGCAGTGACATGACTTGATCCAGCACCGGCTGGACTGATTCTGGAATGGTGTCCGACGGCGCTTCCGGCGCGGGCGGATAAGCAATGTCGAAGCGGCTGCAGGCTTCCAGCACCGCCTGGGTGGCCAGCAGCACCACTGGACCGCGTTTGGCGTCGTACAGCTCCATCGCCTTCTGCAGGTCCTCCTGCAGGCGATCGACGTCGTTGAGGTACAGGCAGGGCAGTCCGCGGGCTTTAATCACCTCCCGTGAATCTTCCTCCGCTGACACTGTGCCCTGAAAGGCGAACCATTGATCGTGGCGGTTTTCCGCGCAGACGATGAATCCTTGCGCCCGCGCTTCCCGCAGGTTGGCGATAGTGCCTTTGAATTCGTCGATCATGCCGCTGGTGACCACGATCAAAAAGGGACGGCGATACAGCTGCCAGTTGGCCATTGCGCCGCAGGCCAGACTGTGCTCGCTGGGGCCGCGCAGCAACAATACATCACGATGCGCAGCTTCTTGCTCCAGATAGTTGATCATGTTGGAGACCAGCGAGCCGGTGAAATAGAAGCCCAGCCACTCCGAGCCCGCCCGTGCGCTAAGGAAGTTGATCAGATGCTCCCCCAAAGTGTTGTGGGGCAGCACCCGGGCCGCGGGCTTGACGCGGCGGTTGGCGTAACTCATTTCAAAGAAATCCATCCATAGACACAGCAGGTCCGCTTGCAGCAGGGAGCGGTCGTCCGGGAGCTGGCGCTCAATGTATTCCATCGGCTGGTGCCGTATGCGCGGACGTTGCGGCAGGGTGTACACCACAGTCGAAAATGAGGACTGGAAGACGGGAATGTCCGCCTGCCGCAATACCGCGTAGAAGTCCCGTAACTGCGCGTCGATCTGCTGCGGAGCCAGATCTTCAAACTGGGGATCGGCGTAGTCGACGTACACCATGCCCACTTGGAAGTTGGTTCCGAGCAGGGGCGCCTGCAGGATTTTATCCTGCGCTCGCGCAAGGCTGTCCGCCTGGATCACCCGCATGGAAATGCGCTCCTTGCGCTTACCAAGGAAACGCACCGCCTTGTCGCGGGCTTCTTCATAAACGGGGTGCGTGCTGGGCAGCTTTTCCTCGAATTCGATATCCGCATCCAGAGATACTTGCTGGAATACTTCACCGCGAATGTCGCTCAAAACGCTGAGTCCGGTTTCGAAAAAACCGCGACTGCGGGTGACGACGATGACCCCTATCGTAATTTCCATAATCAATCTCCCTCTATTTTCGTCACTGTTCCAGGGATTTTTTCAGGCGCAAAGAAGCCCCTGATCCCTGCTAGCTGGAATCTGTCTGCAGCCGGACTACAACTTGGCTGAGGTCGATGTTTCATTAACGCAAAATCAAAGCGGCTTATTTTTGTGTCTGTGGCGGGCCGCTACGCTCATTGCATCTTTTTGTCTGGCGGATATCTACTGACTGGCGTCCTCCTTGCGTTCTTCTATGCGTACGACGCCTGCGTCTCCGTCGAGATAGAGCATATCTCCGGTGCGGATGCGGCGAGTGGTGGTTTTGGTGTTGACGATGGCGGGGATGCCGAACTCCCGGGACACGATGGAGCTGTGCGATAACATCGACCCCACGTCGGCGACAACCCCGGCGGCGAGCACGAACAGCGGCGTCCAGGAGGCGTCGGTGAAACGGGCCACCAGTATCTCGCCTTGCTGAAACTCCTCCGCCTGCCGCGGCAGATCGGTGATCACGCGGGCGCGGCCCATGGCGACGCCGGGACTGGCGCCGATGCCCTGGAACACCTGGTTGTCATCTGTGGGCGTTGTTTCCGCGGTTTCCCGGCGGGGTTCATGTCCGCCGACAATCGCCATGGGCGGTTCCTGCAGACGCTGGTTCAGCAAGTGACTGCGTCGGTTACGCTCAATCAGTTCTGCGGAGAAAGCCTGTTGCGCGGATTTTCTTCCCGCCACATAGTCGCGCAGCTCGTTGAAGTCGATGTAAGGCAAGTCCTCCATTTTCAGCACTTTCTCCGCACTGAGGCGGCGCATGACTTCGACGATGATTTTGCGGTAGAACCAGGTTTGCGCGATATAAGTGGGCCGGGTGGCTTCGCGTCGCTCCGCCATTTTGGCGTAGGTGGAGATGACGAACTTGAACAACAGACGAATGCGCAAGGGCAGGCCGGACAGCAAGGCGCGGGTGTCGTCGTCCCGTTTGCGATCGATCTCTTCCAGCCGCGACTCCAACTGCACGTCGCTGGTCAGGTACATACGAATCACCTGCAGCAGATAACTGGGGTCGTCGGCCCAACGGGGTATGCTGAGTTCAAACTCCTGACGCCCGCGGGCGCCATAGTCGCGCAGGAACGCCATGAAATCATTGTTCCAGAAGCGCGCGCCTTCGTCGTCGTTCTGCAGCGCCTGCGCCAATTGCTCCAAAGGCGTCTCCAGAACCAGTTGGCGCAAGTGGCTTGAACGTTGGACGGAGGCCGCCAGATCACAGACGCCGCGCGTCACTTCGATGGTGCGCAGGTTGCTGAGAGACGCTTTGATGCGATTCTGTAACCCTTTGCCAGTGTCGCCGAGCCACTTCTCACATAACTCCGCGAGGGCGTCATACAGTGCGAATGACTGTAGAAAAAACGGCATGTAGGCGGCGCAGGATTCCAGGAAATAGCGGTCGATGCGTTGCAGTTCCGCATTCAGCTCGCCCAGCGACATGGCGCTGAGATCCAGCTTCAGGAAGCGTTCGGTCTCTCGCTTGCGCAATGAGATCATGTCGCGCACGGTGCGTTCCGCAGTCACAAGATTGCGCACCTGATACAGCGTCCAGTAGCCCGCGCTCTTGAGATACTGCAGTCCTTGCGGCGCTTTGCCGTAGGGGTTGGTGTAGAAGTTCAGGTCCACTTCCTCCGTAGAGTAACGTTTGGTGAACTTCAATGCATCCCGGGTTGGCGGGCATTGGGTCAGCAACATCGCTGATGCGGAAATGTTGAGATACACATGTCCCTGCAGATATCCCATGTAATGCTGAGAATCGCCGATATCCAGTAACCCCATGGTTTTGATTGCGGGGCCATGTACGTTGTGCTGGTAGAAGCGGCAGAACGACAGCCCCAGCGGCGTCATCAGTCCGGTGACGATCTCGCCGGTATCCATACGCGAGAACAGTGCGTTATCGCGTATGTAGCTGTTGCTCTCATCTGCGTCCGCAAACAGCCGGTTGTCGCTGTTGGTTGGCGTGACGGTGATGGGGCGCGCCTGCAGAATCCAGATCTTACCGTCCTTCAGCGCCCACTCAATATCCATCTCCCGTCCATAATGACTGCGAATGGCGTTGGCGTAGCCCGCCAGGGCCAGAGCTTCATTTTCGTTGAGGGTGGGGGCGCGGATTTTATTTTCTGCAGTTTTTCGCAGGCAGACGCCGCCGTTCTCCGCGCGGGTGGACATCAGCGGTTTTTCCCGCAGGGTTTGCTCCAGCAGCTCCATTTTCTGATTGTCGATGACGAAAGTGTCGGTCGTCACCTGGCCCGATACGACGCCTTCGCCCAGCCCCCAACAGGATTCGATCACCGTGCGTTGCGGGTCGCCGTTCAGGGGATCGGCGGTGAACAATACGCCGGCGGCGTCTGCATCGATCATGGCCTGAATCACCACGGCGATGCCTTGCATGGGGGCGTCGGCGTCGCTGCTGCGGCGGCGTTGATCCTGACGGCCTTCGTAAGCGTGCGCGCGCTCTGTCCAGAAAGACCCCCAGCAGCGCTTTACGCAGTCCACCAGCGTTTCTTCGTTTTCTACATGCAGATAGGTGTCGTACTGGCCTGCAAAGGAGTGTTCTTCGCTGTCCTCGCTGATGGCGGAGGAGCGCACGGCGACGCGTTCCGCCCCGATGTCCTTGTACGCGCCGATGATCGCCTGACGCAACGAGGAGGGCAGTTGCGTTTCCTCAATACGCTGGCGGATTTGCGTAAAGGCGCTGGCGTCCTGTTGATCCAGACCGCTGATCCATTGGTCCAGTCCTGACTCGCGCAGGAAGGAGGCGTAAGCGTCCACGGTCAGACAATACGCCCTGGGTACGGGGAACCCCGCCGCCGCCAGCGTATTCAGCGAGCTGGCTTTGCCTCCCAGGCTCTGCGCGTTGGAGTTCTGTTGTCCGGAGACTTCAACAATATGCGAATCGTATGTCATGTCAGTTCCCTTTCCTTGGTTGGCGTCTAGCTCTGGGTCGCTGCGTAGTCGCCGATATGGGAGACGACGCTGCTGTGGGAGCGGAAGTGTCGACGCACCTGTTCCGCGGCGTGACAGCCCGCCCAGATGGCGCTTTCCATATTGCCCATGCCGACGCTGTCCTGATTGGCGAAGAACACTGCGCCGACGGGCTGAGAGGCGTTGACGAACACGTCATGTTTCATTTGGCCTACTTTGGATACCACCAGACCATGGGGCCAGCGCCATAATTTGATGTCTTCAATCAGGTCGGGGGAGTGGCCGGTGGCGACCAGCATGTCGCGTACCTCACCGTAGGCGGTTTGCTGCAGATTGCGGAAGTCGGCTTTGCCCAATTTGCCCTGGTCTGCGGCGCCGGAAATGGGCTTCAGCAGAGTGAGTACGCCGAGGCCGCCGGCGTAGGACGGGTCTTTCCAGTTCGCCGCCAGGCAGACGCCGCTGCGGCACCAGCTATTGGGGTAGCGGCCGCCGATATCGCCTTCGATGACGTAGCCGCCGAAGTAATTGGCCAGCGCCGCTTTTTTCAGGTACACCCCGGCGATGGCGTAATCCCGGTGTTCAATTTCTGCGATGGCGGCTTTTTGCTGTTGTGGTAAGCCATCCACCACTGACACGGCGGCGTGTTTGGCTCCGGCCCAGATCAGCGCATTGGCGTTGGCGTAATAATTTTTGCCTTCCTGCTGGAAACAGACTTTTACGCCTTCCTGATTCTGAGTGATGGAATAGGCCCGGGAACCTGCCTTGAACTTACAGGAACCTGTGCTCATCAGACGCTGACGTATGCGGTCCGCGATGTAGCCGTTGCCGCCGGGAAAGGTGACCAGAGGACGATAAAGATATCCCACCAGGAAATGCAGGCCGACGTAGGCGGAGACATCTTTGATGGCAAGGCACTCTACGCGCAGCGTGGTTTCCACGGCGTCTTTCACTAATGAACCAAAGCGGTGTCTGGGAATCAGGTCCTGCGGCAGGGAGCGTCGCGTGGCCGGGTCGAACAGCAAATCATGCAGAGAAACGGAATCGAACAACTCCATCTCCTCCCGCGTCCAGTCGCAGCCTTCCCGCCAAGGCATGGCGGGGTGTTTGCCGGAATCAGGAGTGAATCGATTAAGATATTGGAATAAGTCGGCGAACATGGGATCGCCCAGCTTCTTCTCCGCGGAGATGAACGGTTTGCCGGACATGGCGCTGTACAGCAGATTGGCGGTCAGTCCCCAGACTGCAGGCTTCAGTAATTCTTTGGGTTGTTTCAACAAGGCGGCGGTGACTTCCCCCAAACCTTTCATCAGACGTTTGGTGTCAAAGATGACCAGAGTGTCTTCCGCAGTGGAGCGCCATTGGTTCCACAGGTCCAGATCCTGCAGCAGGTGAGAGACTTCGTTGTGGCCGGTGGGCAACTGAAAGCAGGAGGCGCCGCTGGCGTATAACAGGCCATCCCGCTGTTCCAGACGCGCCGCGCCGCCGAAGCGATCCCGTTGATCCAGCACCAATAGCTTGCGCTCGCGCAGCTTCCAGGCGGAAGACAGTCCGGATATGCCGCCGCCGACGACAATAACGTCATAATCGCCGGCGTGTTGCGGGGGAGAGGTGTCCGTGTCGTCAAAGGAGCCTTGATTGCATTCAAAGTCTTTGCTGGGGAATACAGGCGCTTCGCCTGCATACTGTGAGTTGTCTTGTGATTCCATCTGTTCCTACCTTTCCGTTGTTTTAGTTGAAATGAGTCCGGTCAAGGCCTGACATACGCTGATCCTGTTGATGAAAGACAAATAGAGGGACGCTATTTGTCTGTCGGATTAATAGTGGGGCAGGGCGTACAGAGATTTCTTCTGATTGACGGATTCCCACAGGACAAGCAGGGCGACAATCAGAAAGATCAAATCCACGAACACAATCTGTGGAAACGCCCGGTGGAGTATGGTGACGAAGCCCGCCAGCATGACGCATTGGCCGATGACAGCGGGAATCAGCATGCGATTGAATAAATAACAGAGACCGGATGCGAGTAGCGCAATGCCGCTGATCCAAGCCATCAGTTGCGCATTACCCGCCAGCCACTCGCTGAGACCGGCCAGCCAGGTTCCCTGGTTGGCGGCGGCGGCTTTTTGCAGCGTGACGCCGACATCTTCAATTTGCGGAAACGCCTTGGCGACGCCCGCCATGACATAGAGGGCGCCGAATAAGTATCTGAGAATCTTCACTATTTTCATTGGATCTGCTCTGCTCGCTGTAGTGTGGCCCGTCAGTGTGCGGGCTCTTGGTTTTCAGTTTTGTGAGGGGCGCTGGCGCGATGATGCTTTTCATAAGGCAAAAGCAGCCCCTGAAAGCCGGTGAGGGCTTTCAAAACTCAAGTGACGGGGTAATGCAGGCAAATCAGCCGAATGGGCTGCTACAGACTTCCTTTCCCGTATTTTCCTTTTTAAGACCGTATGAAATGTTGCGTCAGCGCAATCCCATATGTCTGGCTATCAGCTCTTTCTGAATCTCAGAGGTCCCCGAGAATATTCTCGATGGCAGTGAATCCAGAAGCAGCCGGTCAACGCCGGCGGCGCTGGAAACCCCCGTGCCGCCAAAGACCTGCATGGCGTCCAGCCCGCTTAGCACGGAACATTCGGAGATCCAGAGTTTGCTGAGGGCGATGGCTTCCTCGTAAGGTTCGCCCTGGTCGTATAGCCAGCCAGCCCGATACAGCAGGAGTCGGGAGGTTTCCAGGCGCAACTTCATATCCACCAGCCGGTCCGAAATAGACTGATTGCGGCCGATGGACTGGCCGAACTGCTTTCTGTTGCGGGCGTGGTCGATGCTTTGTTGCAACACGCGCTCCATGGCGCCGACATAGGCGGCGAACAGACAGCCGCGCTCCCAGATCATAGAGTCATGGAACATCGGCGCGCCACCGCCTTCTTCACCCAGTAAGGCGGAAGCAGGGATGCGACAGTCGTCCATGTACAACGAGCCCCATGGACTGGTGCACAAGCCGGTTTTGGAGCCGCCATCGGTAACGGAAAGCCCTGGGGTGTCCCGGGGAACCAGGAAGCCGCTGACGCCGAAAAAGCTCTGACTGGGGTCAGTCTTGGCGTATATCAGGAACAGGTCGGCCACCGGCGCATTGGTGACGAAGCACTTTTCTCCGCGCAGGATGTAAGTGTCGCCGTCCCGGACAGCGCTGGCTCGCATGGCGAAAGCGTCTGAGCCGGATTCCGGTTCGGTGATGGCGTTGGCGGCGATCAGCTCGCCCTTGGATATGCGATGTAAGTAGCGTTGGCGTTGCGTATCGTCGCCGTAACGCCAGATAGGAACTGCGCAGGCGAACATGTGCGCGCAGAGTGAGAAGACAAGTCCCATGTCCGTGCAGCCGAAACCGAGGGCTTCCACTGTCAGCATGGTGTCCAGGGCGCCGAAACCGGAGCCGCTCCATTGCTCGGGGATAGGGAGCCCGGACAGCCCCAAATCCGCAGCCCGGTTCCAGAGTTCGCGATCAAACGCGGATTCTGCAATACGTCGCCGGGCCGACTCCGAAAGTACTTGTTGAGCGAATTCCCGCACGTGGGAGACACGAGCGAGCTGCTCATCATCGAGTCGAAAGTCCATTACAAAGTCCTTCTTTCAGGATTTCCATAGATCGCTGAAAGCCGCCTCGGAACACTCCGAAGCGGCGGGCCCAGGTTACGACTCCGTAACGATGGGCGTCCTTAATCTCGATATACCCACTAATACTGCAGGTCAGTACTTCCGGGACCTGCTGGAGAGGCGGTAGGAGAAGTTTAAAATACCACTGCCATTCCAAAACACAATCATTGAAATAAATATTTCATTTTAAACTTTGTCGTCTCACGGCGCGTTAGTCCTGATGTTGAGACGGTAGGAGTTTACTGCTTGTATTTTTTGTCCGTATCAGTAGGGATATTCTTAACGCGAATATTTCCTCGACGATATTACCATTTGGTATTAGACGCTTAATTGTACGATTATTGATCTATCTGTATAACTCATTGATTATATTCTTGATATCTGATTTTGTTTGCTCACTTAACGGAACGATGGGTAAGCGGCATTCTTCGTTGCAAAGACCTAACAACGAAGCGGCGTACTTGGCTCCCGCAGGGCTGGGTTCGCGAAATAACGCTTCGTGCAGAGGCGCCAGCAAGTCGTGAATACGCAGGGCTTCGCGGAAGTCGCCTTGCAGAGTGGCGGTTTGCATTTGACCGTACAGGGCCGGCGCTATATTGGCGGAAACGGAGATACAGCCTTGCCCCCCACTGGCGTTATAAGCGATGGCGGTCATATCGTCGCCGGAGAGAAAGCTGAAGGGCTTATTGATCAACATGCGTTCGCGACTGATGCGGGCCAGATCCGTAGTGGCGTCTTTCACCCCGACGATGCGCGGCAACGCCGCCAGCCGCGCCATGGTTTCAGGCTTGATGTCCACCACCGCGCGGGGAGGGATGTTGTAGACAATGATGGGAATATCTATCGCGTCGTGGACCATTTTGAAATGCTGGTACAGCCCTTCCTGAGAGGGACGATTGTAATAGCCTGCGACGCAGAGCACCGCGTCCGCTCCCGCCTGTTGCGCGTGCTGGGCGTAACGCACCGCCTCTACGGGATTATTGGAGCCGGCTCCGGCGATGACCGGGACTCGTCCCTGCGCTTGCTCCGCCACCAGGGCCACCACCCGTTTGTGTTCCTCTTCCGTCAAGGTGGGAGATTCGCCTGTCGTGCCCACCGGGACCAGGCCGTGAGCGCCATGTTTGATTTGCCAGTCGACAAGACCGGCAAGGGCCTTTTCATCCACTTGGCCGTTGATGAATGGCGTTATCATGGCGATTAAGGAACCGCGAAACATAAATTAACTCCTTGGCAATAGAATTGACGTACCTGGGGTATGGGCAAAAAAAAACCGGCGGCGAAGCAATCGCGACCGGTTTTTTTTCATGGATTCCCCAGGAATTATTTTATTTGCATGCGCAAATTCCGGCCGCAAGGTGGAACCCCGGTTTTCCAGTCTTTCGTTTGAGCAGGAATGAAACTATCGGCACGAGAATAAGACGCTAAATAAATCCAACACGGGACTACTTTAATGCGGTCGCGCGGCGACATCAATCTGAAATTATCCGGCGGCGCAGCGCCGCCGGAGCGAGCCTCATTACTCGCGTGGATCGGCGTAGTTCAGCGTCATGGTCGCCGGCGTATCATCTGCGGTGAGCCACTGTCCGTCCGCGCCAGGGGACTGGTAGCTGGCGTCCATGTAGTACCCCGCCTGCGATTCGCTGACGCTGTAGTAAGTAATGGCGTCGTCGTTAATTTCCCCCACGGTGGCGGCGGTTTGTGTATTGTAGGTCGCGCTCAGGCTACGCTGAGTTTCCTCATCCTGCCGCTCCCAACGTCTGGACAAAGTGGTTGGCGTATCGTCTTCGGTAAACCAGACACCATCCGCTCCCGGCGCACGGAAGCCGGCTTCTTCGATGCTTTCCCGGTCGGCGCTGGTGGTGGAGGTATAGTACTCGTTAATCAGGTCGTCATCGGTGAAAGGCTCCCTGTCGGGGCCCGTAGAGCTGTAATTGATCCAGCGGCTGAAATTGCCGTTCTCGTCATTTTCGCTTTTGGCGTGACTGGCCAGCAAATCATCCTGGGTGAACCAAACGCCGTCAGGTCCGGGGTTATTCACTTCTTTGCTGTAGATATTGTGAGCGTCTGCGTCGCTGCGCTCTTCTGAGTAGCCGAAAGGAATATCGTCAGCGGTGCGCCAAAGTCCGTCATAACCGGGGTCGCGGTAATAGACGGTGCGGGTGAGTCCGTCTTTGGTGGTGGTGACGCTGTAATCGGTCAGGCGGTCGTCCTTCGTCAGCCATACGCCGTCCTTGCCGGGGGAGGCGTAGTTGGAGACGGCGCTGCTTTCGTCGTCATAGTCGGATACGCTGAAAGCGCTGATCTGATCATCCGCCGTCTCCCATAGGCCGTCGGCGCCGGGGTGACTGTACACCCAACTTGCGGTGCGCACCTTATCGCCTTGGGAGTTCTGCTCGTCGCGATTCACTTCAAGAATGACGTCGTCATCGGTGAAGCACTGATGATCTGCGCCCTGGCGACTGCGCTTGTATACGGTGACGGATTGTTCCTCGTCGCCTTTGGAGCTCTGTAGAGCGCAATTGTCAGACGCGTCGTCGTCGGTGAACCATGCGCCGTCGGGACCCGGGCCCTGGTATAGCGCAGACTGATACAGCGTGTCTGAAGAACGAAGACGGGTGTAGCTTTCCGGAATGTCGTCGTCGGTGAACCAGGACTCGTCGTCGCCAGGCGCGATAAAGATCGCCTCCAGGGTTTCTTCCGCTGTCGAACGGGTGCGAACATAGCGACTGATCTCATCATCGCCGGTGAACCAAACCTGATCCGAACCTGAGTTGACATAGTTAACGTTGTAGTTAACCTCCTCGCCTTCGCGAGACTCTCGCCACTCCTCGAAATAGCCGCTGATGCGGCCATCCTGAAACTCAATGCCGCGATAGCGGTAGGCGTCGTCGGTGGTGAAGGTTAGATCGATGGCGCGGACGGATTGTCCTTTTTCATTTTTCAGGCCGCTCACGTTTAGCGCGACGCGCGTAGCCAGTGGCATGGGCGTGGAGAGACGCAATGTCAGCACGTTGGCCTGGGCGTCATACTCCCGTTCGGCGATATCAATATTTCGTGCGGGATCAAGGTTTAACTTGATAGCGCTGGCGTCGACGCTGGCGGGGTCCAGCGCTTCGTTAAAGAAAAGGGTGATGACAGGGATGGCGGCGGCTTTGGTCTCTCCTTCTGCGGGGGCGGAAAAGGCCAGCGAGTGGGAGCCTGAAGTCGCAGGGCCGGAAAGACCGGCGCATCCTTGTAGACCGATTATGGCGGTAGCCAGACAGATGATTTTTGTATTGGTTCGCATGGACGTCCTATGCCGGAATGTTGAGTTTTAGCCAAGCAGATCAATAGGATTATTGTAAGTCGGGGCAGGCTAGCAGAAGCATTTTTTAACGCCAATTGGCCGGATGTTCTATTAGATTCTGGCGAGCCTTACGCTAATCGCCGGTGGGGACGCACTTATGTCCCGCAAGGCGGATTGAGCCTGGATGTCATAATTACTTGCCGCGCGGTGCGCTTCAACTAATCTTAAAAGATAGGATGTAGACTAGACTTTTCCGACTCTCTTGGCGAGCTGCCGCAAAGATATACTCTGGCATGAATGAACGAATTCTTCTGATTGAAGACAGTGTGATGATCACGAAAGTGTTGCGCCACCTGATCAAGACCGAGCTGGGCCTGCCCTGTGACAGCGCAGGTACGCTGCAGGAGACTCGGGAGTTTCTGGAAAAAGATCCCGACGGCTATTTCGTAACGGTGGTGGACCTGCATCTGCCGGACGCGCCCAATGGCGAAGTGCTGGATTACGTGCTGTCGAAAAAGCTGCCCTGTATCGTGCTCACCGCCACCTACGACGAAGGTAAGCGCGAGACTATCCTGCAAAAACCTATCGTTGATTATGTCGTTAAAGAAAGCCGTTATTCCTATGAATACGTCACGCGTCTGATTCGTCGCCTACTGCGCAATCGCAACATCAAGGTGGTGGTGGCGGACGATTCCGACACCTCGCGGCAGTACGTGCGGCAACTGCTGGTCACGCATCTTTATCAGGTGCAGCTGGCTAAACATGGGCGTGAAGCGTTGGAAATGATCAAGGCGGACCCGGAGATCAAAATGCTGATTTCCGATTACAACATGCCGGAAATGGATGGCTTCGAGTTGACTCGGGCGTTGCGCAGGGAATATGACAAGAAGGACTTGGTCATTATTGGTCTGTCCGGGTATGGCAGCGCCACGCTGTCCGCCAAATTCATCAAGAACGGCGCCAATGACTTTTTGATGAAGCCGTTTTTTCATGAGGAATTTCACTGTCGCATCATGCATAACATCGAAGCCATGGAGAACATTCAGGCTCTGAATGATGCGGCTAACCGTGATTATCTGACCGGCATGTACAACCGGCGCTACTTATTCAGCGCGGCCAAGGAGCTGTATCGGGTCGCCAAGGAGAATGGTGAGCCTTTGACGGCGGCGATGATTGATGTGGACCACTTCAAACGCATCAACGACACCTATGGACACGAGGCGGGGGACCGCGCTATCTGCGCTTTCGCCAAGATGATAGGGGAAACCTTTGGGGATTATCTGGCGGCCCGATTCGGCGGCGAGGAATTCTGCGTGTTATTTCCTGGCGTGAGTATCGAGAAAATCTCGCCAATGCTGGAATCGTTCCGACACAAAGTGGAACAGACCGCTATTCCCTTTCTTTCAGATCATCTGCGCCTGACGGTCAGCATCGGCGCCACGGATGTTCTGGGGGACTCCCTGGATAATCTGATCCGGCGGGCGGACGTGCTGTTGTACGAGTCCAAGGACAACGGTCGTAACCGCCTCACAACGGATGAAGATATTTAATCTCGCAGAGACTTCTCAAGCCTTTGATAATGCCGGCTTGCCCGCCATGGCGCCGCGTCTCGCCAGATACAGTCCCGCCACCACCAGCGCGACGCCCAAGCCGGTCTGCAGGGTCAAGGGCTCGTCAAATAACAAGTAGGCCATCACTGCTGTGGTGGGTGGCGTCAGGTAGAGGTACTGCGTCACTTTGGTGGCTTCGCCGATTTTCAGCATGTATAGCCACAACAGCACCGCCGCCAGCGAAAGCACGAACACTGACCACATCCAGGCGCCGATAAAATTGGGGTTCCATTGCACCTCACGAGTTTCCAGCGCGAAGGCGGCGATCAGGAACATGATCAGTGCGGCGATATATTGCCACAAGCCGCCGGCTATCAAGTCCGTCTTGCCGCCCTTTACCGATTGCCAGAGCGTAGATCCGGATATGCCCAGCAGGGCGATAATGCTGGCGCTCAGGCCTTCGCCGGTGATATGTCCAGATAGTTTTCCTCCTTGCAGCACCACTACACCCAATCCCGCCAGTCCCAGCAACACCCCGATCCACTGCAAGGGGCGCAGGGGGGAGCCGATGCCAAGCGGCCAGCTGACCAGCGCCGTCAGCAAGGGCTGCACTCCGACGATCAAGGCGACAATCCCCGCAGGCATGCCCGCCGCAATGGCGTAGAACACGCCGCCGAGATAGAGGCCATGGGTTCCTACGCCGGTAATCATCTGCTGGCGGCGCTGCACGGCGTTAAGCCGCGGGCGTTTCATTGCAATCGCCAGGAAGGCGAACAGAGGCACGACCAGCAACATGCGCAGGCTAAGAAACGTGAAGGGTTCCGCGTAGGGCAGACCCCATTTGGCGCTGACGAACCCAGTCGCCCACAGCAGAACAAAGAGATAAGGGATATAGGTGGCCTGCATGCTGTCTCTATCGCCGAAGCGGCGTTAATTTATTGAATTGAGGGTTTTTATTAATATGGCAATGATATTGGCATGTTAATAATCAGGCGCATGGATGCGCCTGCGCGGCGGCAAGCCGCGGGAGACAGGGCCTGACCTGTGCAGGCCCTGTCGTTGCAGACAAATAGAAGGAAGCTATTTGTCTGCCTGATTAATATTGTACGGGGAGCGTTAAATCGCCGATAAGCCACAGATTGTCCTCGTTTGCAGGGATACAGATCGGCGGCTTAGATTCTGTTATGACGGCGGTGAGGAGTACAGATAGGGCCTTAAGCAGCCCTCGGTTTAACCCCGAAGGCCTTGTGTTACGCGGGCTCAGAACAAGGGGGATGGAGCCAGGGGGATCAGATCGGTCAGCAGCTCCGCCAAAAAACGCTCATCGACGGCGTCGAAAGCGTCGATATGGTCGGAATCGATGTCGAGCACGGCGGCGACGTCACCATTGGCGTTGAATAAAGGCAGCACGATTTCACTTTGCGTTGTGCTGGAGCAGGCGATATGGCCGGGGAACTCATTAACGTCCGACACTAGCTGTACTTTCTGTTCACGGGCGGCGGCGCCGCACACGCCGCGGCTGAACGGAATGGTGAGGCAGCCGTGCCCGCCCTGATAGGGACCCACTTTCATTAATTCATGGGCGACGACGCGGTAAAAACCGGTCCAGTGGAAATACTCGAAGCGATGATGAAGCTCGCAGACAACGGTGGAAAGAATCGCCGTCCAGTCGGTTTCTCCCTCAATAGCGTGACGAATCGCCCGCAGGGTATGTTGGTAATGAGCGGATTTTTCTTCCTCAGAACTCAATAAAGGCAGGCTGTCATACATGGTTGTGCGTTCCCTGAATAAAAACGCTCACTATCATAGCGGTTGCGCCAACGGCTTGGCCATAGCTCCAGTGTGTTTGCGGCCACGTGAACTTAGGCGCCGGCATGGGAGAAAATTGCCCGAAATCAGATAAGTAGCGGAATGTCACTGAAATAGCCGTGGATTTCAGTATGATCGCGAAAAACGTCTATCGATGGCTTTTTGAGCGGAATGGCTATCCATAACGCCTTCTAGAAAAACAATCTATAAGAACTGCCTGCAAAACTGCGAGGGATACTATGCTGAAACAACTGCTTCCGGGGATGGCGCTCGCTCTGGCGTGCATGGGATTGGCGGGCTGCTGGGCCGGCGCTGCAGCGGTGGCGACGGATGTAGCCATCGTCAAACGGACAGAGCAAAAACATAACTTCGTCCATGCGGTGAAAGAGGGATACGCCAAATATCAGGAAGAATTCGAAAGTGTCGATTGTCCGCGGCAGCAGTACCGCATCAGCCCGGAAATCATTGAGTTCGTGAAAAGTCGGCCGCCTCATGGTCTGGATCAGGCCATCAAGCTGTTGTTGGAGATCTACAACGACAAGACCCAGACCGAGGAAGTACGCTCCCACGCTTTGTACCATGTCGCCGTGGCTTATATGCGCCGACGGGAGAGCAATCTGGATCTGGCCAAAGGTTACCTGCTGACGATTAAGGAAGAATTCCCCGATACTCATGACTGCGTCATCGCCTATCTGCTGGAGGAAATCAAAGAGCGCAAAGCCTATCAGGAGCAGATGGACGCACTGGAGGACGCGTAAGTCCCGACCGGCGATCAGAGCGAAGTCAGGTCCAGCAGCTCCAGCACCCTGGCGCTGTCGGACAGATCGCCAATAATGCGCCGGCTTCCCCGGGCCAGCGTCGGCGTCGCCAGCACAGCGTCACGTTCGGCGGTCTGGGGGCTCTGATCCAGGTCGATAATGCTGAGAGTACAGCGGCCCGCCAGTACACTTTCGCAAAGATGACGGGCTGCGCGGATCGCGTTCATCGACACTTTTGACGCGGATTGCACATACAGCGTCAGCTCAACCGGCAATGGCTCAGGCCCGGGCTGCATCGCCGACTCCGCTGGCTGTATCCAACAGCCGTGTCTGATGTTCTTTTTCGTATTGCTCAAAGGCTTCCGTCACAACTTGCAGTAGCTTGTCATCCTGCCAGGGCTTGGTCAGAAACTTGAATATCCAGCCTTTGTTCACTGCTTCGGTGATGGTCTCCATATCCACATAGCCGGTGAGGATCAGGCGGATTGCGTTGGGGTGCAGCTCTTTCACCCGATTCAGGAACTCCGTTCCCGACATGTCAGGCATGCGCTGATCGGAGATAACAACCTGAATGGGAGTGCGCGCCATGATGTCAAACGCCTGACGCGACGTGGTGGCGTGGAACACATTGAACTGATGACGCAGCAATCGCTTGATGGCGCTGCCCACATTCATTTCGTCATCCAGCACCAGCAGGTTGCGGGCGGCGGTGGAGGGGGGAGGACGCACAGAGCGAATGCGGGGGCTGGCCAGCAAGGCTTCGATACTCTGCGCACACGCCGGCCGCCCCAGGAAAAAGCCCTGGCCGACGTCACACCCCAGCCGTTGCAGATAGCGCAGTTGAGCTTCCGTTTCGATGCCTTCGGCGACCACTTGCATGTGCATGCTTCTGGCCATGGACATGACGGTGCGGGCGATGGAGGCGGTATTCGGGTCGGTGGTGATGTCGCGCACGAAAGTGATATCCAATTTGAGCCGATCAAAGGAGAAACTGCGCAGATGGCTGAAGCTGGAGTAGCCGACGCCGAAGTCGTCCACCGCCAGCTTGAGCCCCTGTTCCTTTAAGATGTTCAAACGCTCGCGCATTTCGTTCACGTTGCGCATGATGGCGCTTTCCGTCAACTCGATCTCAATATATCGGCAGTCCACGGCGGTGTCGGTGAGAATGCTGTGCAGGGCGCTGTCGAAGCGCGCCATAGTCAGTTGCTTCGCCGACAGGTTGATGGACATGGTCAACGGGTGCGCAACCAAATCAGACCAGGCTTTCGCCTGAACGCAGGCGGCGTGCAGCACCCACTCGCCAATGGCGCCGATCAGGCCGGTTTCCTCCGCAATGGGGATGAACTTGCCGGGGGGGATATCTCCCAGTTCCGGCTCACGCCAGCGCAACAGCGCTTCGACGCCGGTGATAACGCCGCTGCGCAAATCCACTTGCGGTTGATACTCCAGGTGAAACTGCTGTTTATCCAAGGCGGCGCGCAGGCGCACTTCCAGATCCAGACGCTCCATGGCGGTTTTGTTGAGATCTTCAGTAAAGAAGTGGAAGCGGTTGCGTCCTTCCTCTTTGGCCAGATACATGGCGATATCCGCGTTCTTAATCAGAACTTCGGGGTGGTCGCCGTCCTGAGGATAGATGCTGACCCCGATGCTGGCGGAAACATGAATATCGCGATGATCCAGTTGAATGGATTGCGCGATCACTTCCATAAGGCGGGAAATGAAACTGGCGACTTTCTCCGGCGGCGAGATATCCGGAAGGATAATCACGAACTCGTCGCCGCCATAGCGCACCACGGTGTCGCTGGCGCGGGCCATACCGGTGAGACGCTTGGCGATGACCTTCAACATGGCGTCGCCGGCGTTATGTCCGAGACTATCGTTGATCAATTTGAATTGGTCGATATCCAGGAACACAATCGCCACTTTGTGTTTGTTGCGGGCGGCGCGCCATAGCTCCTGGCCCAGGCGGTCGCGCATCATGTTGCGATTGGGCAGTCCGGTCAGATCGTCATGGGTGGCTTGATACTCCAGTTGCTCCTGATAATGTCGGCTCTCCGTAACGTCGTTGATCACGGCGACAAAATGGGTAAGCATGCGGCGATCATCGTAGACTGGAGCGATATGCAGCTCATTCCAGAAGGGTGAGCCGTCTTTACGTTGATTACGTAACAGCACGCAGCCTTCCTCCCGGTTGCGAATCAGAAAGTGCAGGGACTCTCTGCGACGGTCTTCATCAATGTCGCTTTGGAGAAAAAACGGACCTTTTCCTAACACTTCATCGCTGCTGTATCCCGTAATGCGTTCGAATGCGGGGTTGACGTACACCAGCGGCAGGTCCGGGCGGCGCGCATTGAGGATCAGAATACCGTTGGGAGTGGACTCCACGGCGCGGTTGCGTAAGCGCAGCGATTCTTCCGCCTTTTCTCTGGCGTGTCGGGTGCGCAGTGAAACGACGCCGTAATAGAGGTCGTCCGCAAGTTGCTCAAGCAGCTCGATCTCTTCGTGATCGAAGGCTTCCGCATATTCCGAATAAATGACCATGACCCCCAGTGTCTCAGGGGACTTGCCCACGGGTAGGACGATCATGGACTGGCTCAAGGGTGGGGCGTCGGCGCTGATAGACGCCCCGTAGAGACCAGACAGATTATGTTGCGTCACGGAACGGCCTTCGCGAAGCGCGCGGGTAACAGGATCATTTTCATCCAACGCCAGGCGCAGACGCTCTTTCACCAATAAAAAGGGCGTTTCGTCTCCGGCCAATATGATATTGCCTGAAGTATCCAGACGTCCGTCATTCACCCATCCAAACCAAGCGGTCTGGTGGCGGCCCACACCGACCAACTGGCGACAGAAAGACTCAATCAAATGCCTTTCGTCATTCTCCCTGACCAAGTGATGGTCGCAGGCGGTGAGCACCGCCAGGGTGCGGTTGCGTCGTTGCAGCAAGTGCTCGCGCTTACGGTGATCGGTCACGTCATGCAGAGTGATCAGATGCGCCTGGATGTCATTCCAGGGCAATGGTTGCGCCCGCATCTCTGCGATGCGTTTGCCGCCCCTTGGAAATTCGACTTCAGCGTAGTCGCCTGTCAGGCAGGGGACGCCGAATGCCTGGCCAATCAGCATCTCTTTGGGCTTGCCGAAAATACGCTCAGCCGCAGGGTTGGCGAAGCGAATGACGCCGGCGTCGTCGATCACCAGAATACTGTCCGCTTCAGCTGAAACGAGGGCGCCAAGTCGGTTTTCACTCTGGCGCAGCGCAACTTCATTTTGTTTTTGCTGGCTGATATCCGTGATATAGATATTGGCGACTTTCTCCCGGGAGGAGGACGAGCGGTCGCAGGATAGAGTCAGAAGAAAGTGTCGACTGTTGCGTTCCAGCTCCAGCGTCGCCGTGTCGCCTGATTTAATCACCTTTTGCAGGGTGGGGGACCAGGATGAGGGAATCGCTTCGCCGATGGCGGTTCCCCACAACTTGAGAAATTCCGCCGCAGCGTAATTGACGTAGATAATGGCTCCGTTGCTGGTTGCGCGCATGATCGGGTGGGGGCTCAAGGTCGCCAGACTGGCCATGGAGCCTATCTGTTCATTGGTTTCCCGGCTGTCGGTGATGTCGCGACCGATGGATTGGAACTCCAGCACTCGCCCTTGTGAGTCAAAAATCCCTCGGTCCGTCCATAGCAACCATCGCTGGGCGCCGCGTCCGTCAATAACTCTGCGTTCTTGCTGGCTGACAGGGGAGGTCTGACTAATTCGACGCATTTGTTCATGAATCACGCTGCATTCTTCAGGGGGCGACAAGGTGAAGATCGATTTTCCAATCAAAGCGCTTCTGGAAGATCCGAAGTAGCGACAATATTGCGCATTCACATAGGTGATGGCTCCGTCCGGCTTCCAGCGGCATATCAATTCGGGAATATCGTCGAGGATGTACTGAAAACGGGCTTCATGAGGAACTGCGAGAAAAGGACCTTTTACGGCGCGCCGCCCGCTGGGAAGGGCTTTTTCAGGTCTGGACCCGGCGTGCGCCTGCGGTTGGCGCAGACGTCCGCTGTTCCTTGTATTCTTCGGCATCCATCTTAGTCCTTATAAGCCCTGAAATCTCTCAGTCGGTCTCAAAAGAATAGGCCAGCTTATTCAATATATCCATGGTTCCGGGAAGGGAAAAAGGGGGAGTCAGCCGCATCGTAAAGGGAGTGGAAAGGGGAATAGCGTTAAGTGCAGGAAATCGCGGCGGATTTATCAACGAGAGGAAACGGCGGCGAGATTTCGCCGCCGTAAAAATACAGGAATCAGGCGTTTTCGCCCGCTTGCTCCCGAGCGATAGCGCGGTAAGCAATGTCCTTGCGGTAATACATATCTTGCCAATCGATGCGGGCGACCTGCTCATACGCCTTGCGTTGCGCTTCCGTGACGTCGACGCCCAATGCGGTGGCGCACAATACGCGCCCGCCATGGGTGACGACCTGTCCGTCGCGCATAAGCGTACCTGCGTGAAATACTTTAGCGTCAGCCCGGTCGGCGTTTTCCAGCCCTGAGATCGCCGCGCCTTTGGCGTAGCTATCCGGATATCCGCCGGCGGCCAGCACGATGCCTACGGCGGCGCGCGGGTCCCAATCCGAGGTCTTGCTGTCCAATGCGCCTTGAGTGGCTGCGATGCATAAATCCACCAGATCGGATTGCATGCGCATCATGATGGGCTGAGTTTCGGGGTCGCCGAAACGGCAGTTGTACTCAATGACTTTAGGGGCGCCGTCAGCGCTGATCATCAAGCCTGCATACAGGAAGCCCACATAGTCGTTGCCTTCCTGCGCCATGCCCTGCACGGTGGGGTAAATCACCTCGCGCATGATGCGTTCATGGACGCTGTCAGTCACGACCGGCGCAGGAGAATAAGCCCCCATGCCGCCCGTATTGGGGCCTGTGTCGCCGTCGCCAACCCGCTTGTGATCCTGGCTGGTGGCCATAGGCAACATGTGCTTGCCGTCCACCATGACGATGAAGCTGGCTTCTTCGCCTTCCAAAAACTCTTCAATCACCACGCGGTGTCCTGCATCGCCGAATTTGGCGTCGGCGAGCATGTCACGCACTGCGTCTTCCGCTTCCCCCAGCGTCATCGCGACGATAACGCCTTTTCCTGCTGCAAGGCCGTCTGCTTTCACAACGATCGGGGCGCCCTGCTCGCGCAGGTAGGCGAGGGCGGGTTCAATCTCAGTGAAGCTCTGGTAGGCGGCGGTAGGAATGTTGTGGCGGGCCAGGAAATCTTTGGTGAAGGCCTTTGAGCCTTCCAATTGCGCCGCTCCCTGAGTCGGGCCGAAGATCCGCAAACCTTCCGCCTGGAAGCGGTTTACAACGCCTTCCACCAGTGGGGCTTCAGGGCCCACGATGGTGAGTTCTACGTGGTTGTCTTTGGCGAAAGCGATCAGCGCGTCAAAATCGAGCACATCAATCGCTACGTTTTCCAGTTTGGGCTCCAGAGCTGTACCGGCGTTGCCGGGTGCGACAAATACCGTTTTTACATAGTCCGCCTGCGCCGCTTTCCAGGCCAGGGCGTGTTCCCGGCCGCCGCTGCCGATGACCAAAACATTCATCTCTTTGCTCCACATTTGCGAGCGGAGCTTTAAGCCCCGCAGTAATTTGGGTTATCGCGGCCACATCGAAACCTGTGGCCGCCGGTGCGGAATTAATGGCGGAAATGGCGCATGCCGGTGAACACCATGGCGATGCCATGTTCGTTGGCTGCGTCGATCACTTCCTGGTCGCGCATTGAGCCGCCGGGTTGAATGATCGCAGTAATACCGGCCGCCGCGGCTGCGTCAACGCTGTCCCTGAATGGGAAGAACGCGTCTGAGGCCATGACCGAGCCTTTGACTTCCAGGTTCTCATCCGCTGCCTTAATACCTGCGATCTTGGCGCTGTATACACGGCTCATCTGGCCTGCGCCAATGCCGATGGTGCGTCCGCTTTTGGCGTAGACGATGGCATTGGATTTCACGAACTTGGCGACTTCCCAGGCGAACAGCAGGTCGTTCAGTTCCTGCTCCGTCGGCGCACGATCCGTCACCATTTTCAGCGCGTCCATATTCACCATACCCAGATCGCGGTCCTGCACCAGCAAGCCGCCAGTGACGCGCTTGAAGTCGAATGCGCTCAGGCGCTCGCCCTGAAAGTCTCCGCACTCCAGCACTCGGACATTGGTCTTGGCGGACAACGCGGCGCGGGCGCCTTCGCTGACTTTGGGGGCAATGATCACTTCTACGAACTGGCGGGCGATAATCGCCTGTGCGGTGTCGGCGTCCAACTCGCGGTTAAAGGCGATAATACCGCCGAAAGCGGAGGTGGGATCTGTCGCATAGGCCAGTTCGTAGGCTTGCTTGATATCCACGCCGATGGCGACGCCGCATGGATTGGCGTGCTTGACGATAACGCAGGCGGCGTCGGCGAACGGCTTCACGCACTCCAGCGCCGCGTCGGTGTCCGCAATGTTGTTATAGGACAGTTCCTTGCCCTGCAACTGAGTGGCGGTGGAGACTGAGGCCTCACGGGCATTTGCTTCTACATAAAAGGCGGCGCTTTGGTGAGGGTTCTCCCCGTAGCGGAGATCCTGCTTTTTAATGAACTGCTGATTGAGGGTGCGTGGATAAGCGCTTTCTTCGCTCTGAACCTTCAGGCCGAGATAGTTGGCGATGGCCCCGTCATAGGCGGACGTATGCTCAAACGCTTTGACGGCGAGATCAAAACGGCGAGAAAAAGCCAGTGCGCCGTTATTGGCCTGCAACTCGGCGATGACGCCGTCGTAATCGGAAGGATTGACCACAATCGCCACATCTTTATGGTTTTTCGCCGCAGAACGCACCATTGTCGGACCGCCGATGTCGATATTCTCAATCGCATCTTCCAGTGAGCAATTGGAGCGTGCGATGGTGGCTTCGAAAGGATAGAGATTGACGACCACCAGATCGATTTGCGCGATGTCGTGTTCCGCCATTACCGCGTCGTCCTGACCGCGACGACCCAGAATGCCGCCATGTACTTTTGGATGCAGCGTTTTCACCCGTCCGTCCATCATTTCCGGGAAGCCGGTGTAGTCAGAGACCTCACGCACCGGGACGGATTCCTGCTGCAATAATTTATACGTACCGCCGGTGGACAGGATTTCCACGCCGAGATTCGCCAGGGTCTTGGCGAATTCGACGATGCCGGACTTATCGGAAACGCTGATGAGCGCTCGTTTGATCTTCACATTATCTGGGCTGGACATGATAAGTTGATCTCTTGCCTTAGTGCAGAATTATCAGGGTCAGTTACCGAAACGCCAACAGACCCTAGCGTAAAAAGCTTAGCCTGTTGCGTAAAAAACAAAAGAGGGCTCTTGTACCGGACATTTCAGAGTTGAATGAGAAATGTCGGCGAGCCCTCTTCTAAAAGATGTGTGATACAGCGATTACAGCAGGTCGTACTGCTTCAGCTTCTTGCGCAGCGTGCCGCGGTTCAAGCCCAGCAGGACAGAAGCCTTGGTTTGGTTGTTGCGGGTGTATTTCAGCACCTGCTCAAGCAGGGGAGCTTCAACTTCGGAAAGCACCATTTGATAGACGTCTTTGACGGGAGCTCCGTCCAGTTGCGCGAAGTAGTTCGCCAGCGCCTGATCAACGCTGTCGCGCAAAGTCATGGTTTGAGTGGCCGACTGCTCCACGGTCAGTAATTTATTAGCTCCAGAACCGGTTTCTGTTGTAACGATAGATTCTGTAGTCATGCGGCTTTTTCCTCTCCTTCAATACTCAGATGCTCAAAAAAGTGATGGAGTTCATCCAGCTGCGCTTGAGCATCGTTTAAACGATTAAATTGTGACTTGAAAATGGCCCCAATATTTGCGGTTTGCAGATACCAGCCCACATGCTTGCGTGCGATGCGGACGCCTTGGTAGTCACCATAAAACTCGTGTAACGCTTTAATATGACCGATGAGTATCTGCTTAGTCTCATCCATTGGCGGTTCCGGTAAGCGCTCTCCGGTAGCGATAAAGTGTTCGATTTCACGAAAAATCCAGGGACGCCCCTGGGCTCCTCTGCCGATCATCAATGCGTCGACGCCGGTGTAATCCAGCACATGCCTGGCTTGCTCAACACAGGTAATATCGCCGTTGGCCACCACCGGAATGGAAACGCTTTGCTTGATTTCAGCTATAGTGTCGTACTCCGCCGTTCCCTCGTATTTGCACTCGCGGGTTCTGCCGTGTACTGCAAGTGATTGTATGCCGCAATCTTCCGCAATGCGGGCAACAGTCACCCCGTTCCGGCTTTGCCGGCTCCATCCGGTGCGTATTTTCAATGTCACCGGCACAGAGACAGCGCTTACCACAGCCGTCAATATATCTTTCACCAGGGCTTCATCTCTTAACAAAGCTGAGCCCGCCGCTTTGTTACAGACCTTTTTCGCGGGACACCCCATGTTGATATCGATGATTTGCGCGCCATGTTCGACGTTGTATCTCGCCGCTTCGGCCAACATCTCCGGTTCAGCGCCGGCGATTTGCACCGCAATAGGCTCGCCTTCGCCGTCGTGATCCATACGTAATCTGGATTTTCGGGTATCTCGCAGATCCGGATTCGCAGCCATCATTTCCGATACTGCGAGGCCTGCGCCCAAACTGCGACAAAGCAGCCGGAAGGGGCGGTCGGTCACTCCAGCCATCGGGGCCAGTATCAAATTGTTACGCAACTCATAGGGTCCAATTTTCACGGCCGCTTCCGCTCTGGTCATAAGAAATGACTAAAAAGTGTTCGCCCTGGATAGGGGTGCCTATGATACTCAGATGATGAATGGCGGGAAAGACTTGAAATTTTAAAAATAGAGTATTTTTTATCCCAAATCTCAATATGTTGATCACTCGTTAATCATAACGACGAGGCGTATAGGTTAAATGGCCTATTTATAGAACTTGGCCACCGAGTCAAGTCCAAATCGCGCTTGTTCGTATCGGTCCTTATCTCGGTGGCGCGCCGCTTCCGGAGCTTTCTATTGGGAGGGCGCCGGACCGGATAGTGCGGAGATGAAGTCGAGTGTGTAATTGACCGCCTGCTTGCCGGGGTCAAGGATTTCCAGAGTGATATGCACGGGCGCGCTCGGCGGCATCTGAGTCATGTCTTTCGCCTCGCCGGACAGATACTCAAGCGGCGTGAAGATGCGATGGGCAATGACGTTGTTGTTAATGTCTGAAAAGTTCAGCGAGATGTTTGGGAAGGGTTGCGCAAAACTGGCTTGGTTGGTGATGATGGCGTCAATAATCAGCGCCTTGTTAACCAGGGGATGACTGCGCACCACCAGGTTCTGGCTACGAATCTGGCCGACATCATATAAAGAAGGGAGAGTGCAGCCAATAACTTCGCATGCTTTCGCGTACCAGGGACGCAGCTGATCGTAGCGGGCCAGCTTATCGAAATGGAACCACGCAAGCTGTGAAACCAGGAACACCACCAACAGCAGGTTGGCGAAGGTCCACATGATTTTGCTTAAAACGCCGGGTGACGCTTTTTGTTCGTATGAGTGGTCGATACTGATCGGCTCTGCGCGTAACCCATGGAATTGGGATGGAGGCTCCGCGTGCATGGGCGTCTCAAACTCAGGAAAGTTCTCGTATTCCGGCTCTGGCTCCGGCGCTGCATGGACTGGCGCGGGCTCTGGCTTGGGCGGCGGCGGAGGCTCGACTTTCAACGCCTCTTTGGGCGCTGCTTTTTTAACGTCTTGCTTTGCTTCCTGAACGGGAGGAGGGGGAGGCGTTTGTCCTGGCCGCTCCAGTTCGCGCAGCATCTGTTCGGCCCAGCTTTCGTCGGTGGCTCCCTCTTCTTCCGGCTCTTCCGGCGTTTCAAATTCGCGTTTGGCGCTGGAGCCGCCTCGATCAAGCTCACGGAAGCTGTCGCTCAACTCGCTTTGATCGAACATGCCGCCGGAGTAACCTTCGTCGTGCTTGTCCTCTTCCGGATTATCCTGAAACAGGAATTCATCATCATCGTCTCCCGCTGCGACCAGCGCGTCAGTCAGATCGCCAAGATCGTCGTCCGGGTCCATCGCTGTGAATGGAGTGATAATTGAAGAAGTGGCTTTTGCGGCGCTTTCTTTTACGCTGGGCTCAACTTTGGGTTTCGCCGCTGCTTTAGGGGCGGAAGCAACCGCCGCTTGTCTGGGAGGCGACGCTTTAACGGGAGTCGGGCCTACATGCGCAGGAGCGCTATCAGACATCAAATGCTCCGCTGCGTTGAATACCTTCATGCAAGCGCCGCATCTTACTTTGCCATGGGCGGCTTGCAGCTGTTTATCAGTAACCCTGAAACTTGCAGCGCAATGTGGGCAGCGAGTGAGCAAAACGCCTCCTGGAAAAAACTGCGTCAGTAGTTAAATGTAGACCAACTCTATGTTAGGGGTATCACTGCAAATGGGGCGCCGAGATTGTCGCACATTCGCAAAGTTGTTTAAAAATGAATGAATTGTTCCCTATTTGCAAGAGCAACCTTGCGCTCCATTGTCGCCTAGCGAAGGGGGGCTGTCTATCGCGGGAATGGCTAACCGGCGCCTTGAAAAGACGCCGGATTGGCGATCAATAAGGCAGGCGTCTACCGCTGATCAGGACCCAGTCCTCTTTGTACTCGGTGGGGTCCAGTTCGAAGTAATTACGATAGGCTTCCGCTACGGCTTCTTCCTGATCTTTCAGTATGCCGGACAGGGCGATAGAGCCGCCGGGCAGGGTAAGAGTCGCCAGTTTGGGCGCCAGACTGATCAATGGATTGGCCAGGATATTGGCGATAACGACTTCCGCCTGCATCTCCGGCATTTGCTCCGGAAAGTGCAGGGTCAGGCCTTCGCTGACGCTATTGCGCTCGGCGTTGTCGCGACTTGCTTCCAGAGCCTGTGGATCGATATCCGTGCCGGTGGCGTGATCCGCACCCAGCAACAAGGCTGCGATGGCTAGCACGCCGGAGCCGCAACCAAAGTCGATAACCTGCTTGCCTTGCAGCTGCTGACTATCCAGCCATGTGAGGCAAAGCGCGGTGGTGGGATGAGTGCCGGTGCCAAAAGCCAAACCGGGGTCGAGCAATAAGTTGACGCCGTTTGGATCTTCGGGCTCCCCCCAGCTTGGACAAATCCACAGTCGGGAGCCAAAACGCATGGGGTGGAAGTGGGTCATCCACTCTCTTTCCCAGTCACGATCTTCAATGACCTCGCACTCAATGTCCGCGGCCGCAATTTGATTACGCTCCAATTGCTCTCGAACCATTTCCGCGCTGGTGTCGGCGCTGAAAAGCGCAACAACCTGAGTGTTGCGCCACAGGGGAGTGGTTCCAAGGTCAGGCTCAAGGACGGGATCATCGGCAGCGTCGAGCATAGTGACGGAGAGGGCGCCGAGGCCCTCGAAAATCTGCTCCAGAGCGGCCGCCCCGGCTTCATCAGTTAAGACTTTTACTTGTAACCAGGACACCTGCGTTCCTCAAATCAAGCTTTTAACAGCTTTTCCAGATAGTGAATGGTGTACTCCATACGGCGTACGCCTGCGTCGGTCACTAACCGGCGGTGCAGAGGAATATTGGTTTTGATGCCTTCCACCAGCATTTCGTCCAGAGCATTATTCATGCGATCCAGCGCGTTGTTGCGGTTGGAGCCCCAGCAAATCACCTTGCCGATCAGTGAGTCATAATAAGGTGGAACCTTATATCCGCTATATAAATGGGAGTCAACACGCACGCCGTTGCCGCCTGGCGCGTGGTAATGCGTCACGGTCCCGGGGCTGGGTGTGAAGGTGCGCGGATCTTCCGCGTTGATGCGGCATTCAATGGCGTGACCGCGGAACTGGATGTCTTCCTGCTTGATGGAAAGAGGCATTCCAGAGGCGATGCGCAACTGTTCTTTCACAATATCGACGCCAGTGATCATCTCTGACACGGGATGCTCGACCTGAACGCGGGTGTTCATCTCAATGAAGTAGAAACGTCCGTCCTGGTACAGGAACTCAAAAGTTCCAGCGCCACGGTAGCCGATATCCAGACAGGCCTGCACACAGGAGTTCAGTGTGGCGGCGCGGGCTTCGGGGTCGACATCCGGAGCGGGGGCTTCTTCCAGAACTTTCTGGTGGCGGCGCTGCAGGGAGCAATCGCGGTCGCCCAGGTGGATAACATTGCCTTGTCCGTCGGCCAGCACCTGTACTTCGATGTGGCGGGGACGATCGAGGAATTTCTCCAGATAAACCGTGGGGTCGCCAAAGGCGGCTTTGGCTTCGCTTTGCGTCAACTGGATGGCGTTAAGCAGCGCAGCTTCGCTGTTGACCACTTGCATGCCGCGTCCGCCGCCGCCGGAAGCGGCCTTGATGATGACCGGATAGCCGATTTTACGAGCGACTTCCAGCGTACGTTCTTTATCTTCAGTGATGGGTCCATCGGAGCCCGGCACCGTCGGCACGCCCGCTTTGCGCATGGCTTGTATCGCGGAGACCTTGTTGCCCATCAGGCGAATGGTGTCCGGCTTGGGGCCGATAAAGACGAAGCCGCTTTTCTCCACCTGCTCGGCGAAATCGGCGTTTTCCGCCAGAAAGCCGTAGCCTGGATGAATGCCGACGCTGTCGGTCACTTCCGCCGCGCTGATAATGGCGGGAATATTCAGGTAGCTGTCCGTGGGGCTGTTCGGGCCGATACAGACGGATTCGTCCGCCAGCCGCACGTGCATCAGGTCGCGGTCCACGCTTGAGTGCACCGCTACGGTGTTAATGCCCAACTCTTTGCAGGCGCGCAGGATGCGTAACGCAATTTCGCCTCGATTGGCGATAAGCACTTTTTCCAACATGGTAGGAGTACCCTAAAAAAACAATGCCGTCCGGCTTGCGCCGGAATGATCAGGATGTCCCGCTGAACGGGAAGAGCCCGGGTGGGGCTCTTAGACAATCGAGAACAGCGGCTGGTCGAACTCCACCGGTTGTCCGTTTTCCACCAGAATGGCTTCAACTGTGCCGGACTTGTCCGCTTCAATCTGGTTCATCATCTTCATCGCCTCGACGATACACAGTACGTCGCCTGCTTTGACGGTCTGGCCAACTTCTGCAAACACTGGCGCGGAGGGCGATGGCGCACGGTAGAAGGTGCCAACCATGGGCGATTTGACCAGATGCCCGTTATATTGTGGTCCGGCGTCTGCTTCCACCGCAGGAGCGGACGCCGCCACGGGGGCCGCCGCAGGGCGCGTTTCTATTGCCGCAGAAGTGACGTATACCGGCTCGGCGCCAGCCAGACGGCGGCTGATGCGTACGGAATCATCGCCTTCTTTAATTTCGATTTCGGCGATGTCTGACTCTTCAATCAGTTCAATAAGTTTTTTTACTTTTCTGATATCCATCATAGGCTCTCGTAATTTATTTTCCGGTAATCTTTGAAAAGGCGGCCTGTAAAGCGAGTTCGTAACTCTGGCTGCCGAATCCGCATATCACACCAACGGCGACATCGGAGAAATAAGAGTGGTGGCGGAACGCCTCACGGGCATGCACATTGGACAAGTGCGTCTCAATAAAAGGAATGCCGACTCCGAGAAGGGCGTCGCGTAGCGCCACGCTGGTATGGGTAAAGGCCGCCGGATTGATAATGATGAAGTCCACGCCTTCTTTTTTGGCTTCATGGATGCGATCAATCAATTCGTATTCCGCATTGCTTTGTAGCGTCAGCAGATGGTGGCCTGCCTGCCTGGCGGTTTCCGTCAGGCGGAAATTAATATCGTCCAAAGTTTCTGCGCCATAAATTTCCGGTTCGCGCGTTCCCAATAAGTTCAAATTAGGGCCGTGCAACACTAGAATGCTTGCCATGGCGTCTTGTCCTTATATGTCGGATATTTAAGGTGTAATAAAAGCAAGATTTCGGAAGTTTGACTCTTTTGTCTACTATATTCAAGCAGATTGCCGCACTTTGCGGTCATACTTTGGTAGTAGCGCTGTGCGGGAGAGAGTTGACGCGTTTTTCCCAGTAAAAACAGGGCGTTCGCATACTTGGCGGGAACTTTTTACGTCGCCGCCATGATGGCGGCGACAATGGCAATTTAACCCAATCCCGTGAACTATTCTTGATACTTCGGTTTAAAACACAATAAGCGCATTGTTGTACGCGGTTTCCACGATGGCTGAAAACCTGCGAATTCAGAGCCTTTGAGCTTACCTGAATACCTTCACGCAATTACGGCCGGCATGTTTGGCTTCATAAAGCGCCTTGTCCGCCTTTTGCGCCAGCACCTGCTGGGTGTTGCCAGCCTGATAAGCGGCGATACCGCAGCTGAACGTGACTTTGAACGTGTCGCTCTCGGTGGGGTGCATCAGTTCTCCGAAACGTTCGCGAATGTCGTTCATCATATTCTTAGCGTCGCACTCATCTGTATTGGGAAGCACGACGGCGAACTCTTCTCCGCCGTAGCGGCCGATATGGTCGGTCTTGCGCAGCCGCTGTTTGAGGAACAGCGACATACTCTTCAACACTCTGTCGCCAACGGGGTGGCCATGGGTGTCGTTGATGCGCTTGAAGTAGTCGATGTCCATCATGGCGAAGCAGAGCGGCTCGCCGGTCTGATTGGCCTTGTTGATCTCCATGCTGAGCAGATTCAACGTATGAGTATGGTTGTAGAGTCCGGTCAGGCTGTCGCGGATCATCATGGCGTGCAATGTGCGCGCACGCCGCCCACGGTTGTGAATAGTGGCGATCAGGTGGCGGGGATTGATCGGCTTCACCAGGAAGTCGTCGCCGCCGAGGCTCATTGCGTGCAACTGTTTGTTGATGTCGTCCTCGGCGGACAGATAGATAATGGGGACGCTGACGAACTTGTCCTGCTGGCGGATCACTTTGGCCAGCTCGGTGCCGGTGCAGCCCGGCATATACATGTCCATGATGATAATTTCGGGGGAGAATTCATCCAGTGCAATCAGAACCTGCATCGGGTCGGTAATGATCTTGGAGGTCATGCCCGCCTTGCGCAGGGTGCTCTCCATAAATGCGGCCTGCGCCCGGGAGTCGTCCACCACCATGATGCGATAGGGCTCGTGGGCGCCGGAACGTGTGTAAGTCTCCACTTTCTCGATAAGCTGCGCTGCGTCCAGGGTGCGCTCAACGAACTCCTCTCCGCCGCAGCGAGCGGCTTCCAGGCGGGTCTGAATATCGCCTTCACGAGGGCAGATGAACATGACGGGGATAGGCGTCTCATGGTTGGCCTGAATGCGCTTGATCAACTCGACGCCCGCATTTTTATCGCCGCCAAAATCCACGTCGACAATCATGGTTTCAGGCTTGTTCTTCTGAGTCGCAGCCAGCAGTGTGTCATGAGACGAATACAATTCGCCGCGGAAGCCAAAAAACTGCATTTGCTGGGCGATGCGCTGCGCCAGATCTTTTTGATTCAAGGCCAAATAGATTGGAGAGCGTAGATAAGTCCGGTTGGCGCTGCTGTCGGTGCGATCGGTTTTACGCTGGGTGACGGTCGCCAACTGCATGACCTGCTGCTCCACCGCGAGGATATCCGCGGTGGTGACGGGTGTTTTGCGCAGGCTGATGCTTTTGAGGCTGGTGTTGATCGACTGTGCGATGCACAGATGATCCGTCATATCGAAACGGGCTGCGTAACGGCCCAATTTATCGGTTGCAAGCTGGAAATCGGAAAACCATTGTTTGTCCTGCCAGTTCCTTTGCTTCAACTGTTGCCATGCTTCCAGGACAATGCGCGCCTGCGTCGTTACACGGCCGGCGAAGTGCTGCTTGAGTTTGTCCCGTTGACTTTCTATGGTCATAGAGAGGGTAAATCCGCTTCCATTAGTGGTTGCAACCAGTTTGTCTTTCTTCTATGCGCCTGATTTACAAGTACAAAATTCAAGCCAGGACGTATTGATATAAGTTTCAGTATAGTTTGGCAATTTTATTTAAATATAGTCGTAAACTGTATGTGTATGTAAATTCTTGTGCATTTGTGTAGTAGAGCAAACCTTTAAGCGTTAACTGCGGGTGGTTTGAGCGGGAAGCGCTGAATCTGTGATCAACTCCGACGGAGTCGCCATGACTGATAATAAAGCATTGCGTGACAAACGATCGATCAAAGTGCTGATGCTGGGCCTGATCTCCACGATGTTGTTGATTTTGTTAGGGGGCGTATTCGGCCTTAATTTGTGGCAGAAGAAGGTGTACCTGCAGGATCAGCTACAGTCTCACGCCAGAGACTCCGCCACATCGTTAGGCTTATCCGTTTCTCATGTGGCGGACCCACAGGACTGGGTGGTTGCGTCTTCCATGGTGGACGCCATCTTTGACTCGGGCGCTTATCAAGGTATTCGCATTCTGGACCAGGAAGGACGCTCGGTGGTGGCGAGAACAAGCTCCAAGGATCTGGAAGGCGTGCCTAAGTGGTTTGTGCGCTGGCTTGATCTGCAGGCTCCGGTGGGAGAGGCCGAAATTATCGCTGGGTGGCGTCCGGTCGGTCGTTTGATGGTGCAAAGCGATACCGGCATCGCCTATCGAGAACTCTGGTCGACGCTGCGTAATCAATTAGCCTGGTTTGCGGTCGTCACTGCATTTGCGTTTGCGGCTTTCCATTTGCTGTTGAGCAGTTTGTTGCGGCCTTTACTGCGTCTGGAGCAAGCGGCGCATCGGATTGAAGACAAGCACTTTGATGTCTCCCTGCCTATTCCTGGCACCCGTGAACTGGCGAAAGTCACGCTGGCTGTCAACAGCATGGCGGACCATTTGCGGCGCTCATTCGAAGAGCAGGTGGCGACCATTGAGTCGCTACGCAAACTGGCGCTGCTGGATTCGGTCACGGGCGTGCTGAACCGGCAGTCGTTTGATAATCGCTTGCAGGCGGCTTTGGCGGGAGACGATGGGGACAGCGTCGGCGCGTTGCTGTTGGCGCAACTGTCAGGCCTGTCTGAGTACAACGATCAGTTTGGAAGAGAGCAGGGGGATGCGCTGCTCAAGCAAATGGCGGAAGTTATCCATGACGAGTGCCTGTCGCATATCGGTAGTTATGTGGGCCGTCGCGGCGGCGGTTGCTTCACCGTTTTCCTCAGCGGCTTGACGGACAGTCGTGCGGAAGCTGTGGCGGAGCGTTTGCTTGAGAGGCTGACATCGCTGCCGTTAATCAAGAACTGGGGCGGCTCCAACCGTCTGCATATAGGGGTGGTCAATACAGAGGGACGAACTCCCTTGGCGCAGGTGCTGTCGGTGGCGGATTTCGCGATGCGGGTGGCGCAAAAATCGTGCACAAACGCATGGCGCAAAGGGCGCAGCAGCGGGCGTGAGGGTGGACAGAAGCCGCTTACGGCGACGGAGTGGCAATCCTTGCTGCTGTCGACGCTGGCGGACAAAGGGTTTTATTTGCACTTTCAGCCCGTCTTAAGCGACGACTCTCGTAACTTCCTGTTCCATCAGGCGCTGGTGCGCATGAATATGAACGGAAGAGTACTGGCGGCGGCGGAGTTTCTCCCGATGGCGGATCGCTTTAACCTGGCGCTGAAAGTCGATGCGCAAGTGCTGGAGGATGCGTTGACAAGGTTGGCGGAGCATCATGAGGATGCTGCGTTCTGCGTCAGCCTGGCGGTATCCAGCTTGCAGTCGGCTGAGTTCGCTGATTCAGTAAGCGTGATACTGCGCCGTTTTTCCGCGCAATGTCCGCGCTTGCTGCTGGAGGTTTCCGAACACGCTTTACAGGCGGCATGGGCGGGGTTTGATCGCTTGTTACAGTTGCGTAATGAACTGGCTTTCCGTATCGTCATCAGCCGATTCGGCTCCACTGGTATGCCTTTTGGATACCTGAAAAGTTGTCCGGTGGACATGATCAAAATCGACCC
The DNA here is from genome assembly GCF_000012985.1 of Hahella chejuensis KCTC 2396. Lineage (NCBI taxonomy): Bacteria > Pseudomonadati > Pseudomonadota > Gammaproteobacteria > Oceanospirillales > Hahellaceae > Hahella > Hahella chejuensis. Next base: position 6,137,935 of record NC_007645.1, on the reverse strand, counting down.
GGGTCTGGTGAAAAATATTCACAAAGACCAGGGACATCAGTTTTATTTGCGCTCCATCGTGCAGATTGCGCACTCACAGGCTATTAAAGTCATCGGTGTGGGCGTCGAGTCTCAGGACGATTGGGACAGTCTGGTGCAGCTCGGGGTGGACGGCGCAATGGGATATTATCTCTTTCGGCCTCAGGAAAGCCCGCCACATATGGCGGCGCCGTGAGCGGCGGAGCTTGAAGATTGCGAGGAGCGGCAATATCTATGTGGCAGGCGATTAAAGATTTTTTTAATGAACGCGGAGAAGAACTCGGCGATTACGTGGGAGGTGGTTTCTTGGCTAAGTTGATTGGCGGCGCTCTGGGCGTATATTTGGTCGTCGCGTTGTTTGTGGGCTGGTACTGGAGCGACGAGCCGGAGCTGTTTGAGGTGGGACCCAACGCCAGAAGCGTCGTGACGGACCAGAACCGTCCGTTGGTGGTCGGCAGTACGACTACGGCGACGCTGATTACCCTGGTTGACACCTTATTGGAAAAACCGGGGGGGTATATTTCCAACGATGTTTTCCCTCCCGGGTTGTGGTTGGACAACATTTCCCATTGGGAATATGGCGTGCTGGTGCAAGTAAGAGATCTGAGCCGGGCCCTGCGTAAAGACATCAGCCGCTCTCAAAGCCAGTCGACGGAAGACCGTGATCTGACGGTTGCGGAGCCTCAGTTTAACTTTGACAGTCGCTCCTGGGTGATTCCCTCCACTGAGGACGAATACCGTCGTGGACTTAAAGCGCTACGCAGTTATCTGAACCGGTTGTCCGATCCAAACAGGCCAGACGCTCAGTTTTACGCCCGTGCTGACAATCTGCGCAACTGGCTGTCTGACGTGGAAACGCGTCTCGGCAGTTTGTCGCAACGGTTGAGTGAGAGCGTCGGCAAACGGCAGTTGGATATGGCGCTTGCCGGAGATAAGGCGGCGAAACAGTCCACGCCGGGGCAGGGGGAGGTAGAGCTGAAAACCTCCTGGCTGGAGATCGACGACGTATTCTACGAAGCGCGCGGCACCGCCTGGGCGCTTATCCATATACTTAAAGCTATCGAGGTGGACTTCGGCGACGTGCTGCGGGACAAGAACGCCGTGGTCAGTCTGCGTCAGATTATCGTAGAGCTGGAGGCGACTCAGGAGTCGGTCTGGAGTCCGGTTATTTTGAACGGCAGCGGATTTGGCGTACTAGCTAATCATTCGCTGACCATGGCGTCGTTTATTTCACGGGCTAATGCGGCGATTATCGATTTGCGCAGCCTGTTGGCGCAAGGATAAGGAAATTCGATATGCGACGACGCGCGCTACCGTTACGCAGGTAGCGCGCAGACGTTCTCTTTGAAGTGCTCGGGATTGATGGTGCCGATAATGGCGCTGGATACGCCGGGGTGGGCGAAGACGAACTCCATGCTTTTCCGCAATGGATCTTCATGGGGGCCGACGCAGATGTGGCCGCTGGCCAGCGCCTTTTTGATCAAAACGCCTTTTCGATGCGCTTGCGCATAGTCCAGTACGGGTTTTTCTTCCTGATGCTCCAGGTTGTAAGTCACCATAGCGACATCCCCTTGTTGCAGGGCGGCGATTGCACCCTCCACGGTCTTGCCGGACAGGCCGATCGCGCGAATCATTCCTTTGGCCTTTAGTTCAGCGAGGGCTTGCAGCGTGCCTTCTTTTTGCAGAATCGCCATGTCGTCGCCATCGGAATGAATGAGCACGATGTCGATATAGTCGGTGCGCAGCCGTTGCAGACTGCGCTCGACGCTCATTCGAGTATGTTCCGGCGTGAAGTTGAAATAGGACTGTCCGTCAACAAACTCTTCACCCACTTTGCTGCAAATCACCCAGCGTTGGCGGCGGCCTTGCAACAGCCCTCCCAGTCGGCTTTCACTGGAGCCGTAGGCAGGCGCCGTATCAATAAGGTTTACCCCCAGGTCTTCCGCCAGGGCTATTAACTCCAGGGCTTGCTGGTCATCAGGGATTTTGAAGGCGGTCGGATACTTGACTCCTTGGTCGCGGCCCAGTTTCACCGTGCCTAAACCGAGCAAGCTTACTTCGATGCCAGTGTCGCCGAGCTGACGGTATTTCATGAAAGCATCTCCTGCCACACTGGCGCGCTGACGCCAGGGCGGGGTAGGAAGCTTAAGGTTCCCAGGTCGCATGCCGTTTCAGGTTCGACGCCGTCCGCCTGCAGTTGCGCCATCACTGTGTCGACCAGATTAGGCGTCAGCGCCAGTTTGGTTGGCCAACAGGTCAGAATGTTCTTTTCACTGTGAACAAACGCCGTATCCGGACGCAACATGCCTTTTTGCTGAGGCTCCGCGCGGTGGATAAGGAAGCTGGACCAGCGGGACTCGCCGAGGTCAATCCAGGGAAGAAGATCTTTCACCAGGGTCTTGGCGGAATTAATCTGCGTTTCGCGATCAAGCTCAACCCCGGTTTCCGCCAGATTGCCGCCCAGATACCAGACTGGTTGGCCGTCCTGCATATAGTGGGTGGTGATCGTCAGTAACGGCTTTGAGCCGGCGCCGATGCAATGCGCGTAAACCGGGTGTGGATACTGATGGCGCACGATCACCATGTGCAGGGGTCTGCGCTGCATGGCGGGGCGATGTAATTGAGCGCCGTGCAGGACGCTTTCATTGCCTTCTCCCGCTGCGAGGATAAAGCGCTTGGCCTTGACGCGCACACGTTTGTTTTTACCCACCAGATGCATCTCCACGATTTCCCCTTGCTCCTGCACCAAGGCGCCGGGCAGGGTGCAATCATATTGAAGAATGCCGTCGCTGAATGGTGCGATCAGCGCATTGATTACTGTGGGGACATCCAGCACTAACTCGTTCAGTGCATAGAAGTTGCCATGGAAGTCTGGCGTATTGAATGCGGCGGGACGTTCTATAGAGGCGTCGCCGGAAACTTTGCCGCGTACGGCCTTGCTGGCGAAGAACGCTGTCAGCTTGGAAACCAGGCGATCGCGAGACCACATATAGTGATATTCGGAGAGCACGCGCGCAGAGCTGAGATCCACGTCTCCCTCGCCTTTGAGGCAGGCGCGCCAGCGATCTGGCATTTCCGAAATGGCGTTAGCGGCGGTGGTTAGCGCGCCGTTGAGGGTGTATTTGGCGCCGCCATGAATAATGCCCTGTGAACGAACGCTTTGTCCGCCGCCCAGGGTTTTCTTCTCCAACAGCAGCGTGCTATAGCCCGCTTTGCGAAGCCGATAGTTCAGCCATAGCCCAGCGATTCCCCCGCCGATAATGACGACATCTGTCTCTAGAGTTTCTGCCATTCGGTGGCTCCATTACGAAAAATGCGCGCCATTATAGCCGTTCGTCAGACCGAACCCAAACCCGCCGCGAGCATCATGAACAAGATTTAAAACCCTGATTGCTCCTGCGGCGCTGTGCTAAACTCGCCTCCGGTTTGAAAGAGCGGCGACATGGCGAGATTCCTTTACACACTCATTTACTACTTGATTCTTCCTCTAATTCTAGTCCGTCTCTACTGGCGGGGGCGCGCGGCGCCCGCCTATCGATTACGTTGGCGGGAACGTTTGGGATGGTTCAAGGCGCCGGCGTTCGCGCAGCGGCCGCTATGGATTCATAGTGTCTCCGTTGGCGAAACTGTCGCTGCGGCGTTGTTGGTGAATCGCCTTCTGAAGGAACATCCAGAGCGCCCTATTGTCGTCACCACCATGACGCCTACCGGGTCGGAGCGGGTGAAAGCGCTATTTGGCGATCGCGTATTTCATGTCTATGCGCCTTACGATCTCCCTGGGCCTGTTATGCGTTTTTTGCGCCGCCTCAATCCGTGCGCCCTGGTCATTATGGAAACGGAGCTATGGCCCAACTGGATTGCTATGTGCGCGGCGCAAGGCATTCCGACAATGGTGGCCAATGCGCGTCTTTCTGAGCGTTCCGCCAGAGGGTATGGCAAAGTCTCCGCCATAACGCGGCCAATGCTGCAGAAGCTGTCCTGGGTGGCGGCGCAAAATGCTGCGGATGGCGGCCGTTTTGCGGCCCTAGGCTTACCCCAGAAAAACCTCAGCGTTACCGGCAGCATTAAATTCGATATTAGCGTCAGTGAAGAGTTACGCGCAGAAAGCGCGGCGCTTCGAGAGGCCTGGGGTGGACCCAAACGCTTCATATGGGTGGCGGGAAGCACCCATGAGGGCGAAGACTCTGTGATTCTGGCTGCGCATCAACAACTGCTGGCGCATCGTCCTGAGGCTCTTCTAGTGATCGTTCCCAGGCATCCTGAACGTTTCGATAAAGTGGGCGAGGATATTCTGCAGGCTGGCTTACGTATGGCCAGACGCAGCAGGAATGACGCAGTGGTTCCGGGGACGCAGGTTTTGCTCGGCGACACCATGGGGGAACTGCTGCGCTTATACGCCGCCGCCGACTTGGCTTTTGTCGGCGGAAGCCTGGTCGATACGGGAGGGCATAACCCGTTGGAGCCTGCGGCAGTGGGTAAACCTGTATTGATGGGGCCGGCCGTGTTCAATTTTGCAGATATCTGCTCGCAACTGGAACAGGCGCAAGGTCTGCGTTTTGTGGAGCGGAGGACGCTGGGAGACGCTTTATTGGAGTTGTGTGACGATGAAGTTGCTCGGCTCCGTATGGGCGAGGCGGCCTCTAAAGTCGTCAATGAAAATCGGGGCGCCCTGGATCGACTGCTGGATGGCGTTTTACGGCATGCGCCTGGACGTTGATTCGTCAGGATAGATAAAAAAGCCGCAACTCAGTGCGGCTTTTTTGATGCTTGCGGAGGATTAACGGGTCAACACGTTGACTGGCTCGGCCAACCACTTGTTCAGCTCATTGATGTCGTTGACCGACAAGACGCCAGCGGTTTGCTTGAACGACAGCGTGTTCAGCACGAAGTCGTAGCGTGCGTTGGCGTAGTTGCTGAGCGAACCGTAATAGCGACGCTCTGAATCCAGAACTTCAACGATATTGCGCGTACCGACATCATAGCCGGCGCGGGTCGCCTGGAGCGCGCTCTCGGAGGAAATGATTTCCTGCTTGCGAGCCTGGATCGATTCAATGTTGGTCTGCAGCGTCCGATAAAGACTGCGTAGTTGCAGACGAATATTACGCTGAGCGGTATTCAACGACTGTTCTGCCTGCTCCAGACGGTAATTTGCCTGACGTACGCCGGACTGGGTCGCTCCACCGGTATAGATCGGGACGGAAAGGTTTAGAGACACCGACAAATCATTGCTGCGTTCATCCGCCGCGCCACGGCCGTCGGACTCACTGAAGCCATAACTCGCTTTAGCGTCGAGGGTCGGGTAATGACCGGCTTTTTGTGCGGAAACGCTGCTCTGAGCGCTTTGCACGCTCCAGCTGGCCCCCAAGACTTGAGGGTTGTTGGCGAAGGCGATTTCTTCCCACTTCACGGTGGAGTCGGGGGATACCTGCACAACAGGGAAGCCCTCGCTGAGCACCTGTACGGTATCGGTATAGTCGCCCGTGATGCGTTGCAGGCTTTCCAGGGCGACGTCCAGTTGCCCTTGTGCGTTGATGCGGGAGACTTTGCCGGAATCATAGGTCGCTTTTGACTCATGCACTTCCGTAATCGCGATCAGTCCAACTTCAAAGCGCTCTTTCGCTTGTTCCCACTGACGTTTGAAAGCTTCTTCCGCGCGCTTGGCCGTGGTCAGGTTGTCCCAGGCGCGGAGGACGCCAAAGTAAGCGTCGGCGGTGCGAAACAGTAAATCCTGCTCAGCGCTGCGTAAGTCTTCATCGGCGCGGTTACGGGAGTATTTGCTGGCTTGGTAGCTGTAGTAGGTGTCGAGTTTCAACAGCGGCTGAGTCAGGGTAACTTCCCCGCCCTGGCTGACATAGCTGTCATCTGGATTGAGACGAGTGTCCACATCATGGTGGGAGACGCTGGCGCCGGCGCCGACGCTGGGCATCAGACCTGCACGGGTTTGGATGACACTTTCTGCTTCCGCATTCCTTCCCGCTAAAGCGGCCGCCAGCTCAGAGTCGTATTGCAGGGCTTTATTGTAGGCGGTGGCGAGATCCATGGCTTGAGTGGAGGCGCTAAGGCATAGCGCCCCGATTGAGATAAGCAATTTGCTTGGTCGGAACATAACGTCGGGCACCCCTCTTTAACAGTCCGGGTTGTGTGGAGTAAACACTTGAAAATTCGTATGAATTAAAAATGCCGCACAGTTTAACGCAGAATGCGTCTCATTAGATCACGAAGTGTGGAAATAAATCATTACGTATGTATACGGTGATTACATAGGGCGGTATCTTCGGTTATTTATAGGCTCCGCGCAATAGCGCCCGGGTGCGGCGGCCATGCATGGTCTACACTGCTAACTCGCTTTGAACTCAAAACGTGGCGGCCTTAATTCCGGGAAAGTAGCCGTAAAGCCATTGCAATCGAAAATGGTTTAACATGAAATGATTGCGCTTGTCTGCGCGGAAAGCCGCGCCAGAAAGGGCGATATGAAATCTGGATACAATGAGAAAGAGGTGAACGGTGAAGCAGGATACCCAGAATCCGCCGACGGACAGTCAATTTGGTAAAGACGATGTGGAAGTGATTTCCAGGCAGACTGGCTATCAGGGATTCTTCTCGATCCAGAAACTCGAACTCAGACATAAGTTGTTCGCCGGGGGCTGGTCTGAGCCGATTCGCCGGGAGCTGTTTGTGCGCGGCGGCGCTACCTGCATGCTTCCTTACGACCCGGTGCGCGATCTGGTTGTACTTTGTGAGCAGTTTCGTATCGGCGCTTTATATGAAGGTTCTTCGCCCTGGTTGATGGAGTTGGTGGCGGGAATTAACGAAGAAGGCGAAACACCTGAAAGCGTTGCCTGTCGCGAAGCTCAGGAGGAGGCGGGGCTGGAAGTAAAGGCCTTGCGCAAAATTCACCACTATCTGCCTTCTCCTGGCGGAAGCTCGGAAGCCATTGACCTGTTTTGTGGCCTGGTGAATGCGGAAGGGGTTGAAGGGCTGTATGGATTGCCCCATGAAGGAGAGGATATTCGCGTGCGGGTAGTGAGTCGCGAGCTGGCCTATACATGGGTGGAAAGCGGGCGCATCAGGGATGCGGCGGGAATCATTGCTTTACAGTGGCTGCAATTGAACCGCGAGCAATTGCTCGCGGAGTGGCGCGAGTTTTTATGAGATGATGAATACTTCAATTACGAAGGAGAATGCGTGAAACAACGGTACGTGCCAGACATCGCCCAATTCGGAGCTATCTGCGAGGCGAATTACTTTCGCCTGAGCAAGCTCGTCGCCGATAGGGAAGCCGGCTCGGAGGTCACCTACTCGCTGCATAATCATACCGCCTATCTGGGGTTAATCCGTATAAAGGTGCTGGAATCCAGTCGTTATACTAACCTCTTGTTTTTGGAACAGGTTCACGCAATTGGTCGATGGGTGAATAACCCTCAGTTAACCGTGCGGATATATCACGACGCGCGTATGGCGGAAGTCATCAGCGCAGTGAACCACGCCCGGGTCGAGGCGGTGAACGATTATCCTAACGGCAAAATGCATTTGCCTGATGAAAAACTGCAATTAAACCAGTTTCTTTCCGAATGGCTGAATTATTGTCTGCACCATGGCCATTCGACGGAAGAGCTAAGAGACTTATAATCCCTCCGGTTCCATGTCAGCCGGCTGATTCAGGGACGAGTAGATAGCGCCGGTGACGAGCCTGAAAGTGTCTGATTGTTGTGAAATAACACAAATTTCAATGATTATGTGACTGACTAACTGGAAAATGTCCATATCCGGCATATATTTTTTATAAGTAAGCAAAAGGATTTTCCCGTAACAACACACACAGACTGCGGCGGATGATGAGGTGGCGTCAGACAACAACCAAGCGTTAACCGTGATTCAGGTAACGGATTCCCATCTGCGGCGGGAACCGGACGGCACTCTATTGGGTATGAATACCCGACGTAGCCTGGATGCGGTTTTATCGCTCGTGCGCGCGAACCATGAGAACCCTGATTTGGTGCTCGCCACCGGCGATATTGCGCAGGATGGGTCAACGGAGGCGTATGAGTGCTTCCATGAGAAAATGCTGCCGTTTCAATGCCCGGTCTACTGGTTTTCCGGTAATCATGATGACCCTGGCGTCATGGCCAAAGCGGTGCAGGATCCTGAGTGTCTGGCCAAGGTGAAAATTTTTGGTCCCTGGAAATTAATCTTTCTCGACTCCTCTGTTCGACGCAAGGTATACGGCAAGTTGGCCAAAAAAGAATTACAGCTGTTGAAAGCGGAGCTGGAGAAAGATCAGGGCAAACACGTGATCATCTGCTTCCATCATCATCCTGTCGATGTGGACTGCGCGTGGCTGGACACCATAGGTCTGCATAACCGAGACGAATTTTTTGCCGTCATCGACGCATATGATCACGTTCGACTGGTACTTTGGGGACACATTCACCAGGAATATGACCAAGTGCGCAACGGCGTACGGCTATTGGCGACGCCATCTACCTGCGTACAATTCAAGCCTTACAGCGAGGACTTCGCGGTGGATAATCTGGCGCCGGGATATCGTTGGTTGAAGCTGTATCCGGATGGTCGTGTGGACACATCCGTGGTGCGCGCCAGTCATATAGAGTTCGAGGTGGACCTTTCCAGCAAAGGCTATTGAGCACGGGCTTTTGCCGCAGAGTCATGATGACCTCCCGCTTGTTTGCGAGTTTTGATGAGTCACTCCTATATTCTTTACCTACATGGCTTTAATAGCTCTCCGCAGTCTTTTAAAGCGCAATGCAGCCAACAATGGCTAGCCAAATATTATCCGAACATGGATCTCGCTATTCCTGCGCTGCATTATTCACCTGCAGTAGCTATGGAGCGGTTGGAGCGTGAATATTTCGCAGGAGGCGACAGACCGCTGGGGGTGATCGGCAGCTCATTAGGCGGTTACTATGCAGCTTATCTGCACCATCGATACGGCGTTTCTTCAGCATTGATTAATCCCGCAGTCAGGCCCTATGATTTGTTGGAAGACTATCTGGGAATAAATAAGAATCTTTATACGGGCGAAGAGTATGTGCTGGAGCCTCGTCATATGGACGAGCTGTTGGCGTTGGACTCTCCATCTCCGACTATAGGCGAGCGCATTTATACTTTGGTGCAGACCGGCGACGCCACCCTGAACTATCGTGAGGCGGCGCTGAAGTTCGCCCACTGCGCGCTCTGGGTGCAATCAGGCGGGTCGCACGAATTTGAAGACTTTGAGCGGGTGTTGCCGAGTATCGTAAATTTTTTCCTATCGTCTACAATCCAGAAATGACGATAAAAGGATTTTAATAACGCAAACCTATGTATGTCCGTATAAAATACCCGAATATTAACTAATGAATTGACAAAGAAGGGTCAAAAGATGAGCAGCGTTCCAAGCGAACTGAAATACAGCCCCACTCACGAATGGGTGTTGTTGGAAGACAACGGCGTGGTGACTGTAGGCATTACCGATCACGCTCAGGATTTATTGGGTGACATCGTGTTTGTCGAGCTGCCTGAGGTCGGTGCGGAATTGGGCGCAGGCGAGAACGCCGGCGTGGTTGAGTCTGTCAAGGCTGCATCTGACATCTACTCGCCGGTGACCGGACAAGTGGTGGAAGTCAATGAGGCGCTGCAAGAGTCTCCAGAGCTGGTCAACAGTGACCCTTACAACGATGGCTGGTTCTTTAAAATCAAGATTGCCGACGTTGAAGAGCTGGAAGGCATGATGGATGCCGAGGCTTACACCGAGCAGTGTGAAGCGGAAGAAGGCTGATTCGTCGACTCGATAATTGGCTCATGCGTCCGGGATGGCCCCGGGCGCTGTTAGACTCGCAAAAGCTTAGCGGTAGTTGCTGACGCTGACGCCCATTTCTGAAAACGACTCTTTCATCTCATCCACGTCATAGTTGGTTAATCCAACGAACTCCAGTACATCTTTTTGAATACGGTTCCACTCATGGTCTTCCGACTGCCTGCCCAACACATGGAAATTACCACAGATGTGTTCGGATATTTTGAGCACCGCCAATAAGGTTTTTTTCTCTGGATTGCGGCTTTCCCGCTCACCAAAGATTCTTTCCGCGCTGTGGTGTTCAGCAATGGCTTCGCAGATATGTTTGGGCAGGTTCCAGGATTTTGCAGTGTAATAGCCGACTACCGCGTGATTGGTGTTAAGACGTTCGTTCTCGGTCTCCGTGATGCGCTTTTCGACTTGGCTGTACGCCTCCTCAACTACTTGCAGATAGTTAGGGAAACGCTGAATCATTAACGGAATGCCGCAGTTGTGGAACAATCCCAGCATATAAGCCTCGTCCGGGGACTGATAACCAATTTTCTTGGCGATATTGGCGGAGATGCTGGAAATATCGTTAGCGGTATCCCAGAAGCGGGTGAGTTCCACGATATGCTCATCAGACATCTCCCCCTTGATGGAAATGCCGTTGATGATATTGACCACGCTTTTCAGGCCCAATAGAGAAACCGCCTGGGCGATGGACGCAATCTTGTTTGAGAGGCCGAACATGGGGGAGTTTACGAACTTCAAGACGGTGCCGGCGAGTCCCACGTCCTGACTGATCAGCTGGGCGATACGGCTGATATCCGGATCGGGCATGACCTGCTCCATTTGAATATCCACCAGGATTTGCGGCTGCGGCGGTATTTTTATTCCCTGCAGAATATGCTGAATCTGCTCTTCGTTGAGTTCGGTGCTCATGAGGACTCCTATGTGAATGCAGCGGATGCGGCGCCGCAAAAATAAGTTTAGCCCAACTGAAAAAGTCTGGGGTGTTGAAGATATCGAGCCTGACTGATATTAAGCGGCTTTGAGAGGGCTTTATCAGTTATAATCCGCGCCGTTTCATCGAATCACTAGCGCCAGCGGCGCGGCAACTAATTAAGGGGCGAATATGGACGCGGGCGTATTGCGTTTACGGGAAAATGCCGACAAACGGCTTCGTAGCGGACACTTGTGGGTATACAGCAACGAAATCGATATTCAGAAAACGCCACTGACTGAATTGGCGGCGGGGCAGCCGGTCGTTATTGAAAACGCTAAGGGAAAACCGCTGGCGGCGGCCTTTGCCAACCCCCACGCCTTGATCTGCGCGCGTATTGTCAGCCGCAGCCCCAAACTGTTTCTCTCCCGCTCCTTGCTGAAAAAACGGATGCAGGCGGCGGACGAATGGCGTAGTCAGTTGTTCGGCTCCCCGCACTATCGAATGGTGTTTGGCGATAGCGACGGACTGCCTGGTTTAGTGATTGACCGTTTTGGCGCTGATTTCGTGGCGCAAATCTCCACGGCGGGAATGGAGCAATTCAAGGATGATGTCGTCGATATCCTGAAGAATAATTTCTCCGCTCGCACTGTGATCATGAAGAATGACGGCAAGATGCGTGAAGTGGAAGGGTTGGAGCGCTATACCCGGTGTTTTGGGGATGAGATCGAAGCGCTGGAGGTGGTTGAAAACGGCGTGTCCATGTCCGCGCCTGCGCAGGGCGGCCAAAAAACAGGATGGTTCTATGATCATCGCCCCAACCGCGCGGCTTTGTTTCCCTGGGTGAAAGGCAAGCGTGTGCTGGACTTGTTCAGTTACGTTGGCGGCTGGGGTGTGCAAGCCTTGGCCAATGGGGCGGAATCGGTCACATTCGTCGATTCATCTGAAAGCGCACTGGAATGGGCGCAACGCAACTGTCGCCAGCAGATGGATAATCCACCGTGTCGCTTTATCCGTGAGGATGCGTTCAATGCGTTGGAAAATCTATGCCAGGAAAAAGAAAAGTTTGATGTGGTCATTGTCGATCCGCCTGCCTTGATACCTCGTCGTAAAGATCAAAAGCAGGGTGAGCGCGCCTATCAACGCTTGAATCAGCTGGCGCTGCGATTGACGGCTCCTGGCGGCATGCTGATGTCAGCCTCTTGCTCCATGCACCTTTCGGCAGAGCGTCTGAGAGATATCCTGCGAGCATCGGCGCGAGAGGTCGACCGTACGGCGCAATTGATATTCCAGGGCGGGCAGGGCGCTGATCATCCGATTCTCCCCGCGATACCTGAAACGGACTATATCAAAGCCATGCTGCTGCGCATTACGCCTACCTTGTGATGGTTCGTTGGGGGCATGATGGCCGGAGTTATCCGGCCATGAGAAAGAAGACTTAGTTTCCGGCGAATCGGATGATGATTTGTTCCCGAAGTTGCAGCGCCTGATTCTCGCAAATGGCGATCTGTTCTTCGTTATCCTCGGCAGTGGGGCTCAATGCAGTCAGGCAGCCTTCCAGTTTAAGACGGAGTTCCTTCAGACTGTTGCGGGTCTGGGCGTCAGTAAACAATGCAGGTTCTGTCAGAAAAGGCTGCATGGCTTTCATTCGCCCGCGCCAAAAATGGGCGGCGTCCTGACTGAATTCCAAGTGTTCCTGAAATCGCCAGCCGGGTTCGCCGTCTTTAGGTTTCAAGGCGCCGACTACTTCACGATCAATAAAGTCGATTAAAGCGATAAGCCAGGGGTTGGCTTCCCGCACTGCTTCCATCTGGCTCATGCTTTTTCCTTTCAGGAATATACTCCCTGAAGGCGGTCGCCAAGCGGCGGCGAGCTCCGTCATATCCTGTAGCAGACGCTCACCTTGCAAGCGCAGAAGTTCGCGTCGACGTTCTGTGTCAGGGGGGGCGGCATTCACGATAAAACGAGTGGACTGTTGCGCAGGATCGTTATGCGACCAGAGCATGAACTCAATCGGATGCATTCCGTAAACCAGATAGTACTCGTCCGCAAACTGATGCTGCTCACTTAACGTTGCGTTGTCTAACTCAAGGTCTTCCGCGTAGGTCAGCCCACTTTTCGGATAACCGGGCACTTCGTCAAGGTAACCGCCCAGCAGCGGCGCAGCGTCCAATAGCGATGCGCGAGTGTAAGGCGCTCCAGACATCTTGTGATTGAGGTAGCTTTTCGCCGCCGGCAGTTGGCCCCATACTTTGAGCTCTTGTAACGCCGTATGCGCCTGTAGCCAGTCCTCTCTGGCTTCGCTGAGAGATTCTGGCGTTGGGGCGCTGATAAATTGCTGCAGACCCCGATTCAGCTTTTCAATCGCGTGCAGGGCGGCGTCATGTCTCTCCGTAGCCGCGCTCCAAAGTGGCGACACAAGCGCCTCTTCCGTAGCTTTGGCGTCGCTCTGTTCCTGTGCGGGGAGTGGCGTGGCGGTCTGCTGTGGCGCTGGAGATTCAGTGGGAGAATTCCGCTCAGCGCTTTTATCGCAGGCAGTTAATCCGACGCACAGCAAGAGTAGCTGAATCGCAATATGACGTCCGCCCATTCTCATGGGCGCAGACTCATGATTTCCCAGCCGCGCTCGCGTGCAGTTTGCAATAGTCGTTCGTCGCCATCCACGACGACTGGGCGGCCCACATGCTCCAGGAGGGGAATATCGTTGTGGGAGTCACTATAGAAATAGGCGTCTGACAGATCATAAGGGTTGTGCTGCAGCCACTCACGCAGACGCGTCACTTTTCCTGCCTGATAGCTTGGGACGCCGCTGACTTTGCCTGTATAACGGTTATTGATGAACTCAGGTTCGGTTGCGATGAGCTCATCGACTTCCAGCAGGTCGGCGATCGGCTGGGTGACGAAGCGATTGGTGGCGGTGATGATGAGTAGATAATCGCCGCTATCGCGGTGCCTGCGTAACAGCTCAAGCGCTTTGGGAAGCAGGAGAGGACGAATTGACTCCTCGACAAACTCTTTTCGCCACTGGTGCAATCGCTCCAGAGGATGCTGGGTCAGTGGGCTGAGGGCGAATCCCAGGTACTTGAAGATATCCAACTGACCTTGAAGGTAATCCTGATAGAACTCGTCATTAACGCGTTTGAAGTCTTCCTGATCGACAATTCCTCTGTGAACCAGAAAATCGCCCCAGGCGTGATCGCTATCGCCGGCGATGAGAGTATTGTCCAGATCAAAAATAGCTAGAGCCAATGCTTAAACTCCTCTGTGATGGGCGTGGGAATTGTACACTATAAAGGAAATCGATCCGTAGCGGCCAACTGTAGCGGAAACGAGGCGTGACGGGCGTTCAGGGTGACATTCTGTTATTTATTGACTAAATCCTAATTTATTATTAGAAGAGTTAGCTAAAAGCCCTTAAAGTAAAGCTAATTTGTGTACAGCTGTTCAATTGTGGAACAATGTTGAAAAAAATTATAAGGATGGCAGTTTGTGATAGACGCTGAAGGTTACCGTCCCAACGTCGGCATCATACTGTGCAACCCTCAGGGTGAAGTGTTCTGGGCCAGACGTATTGGACAAGACTCCTGGCAGTTTCCCCAAGGCGGAATTAAGAAAGATGAATCGCCTGAAGAGGCTCTGTTCAGAGAGCTAAAAGAAGAAGTGGGGCTGCCGCCTGAGGCTGTAGAGATTGTCGCTGGCACCCGCGGCTGGCTGCGTTACCGCCTGCCGAAGAAAATGATTCGCTATGACTCTCATCCCGTGTGTGTGGGGCAAAAGCAAAAGTGGTTCATGCTGCAATTATTGGCGGATGAATCGGAAATCTGCACTAATTACACGGACAAGCCTGAATTTGACGGCTGGCGCTGGGTCAGCTATTGGTATCCCCTCGGGCAGGTAGTATCCTTCAAACGAGAGGTGTATCGGCGGGCGATGAGGGAGTTCGCTCCGGTCTTGTTCAAGCGTGAGGAAAGTTAAAGCGTTCCGCCTATGCTGAGTGTATTGCGTAGTATTGTACAAGAAGTCAACGCCGCTCCGAATCTGGGGGAGGCGCTGGAGCTTATTGTCAAACGCGTACATGAGTCTATGGATACCGAGGTGTGCTCCATCTACTTACTGGATCCAGAGACCAATCACTATATTTTGATGGCCACTCAAGGGCTGAATCCTGAGTCCATCGGTAAGGTTAAGCTGGGGCACTCCGAGGGGTTGGTTGGGTTAGTAGGAGTGCGTGAAGAGCCTCTTAACCTGCATAATGCGCCAGCCCACCCCCGTTATCGTTATTTCCCTGAAACCGGCGAAGAAAAGTATAAATCCTTCCTCGGCGTTCCTATTATTCATCACCGTAAAGTACTTGGCGTGTTGGTTGTTCAGCAGCAGGCCACTCGTCTGTTTGATGAAAGTGAAGAAGCCTTCCTGGTTACCATATCCGCCCAGCTCGCCGCGGTTATCGCGCATGGGGAAGCGACTGGAATTATCTCCGGGCTAAATTTTACTGGACAGAAAGCCCGGGACATTTGTTTTAAAGGCGTTGCAGGCGCGTCAGGCGTCGCAATCGGTAAATGCGTCGTCAAGTTTCCTCATGCTGACTTGAAAGCCGTGCCGGAAAAGCCCTGCACGGATATAGAAGCGGAGATGGCGCTGTTTGACGCTGCAGTTGCGGCGGTGCGGCAGGATATTAAAGAGGTGGGCGAACGCCTGTCGACGCAGTTGCGGCCGGAAGAGCAGGCCTTATTCGACGTTTATTTGGGAATGCTGGATGACAATGCGCTGAGCGGCGAAGTGAAAAACTTCATCCGCGAAGGCAACTGGGCTCAGGGCAGTCTTAAGGTCGTCGTGCAGGAATATGTGCGTCACTTCGAGGCGATCAATGACGCCTACCTGCGGGAGCGGGCTGTCGATATCAAAGACCTGGGGCAAAGGGTTCTGGCCTATCTGCAGAAGCAGCATATTGATGAACAGCGTGAGTATCCGGAAAACACGATTCTGGTGAGTGAGGAACTGACGCCATCCATGCTGGGAGAGGCTCCGCGCGAGAAACTGGTCGGTCTGGTGTCGGTACAAGGTTCGGGCAATTCCCATGTAGCGATTCTCGCCAGAGCAATGGGCTTGCCGTGTGTGATGGGCGTTATAGATATGCCCATCAATAAGCTGGATGACAGAGATATCATCATTGATGGCTACAACGGCGAAATATACAGCCATCCATCTCCTGAGCTCTTGAGTTACTACAACTCAATCGTTGAGGAAGAGCAGCAAATATCGAAAGGCCTGGAAGAGTTGCGCGATCTTCCTTGCGTCACTAAAGACGGCCATCACATGACATTGTGGGTCAATACAGGCTTGATGACGGATGTCGTGCGCTCCTTGAATCACGGCGCAGAAGGGGTTGGGCTGTATCGCACGGAAGTACCCTTCATGATCAACGACCGTTTTCCCAGCGAACAGGAGCAGCGGGATTGCTATCGCGAGCAATTAGAAGCCTTTGCGCCCAGCATGGTCACCATGCGCACGCTGGATGTTGGGGGAGATAAGGCGTTGAGTTACTTCCCGATCAGCGAGGAGAATCCTTTTCTGGGCTGGCGCGGCATTCGCGTGACGCTGGATCACCCGGAAATATTCCTGGTGCAGGTGCGGGCGATGCTGAAAGCCAGCGAAGGCCTGGATAATCTGCGTATCATGCTTCCCATGATTTCCAATATCTCGGAAATAGAAGAGGCGTTGCATCTGATCTATCGTGTCTATCACGAGGTCCGAGAAGAAGGCGCCAACGTGCGGATGCCGCCAGTGGGCGTAATGATTGAAGTGCCCAGCGCAATTTTTCAGGTCAAAGAAATTGCTGAACGGGTGGACTTTATTTCCGTAGGCAGCAATGACCTGACTCAGTATATGTTGGCGGTGGATCGCAACAATCCCCGAGTCGCATCGTTATATCACTCTTTCCATCCTTCTGTATTGCAGGCGCTCTATAAGATTGCCTGCGACGCTCATGCCGTCGGGAAGCAGGCGAGCATATGCGGAGAGCTGGCGGGAGATCCCGGCGGCGCCATTTTGCTAACGGCGATGGGATATGACGTGCTGTCCATGAATGCGGTGAATCTACCAAAAGTAAAATCCGTACTGCGCTCGATCTCATTGCGCTGGGCGGAGGACTTGTTACGTAGATTATTAATTATGGATAGCCCTCAGGTCATTAAGAGCACGCTGGAGTTTGCCTTGAAAGAAGTCGGGTTTGAGCATCTCACGCGACCGGTGCGGCAAAACTAATCAGCTAAACCAAAGTCTCAGTGACGCATCACCCTGAAAGGCGCTTTAATGAGCTTGAGCGTTAAACGCGTCAAAATGTCGATAGAATAAAGGAAAATGCGTCGTTATATCGCCATGTGGGGCTTTTCGAGACGGCGTTTATTTAGTATGAATATTCTAATTCCGTCTGCTAGCGTTTGAATTAAATCACATAACAAGAAAAGCCATCTGCGCAGTGATCACGCGCACTATCAAGCACGAGCTGAAATTAAAAGGTTGGAGAACTAATGGCGGCAATCCCTGAGAAAAATAAGGCCGGCCCAAAAATCGGGCTGGTATTGGGAGGCGGGGGCGCGCTGGGCGGCATCTATGAAATTGGCGCTTTGCGGGCTCTGGACGAGGCATTAGATGGACTGGACTTCAACGACCTGTACGTCTACGTCGGCGTTAGCGCGGGGGCATTCGTCGCGGCGAATTTGGCCAATCAGATGACCACGGCGCAGATGTGCCGGATATTTGTCAAAAACGAAGCGGACGTACACCCTTTTCACCCGGGCGTATTTTACCGACCCGCCTTACGCGAATATCTCCGTCGGGCCGTTTCCATTCCTGGGCTGGTGATGGAGGCATGCGCCAAATTTATCGAAAATCCGCGCGATCAAAGCCTACTGGAAGCCATGACGATTCTCGCGCAGGCGGCCCCCTCCGGTTTGTTTGAAAACGAAGGCTTGCATGAATATCTAGAACGTTCCTACAGCCTGTTGGGACGAACCAATGACTTTAGAAAACTCAGTCGTCGCTTGTATTTGATCGCAGCGGACCTTGAAAGCAGCGACGCTGTTCGCTTTGGCTCGCCTGGCTATGATCACGTTCCTATCTCCAAGGCGGTGCAAGCCAGTGTCGCCGCCCCTGGCATTTATACGCCTGTGGAAATTGACGGTCGTCACTATGTCGACGGTATATTGCGGAAAGGGATGCATGCTTCAGTGGCATTGGAAGACGGCGCAGACCTGGTAGTGGCGATAAACCCGGTCGTGCCAATAGATGTGCAACAGGCGGTGGAAGCGGGAACCATGGCGCAGGGCGCATTACTCAACAAAGGGATGCCGAATATCTGGTCACAGACATACAGAACCATGGTTTATTCCCGTATGCGCGCAGGAATGGCCATGTATGAAAGCGAATACCCTGATGCGGATATTGTGCTGTTTGAGCCGGCCCGTTATGACGCTAAACTGTTTTTCTCCAACGTTTTCAGTTTCCAGTCGCGCCGTATCGTCTGCGAGCACGCATACCAGATGACCAGGCAGGACTTGTTGCACAGATATGACGCATTGTCAGAGCAGTTTGCGCCATACGGCGTCACCATCCGCAGAGATATTCTTGAAGACGAACAGAGGACTATCAGTACGAGTCTTTATGGTGAAATGCTGCCGGTCTATGTGGCGAATGAAAAGCGCAGTAATGTCAGCTATTTAAGCCGGATCGGCAATAGCCTGGAAGGTGTGGCGGATTTATTGCAGAGCGCTAAGAACATAATTTGAGGTTTTACCCTTCGTCCGATTTCCCCCTCCTATCAAACCCCATTTGGACGAAGGGTTTTTTCTTTTCGAAAGGGCGGCGCCGGCGTTAGTCCCTGGAGTCGCCGGCGGCTTCTAGTTGCGCAAGATAATCCGACCAGTAGCGCTCCTTGTTTTGACACAGATCGTATAGATACGACCAAGAGTAAATGCCGCTGTCATGGCCGTCGCTAAATGTCAGCTTTAACGCGTAATTACCTGCGGCCTCTACGCCGTCTATGCGTACTAGGCGCTTGCCCGTTTGTAGCACAGCCCCCTTGCCCCCATGCCCTCGCACTTCCGCAGAAGGCGAGAGCACACGCAAAAACTCCGCTTCCAACACATAAGTCTCTGTTTCGGTATAGCTTAACTCAAGCGTCGCCGATTGTTGGTGGAGTTGAATTTGTCGTGGAATAGGGGCCTGGGGTGCAGACATAAATGATGTTTCCTATGGAGATACTAGAGAATATAGCGACTGAGGTCTTCGTCTTCCGATAGCTCGCCCAGGCATTTGTCGACATATTCAGCAGTGACCTCAAAGCTATCTCTGATCTTATCGCCCGCCGCGAAGGAAACTTCTTCAAGCAGCTTTTCCATGACGGTATGCAGCCTTCTGGCGCCGATATTCTCAGTCTTCTCATTAACTTTCCATGCGATTTCAGCAATGCGCTGAATGGCTCCTTCACTGAAGCTGATATCTACGCCTTCGGTTTTCATCAGGGCGACGTACTGTTCAGTCAGTGAGGCATTCGGCTCGGTCAAAATGCGCTGGAAGTCGCTGGGCGACAGTGCATCCAGTTCCACCCGAATTGGCAGGCGTCCCTGAAGCTCTGGAATCAGATCGGAAGGTTTGGCGAGATGGAATGCGCCTGAGGCGATGAAAAGGATGTGGTCCGTTTTCAGCATGCCGAATTTAGTGCTGACGGTGCAGCCTTCGATCAGCGGCAACAGGTCTCTCTGTACGCCTTCTCGAGATACGTCTGCGGAGCTGGTTTCCGAACGCTTGGCGACTTTATCGATTTCATCAATGAATACAATCCCGTTCTCTTCCACTGCACGCAGGGCGCGTTGCTTGATTTCCTCCTCGTTGACCAGCTTGGCGGCTTCTTCATCCTTGACCTTTTTCATGGCTTCCGCCACTTTCATACGCTTGGTGCGCTTACGGTCGCCGCTCATATTGGAGAACATGCTTTGCAGCTGGCTGGTCATTTCCTCCATACCAGGAGGCGCCATGATTTCTACGCCGACTGGGGTGGCCTTGATCTCAATGTCTATTTCCTTGTCATCCAGCGTGCCTTCGCGCAGTTTCTTGCGAAACACCTGGCGGGCGGCGGACTCTTTCTCTACTGGCGCATCGCTGTTGAATGAGCGTGCAGGAGGAAGCAGGGCGTCCAGAATACGCTCTTCGGCGGCGTCCAGTGCGCGGTTCTCCACTTTCGTCATTTCTTTCTCGCGTAGAAGCTTGATGGCCATATCCGCCAAATCGCGAATGATGGACTCTACGTCGCGGCCGACATAGCCCACTTCTGTAAACTTGGTAGCTTCTACTTTTATAAATGGCGCATCAGCCAGTTTGGCCAGACGCCGGGCGATTTCAGTCTTCCCTACACCGGTAGGGCCGATCATCAGAATATTTTTGGGAGTGACTTCTTCACGCAGACCTTCATCGATCTGCATGCGACGCCAGCGATTGCGCAGTGCGATTGCGACCGCGCGCTTGGCGGAGTCTTGCCCTATGATGTGCTTGTCTAGCTCCTGAACTATTTCACGGGGAGTCATGGACGACATTGTTTAAACCTTCTCTTACACAGTGGAGGGAGTCTGAGTCCCGTCAATTTCTTCCAGCGTCAGGTTCTGGTTGGTGAAAACGCAGATGTCCCCCGCTATTACCAGGCTCTTCTTAACGATATCGGACGCTTCAAGCTCTGTATTTTCAAGTAGCGCGCGCGCCGCAGCTTGAGCATAGGGGCCGCCGGAACCAATGGCTATCAAGCTATTCTCTGGTTCTATGACGTCGCCGTTGCCGGTGATGATCAATGAAGCTTTATTGTCGGCGACCGCCAATAGGGCTTCCAGGCGGCGCAAGGCGCGATCGGTTCGCCAGTCTTTGGCGAGTTCAACGGCGGCTCTGACGAGATTGCCCTGATGTTTTTCCAACTGGGCTTCAAAACGCTCAAACAATGTAAATGCGTCAGCTGTGCCGCCAGCGAAACCGGCGATTACTTTATTGTGGTAGAGGCGGCGCACTTTGCGGGCGTTCCCCTTCATAACTGTATTGCCCAGGGATACCTGGCCGTCGCCGCCCATGGCGACCTTACCGTCTCTACGGACTGAAACAATGGTGGTCATGCCTTTCTCCAGGCGATTGAATGAATAACCGTAAGGAAAGGTATATGGAGCCGATGGCGGCTATTTCAAGGAAGCGGGCGGGTAGAAAATAGTCGTAGCCAAGATGGAATATCTATTGCCGGAACGGCCCGGCGCAGTATGGCGGGACGCGGGATTAATTCTCCCGCTTTTGTTTCTTCACCAGGGGTTGAATGTTGATGGCGACCAAGCGGTCCATGGCGCTGTTCATTTTTGATCGTGACGAAAATGGGCCGACTTGTACTCTATACCAAACATTTTCACTGGAAAGCTTAACTTCTTCCACTTGGGCTTTTAAGCCCTGAAACCCAATGGTGGCGCGCTGTTTTTCCGCATCGTCAAACTCTCTGAAAGAGCCTGTTTGCAGCATATAGATAATTGCCTCGTTGGATTTTTTGGGCGTATAGGCTTCCACTTTGGGGGCCACGACTTCCGTCTCCGGAAGCATGTCGTAGAACTTGAAACGTGGTTCGTCCGACTCTTTGGTTGCTGTCTTGGCGACATTGGCGGAAGAGTTGGGTTTGGATGTCTGCGCTGTCGCGGAGGAAGGAATTCCTGTGTTTAACTTGGTTGCAGGCACAGAGTTCAAGTAAAACAGAAAATAGAGAAAGGCGGCGGCCAAACCCAGGTTGATAAACCAGACCCAAGGTGAAATTTTCTTTTCAGGTTGCTTTGTAGCGGCTTTTTTACTCATTTACCTAAAGATCAGTCAGTCTGTTATTACAGTGGCAGGTCCGACGAAGGCAGGTTTTGCTTTCCGGCGCATAATCCTGAGATAGCCGCTCTCTCGGCGCAACCTTCGTCAAGCCCGCCATTATCCATGTCGCAGAATCAACTCGCAACCGCACGCTATAGCGTTTCCAACGGATCGACGTCAATCAGCCATCTAAAACCGGATGGCGTCGCTATCCCTTCACTATATCGTAGCCAATGCTTCAGAAACTGTCGCAACTCTGCTTTTTGAGGAGCGAATAGCCACAGGATTGCGTGGAAACGGTTCTGTTTTCGCTGCATCACGCTAGGGAAGGGGCCGTGAACCTCTATTTGCAAACCGTCATTAAACTTCAGAAGTTCCAGAAGAGATTCTTTTAGCGACCAGAGTCCGCCCAACGCAGCCTCCAGCAGGGGGGCCTCCGCCCGAATCAGCGCCATACTTGTAAAGGGCGGTAGCCTGCCTGCTTCGCGAATGTGCAGCTCTTCCTCGCAAATAGCGTTGTAATCCTGGGCGGCGATGGCTTGGAGTAAAGGGTGGCTCGGGAATAGGGTTTGAATGATGACTTTGCCTTCCACGGCGGAGCGTCCCGCTCTACCCGCCACCTGCAGTAATAACTGCGCCGTTTTTTCCGCCGCTCTGAAGTCGCTGCTGAATAATCCACTGTCGGCGTTAATAATTCCGACTAACGCCAGGTTGGGAAAGTCGTGCCCTTTCGCCAACATTTGAGTGCCGACAATAATACAGGGTTCATTGCTGCGAATTTGAAGGAGCTTATCCTGAAGGCTGCCTTTGGTTTGGGTTGTATCCCGGTCGATGCGAATGACGGGGGTGTCAGGAAATGTCGTTTCCAAGAACTCCTCGGTGCGCTCCGTGCCGGCGCCGACTGCTTTGAGAGAGTCTTGTTTGCACTTTGGGCAGCATGTTGGGAGTGAGTATGTGCTATCGCAATGATGACAGCGGAGTAGGGCCGCTTTCATGTGATAAGTCAAACGGGCGTCGCAATGCTGGCATTCGGCCAGCCACCCACACTCGACACACATCAATGTAGGGGAGAATCCTCTGCGATTGATGAAAAGCATGACCTGGCGTTGCTCCGTCAAGTGCTGTTTTATCTCCTCTAATAAAGGAGGGGATATGCCGCCATGCAGAGGACGGCTTTTGATATCCAGCAGTCTAATGCTGGGCGTGTCGGCGTTGACAGCTCGTTGTCGCAATAGAACAGATTCATAGCGTCCCCCGCGGGCGTTCATGAGTGACTCCAGTGAAGGGGTGGCGGAGCCCAGTACGATAGGGCAGCTGTGCTCTTTGGCGCGCAGTATGGCAAGGTCTCTCGCGTTATAACGGGCGCCATCCTGCTGTTTGAATGAGCTGTCGTGCTCCTCGTCCACAATAATCCCTGCCAGATCATTGAACGGTAGAAACACCGCAGAGCGAGTCCCAATGACTATCTGCGTCCGCCCCTCAAGAATATTTATCCACACGCGCATGCGTTCTTTGTCAGTGAGAGCGCTGTGGTAGGCGGCCACTTTGTCGCCAAAGCGTAAGGCGAAGCGTTGTCGCAACTGGGGAGTGAGGGATATTTCCGGTGCAAGAGCAAGAAACTGGCTATCAGGGCGCTGGGAGAGAGCGAGTGCGATCCAGGCTAAATAGACTTCCGTTTTTCCGCTGCCGGTGACACCGTTCAACAATATAGTACGGAAGCTATCTGGCTCAGAGGAGATCCTGTTGAGGGCTTCCTGTTGTTCCTGGTTGAGCTGCGGCGGCTCAATAATTTGGGGGGCGGCGCCTCCTCCACCAGGGATATGAGAATGCGGCTGAATCAGCCCTTTTGCGCTAAGGGCGCGCAATTGGGTTAGAGAGTATCCCAGGCCTGTAATATCGCCTTGCAGCATGGACTTTCTTTTTAATAGTAAGCCCCACAACTGCTTTTGTTTGGCTCCTTTTATCAGGTGTTCTGCATTGCCGGCGGAGAGGCCCAACGAGGTAGCCCCCCAATAAGTCTCCTGTAGAGAACTGATGATATCTGTATCGGCGTTTGCTGTGCGCAGCGGCGGGGGGAGAGCGGCGAATACCACCTCCCCGATTGGAGCATGATAGTAATCGGCGACCCACTGGCATAACTGGAGAATGACAGACGGAATCAACGGTGCGCGATCAAGTACTTTTGCGACGGGCTTGAGCCGGGATATTGGCAGCTCTGACTCGTCGGATATAGCGAGGATGACCCCGGTCAGACTCCTGCGTCCAAAAGGAACCTGCACTCGCGAACCTGGCGGGTAGTTTTCCCGGAGATCTGTGGGATGTGATGGAAGATAGTCAAATTGCCGGCGGAGAGGGACTGGCAGCGCTACGGTTACTACGAAAGAGGTTGACATTTCAGATTAAAGGAATCTAATGCTTGTGAATTGTTCACAATCTGGTATGATCACGCGTCTTTTCCACAGGCCAAATTGGTTGTGCGCTAGTTTGCCTAACATTGCGGTGCCCGACAAGTTCAGGGTTCGGGTAGCGGCAGGTTTTAAGCGAGGTAAGGTTATGAAGCAAGGTATTCACCCGGAATATAAAGAAATTACTGCAACCTGCAGTTGCGGTAATATTATCAAGACCAAGTCTACTCTGTGTGAAAATATTCACATCGACGTATGCTCCAGCTGCCACCCTTTCTATACTGGTAAGCAGAAGGTTCTGGATACTGGCGGACGTATTGATCGCTTTAAAAAGCGTTTCGGCGGTCGCATGGGTCGTTCCAGCTAATCGCAGAACACCCAATAATAAAAAAGGCGCCCATTGGCGCCTTTTTTATTTTCTGGACCTGTATCGCCCCAGGTTTTGCTTAAGTCGCTGAAACCGCCGTGGTTTCCCTTGAGCGCAGAAATTAAACAAGTAATAATGTGCCTCCGGTTCTTTCGGGCAATATAAAATATATAAAAAAGTGGAGGTTCGTTTAGCCTTTTGGGCGACGGTAATCCCATCATTAGAGAGTAGGATAAAAGCAATGTCAGACGAGTTGAAAAAAGCGGCGCTGGAGTATCATGCACAACCGCGCCCGGGTAAGTTGAGTGTTGAGATTACCAAACCTACGGCGACTTCTCGTGATCTGTCCCTGGCTTATAGCCCGGGCGTAGCTGAGCCTGTTCGCGAAATCGCCAAAGATGCGGAGAATGCATATCGCTACACCAATAAGGGGAATTTGGTAGCGGTGATATCTGATGGGACGGCCATTCTTGGGCTGGGTAACTTAGGACCCTTGGCCAGCAAGCCGGTCATGGAAGGCAAAGGGGTGTTGTTCAAGCGCTTCGCTGGAATCGACGTATTTGATATCGAAGTCAAAGCGGAGAGTCCACAGGCGTTTATTGACACGGTCGCTCGTATCGCGGATACCTTCGGGGGAATTAACCTTGAAGATATCAAAGCGCCAGAGTGTTTCGAAATTGAAAGAGTGCTTATTGAGCAGTGCTCTATCCCCGTATTTCACGATGATCAACATGGCACGGCCATTGTTACAGCGGCAGGCATGCTGAATGCGTTGGAGCTGCAAGGCAAACAAATTGGCGAAGCCAAAATTGTGTGTCTGGGCGCGGGCGCTGCGGCGGTGGCCTGTATGAAGCTGTTGATTAGCTGCGGCGCGAAATCGGAAAACATTTATATGATTGACCGTAAAGGCGTCATTCATAGCGGTCGTGATGACCTCAACCAATATAAGGCTATGTTCGCGTTGGAGACTGACAAGCGTACTCTGGCTGACGCGTGTGAGGGGGCCGATGTATTTGTGGGTCTCTCTGGCCCAGATCTGCTTTCGGTGGATATGTTGAAGAGCATGGCGCCGAATCCGGTGATTTTCGCGTGCTCCAACCCTGATCCGGAAATCAAGCCTGAGCTGGCGTTGGCGGCTCGTGACGATTTGATCATGGCTACCGGGCGTTCTGATTACCCGAACCAAGTTAACAACGTTCTGGGTTTCCCTTTCATATTTCGCGGCGCCCTTGATGTGCGTGCAACCGCCATTAATGAAGAGATGAAAGTCGCGGCAGTGAACGCTATTCGTGAACTGGCTAAACAGCCAGTGCCGCAGGATGTGGTGGACGCATATGGCGGCGAAAAGTTTGAGTTTGGTAAGAACTATATTATCCCCAAGCCGATGGACGTTCGTCTGTTGACCGAAGTGTGTGCGGCTGTCGCCAGAGCCGCGGTTGACTCAGGTGTGGCTCGTTTGCCTTATCCAGAGCACTATCCATTGAACTCAATCGACGATATTAAAATCGTGTGATTTGAGCTGCCAAAAAAAGCCGCGCAATTGCGCGGCTTTTTTTGGGATGAAGGAGGGCTAATTAAAAATCATCTCCATTAGCGGCGTATCGCTGGAGCCGCTGCTCCCTCCGTCATAGGTAGGGGAGTCTTGACGCACCACTTGTGGCACAGTCTCTGCCTTAAACATTTCAAAAATCGCGTCATCCTGTCCGGGCGCAGCGCGCTCGCCGGTGTTCGGGTCAATCTTGACCGTGACTATGCCGGGCGGCTGCTTGAGCTGTGCTTCTGGTGTATCTTTGAGGGCGTCTTCCATAAAGTCGATCCATATGGGGAGTGCGGCGCGGCTGCCGTATTCTCGACGACCTAGCGTTGACGGCTGATCAAAGCCTACCCAAACAGTCGTCGCAATATTAGCGTTGTAGCCAGAGAACCAGGCGTCAACCTGATCATTGGTTGTGCCAGTTTTTCCTGCAAGGTCGCTTCTGCCAAGAGACAAGGCTTTAGTTGCAGTGCCTCGCTTGATAACGTCTTGCAAGATGCTATTTAAAATATAGACCGACCTCGGGTCAGCAATTGGGGGGGCAATATTGCTCTGAGGTTGGTCCTTGCTGTCAGAATTCCTGCGATTGCTGTCACATTGGCTGCACGCCACAGCAGGATTACTTTGATAAACAACTTTGCCGTTATAGTCGATGACTTTGTCTATAAGGTAGGGGCTTACTTTGTATCCGCCGTTGGCGATGGCCGCGTAGCCCGACACTACATTCATTGGCGTGTATTCAACCGAGCCTAAAGCAAGTGAGAGGTTGCGAGGGATTCGGCTTTCCTCAAATCCGACTTGCGAGAGGAATTTGACGGTTGTGTCGATACCGACTTTTTGCAGCAAGCGTATAGAAACAAGGTTGCGGGACTGATAAAGCGCCTTTCTTAGCCTCATTGGGCCGTTAAAGTTCAGGGATGAGTTTTGCGGTCGCCATGAGTCCTCAAGATTGGCGTCTTCAAAAACAACGGGAGCGTCATTTATTGTTGTCGAGGCGGTGGCTCCATTCTCCAGGGCCGCCAGATAAACAAAAGGTTTGAAGTTGGAGCCGGGTTGTCTCAATGCCTGAGTGGCGCGGTTGAATTTGCTCAAGAAGAAGTCAAAGCCGCCAGTCAGCGCCAAAATGGCGCCATCTCCTGGCGCAAGTGACACTACGGCGCCTTGAACCTTGGGAATCTGGCTGAGGAACAGTTTGTCATCATGCTGTTTCACATAAATGACGTCGCCCTGCTTGAATATATCCTCCGCTTTCTTGGGAGAACCGCCGCGTTCGTTAACATGGACGTACTTGCGCGCCCAGGCCATACCTTCCCAGAGTAGTGTGGCGGTGTCGCCGGAGGACATTAAGAGAGTCGCTTTCTTCTCTGTGACGGCGACGACCCATGCAGGCTTGAGAGCTCCAACAGAGGGGAACTCTTTTAAGCGCTCTACGACAATATTAAGCGCTTCATCACCCTCTGGCGCATCTATGTGTCCGGCGGGACCTTTGTAGCCATGGCGTTCGCTGTATTCGACGAGTCCCCGCTTTAAGGCGGCATCCGCTTCCTTCTGTAATTTGCTGTCGATTGTCAGAATGACATTGTAGCCGTCGGTATAGGCGTCTACGCCAAAGCGATTGACGATTTCCTGACGAGCCATTTCCGCTACGTAAGGCGCGTTCGCCTCGGGTTGTGCGCCATGATAGCTGGCAGTGACTGGCGCCTTGCGGGCTTCGGCCTGCTGTTCTGGAGTAATCATACCAAGCTCCTGCATACGGCCTAGTATCCAGTTTCTGCGAATCAGCGCCCGATCTGGTGATGCGATAGGGTTGTATTTTGACGGGGCTTTAGGAAGGCCGGCGATCATTGCCGCCTGAGCAAGCGTCAGTTCTTTGATGCTCTTCCCATAATAAGCATTTGCTGCGGCTTCTATGCCATATGCCCTATTCCCTAGATAGATTTTGTTTAGGTAAAGTTCAAGGATTTCCGGTTTTTCAAGTTCGCGCTCAATCTTTAAAGCCAAAAGTATCTCATTGAATTTTCGGTCGAAAGTGCGTTCCTGACTGAGGAAGAAGTTTTTTGCGACTTGCATTGTAATCGTGCTGCCGCCGGACTGAATGCGGCCAGTACTGGCAAGCTGCAAAGATGCGCGCGCCAAGCTCTTTACATTTACGCCTTGGTGCTCGAAGAAAGCGGAGTCTTCCGCGGCAAGGAAGGCGTTGACAAGGTTTGTAGGGATTTGGTTGTAGGAAACGGGCGTTCTTCGCTTTTCGCCAAATTCGCCTAACAGTTGCTGGTCGCGGGTATATATTCGCAGTGGGGTCTGGAGTTGGACGGACCTTAGTTGCTCCACATCCGGCAAGTTGGGCGATAAGAAAAGATAGAAGCTGGATGCAATAACGATACCGGCGGCGAGGCCCGCCGCGAACATCCAACTTAAAAATCGTAAGAGCCTCACAAAATTTCGCATGTTTTTCCTGACATCTTTACAATCTATGTCTATTATTTAAGAAATTTCTTTAGGTTTGGATAACACAGTCAGATTATACGCTTTTTGCGCTGGAGATTTTAGTAATCTTCGAATGTTGGCTATGCTTTCAGAGCAGACTTTAACCTTTTAACCGTAGTGCGATAAGAAGGCAACTTTGTGTTTGGACTATTTGGAAAGAAAAAACAGCCGGTCTTAGGGCTTGATATCAGTTCTACATCGGTCAAGCTGATTGAACTCAGTCAGCAGGGCAGTCGATATCGAGTGGATAGTTACGCCGTGGAGCCTTTGCCGCCGAACGCAGTCGTTGAGAAGAATATCAATGATGCCGAAGCTGTAGGTGAAGTGATCTCGAGAGTTGTCAGCAAAGCGCGGGTCAGCACCAAGCATGCGGCGGTTGCAGTCGCAGGTTCTGCGGTTATTACAAAAGTTATTCAGATGAGCTCTTCAATTCGAGAGCAAGATCTGGAATCGCAAATTCAAATAGAAGCGGACCAATATATCCCTTACCCGCTGGACGAGGTCGCTTTGGACTTTGAGATGGTGGGGCCGAATGAAGTTAATGCTGAGATGATGGATGTCCTGTTGGCGGCTTGCCGACGGGAAAATGTCGAACTGCGTGAGGATGCATTGGAAATCGGCGGCCTGACCACCAAGGTCGTAGACGTCGAAGCTTACGCTATGGAACGCGCGATGGGACTCATAGAAGCGCAGCTCGGTACAGGAGACGAGTCTCAAACTGTCGCCGTTGTGGATATCGGCGCCACCATGACCACGCTGAGTGTGTTGTCAGACGGCAAGACAATCTATACACGCGAACAGCTATTTGGCGGCAAGCAGCTTACGGAAGAAATACAGCGCCGATATGGCTTGTCTCAAGAGGAAGCCGGGCTGGCCAAGAAGCAAGGCGGTTTACCTGACGACTATGAGCAGGAAGTCTTGCATCCGTTTAAAGAAGCTGTTGTGCAGCAAGTGGCTAGATCGCTGCAGTTCTTTTTCTCATCTACTCAGTTCAACGAGGTTGATTTCATTATTTTAGCTGGGGGGACAGCCTCAATTCCTGGTATCGCTGAATTGGTTCAGGAACGGGTAGGAACCACAACGCTGGTGGCGAACCCATTTGCAGACATGACAGTGTCGTCAAAGGTTAATGCGTCAGCATTAAGTAATGACGCTCCCTCTCTCATGATCGCGTGCGGATTGGCAATGAGGAGTTTTGACTAATGGCGCGTATTAACCTCCGCCCCTGGCGGGAAGAACTTCGGGCTGAGCGACAGAAGCAGTTTATTACAGTGCTGCTAGGCATGCTAATCATTAGCGCAGGCGCAGGCTTTCTTTGGCATCGTTACGTAGAGGGGGCAATCGAGTACCAAGTTCAGCGTAACAATTATGTTCGAAATGAAATTGCCCAGCTAGAGAAACAGATAAAGGAAATACGTGAGCTTAAGAAAAAGCGCGATGCGTTGATCGAGCGCATGAAGGTTATTCAAGATCTCCAAGGTAAGCGCCCGATTATTGTACGTGTTTTCGATGAGCTGGTAAAAACCAATCCAGATGGGGTTTACTTTACAAACTTGGTTAAGAAAGGTGAGACACTAGAGATTAAAGGTGTTGGCGAATCGAACAGCAGGATATCTAGCTTGATGCGGAGACTTGATGAGTCTGATTGGTTTAAAGAGCCTAATTTGACTTCAGTTAAGGCGCTTAGAGATGGTGAATCGAAAAGCACCTTTAATATGACAGTGAAGCAAGAGGCGCCGAAAGAAGAAAGTAGAAAAGGAGGGGCCTGATATGAGCTTTGCTGACTCCCTTGAGAGTGTGAAAGGCTTCGACTTAAGTGATTTAGACTTTAATAATGCAGGGTCATGGCCTGCTCCGATTAAAATCATATGCTGTATTATCTTAATCTCCATAGTAATGGGCGCAGTATATTGGTTCGATATAAAGGACTTGGATCTAGAGTTGGAAACTAAACAAACAGAAGAAATTGACTTAAGAAAGCAGTTTGAGGGTAAGGCTGCTCAAGTTTCTAACTTGGAAGAATATAAAGCGCAAATGGTGGAAATGGAGAAAACGTTTGGTGATTTGCTAAAGCAGCTTCCGAGTGATACGGAGGTGCCTGGTTTGTTGGAAGATATATCCTCCATTGGTTCGCTAAGTGGGCTTGAGTTGTCATCAATTGATCTAAGGTCTGAAGTCTCTAAAGAGTTTTATGTGGAACTCCCGATTGATATCAAAGTGCAAGGGGGGTATCACGACTTAGCCTCTTTTGTCAGTGGCGTAGCAGGGCTTTCTAGAATTGTTACTCTTCATGATTTCACTATTAAGAGTGGTAAGGAGGGGGAGGCCTTGTCTATGGATATTCAGGCTAAAACTTATCGCTATAATGCTGGCGGAGCGAAGTAATGAAGAGGTTGATATTGATATCCGCTTTAATTGTGTTTTTTGGAGGGCTGAGCGGGTGCTCTTCAAGCGGAGGCTTTGATGATTTACAAGCCTTTGTTCAAGAGGTTAAAGCGAGACCTAAAAAACGTATTGAGCCGCTACCTGAGCCTAAGGCATATCAAGCATTTTCTTATAGTACAGCTAACCGGCGCTCGCCTTTTGCCCCGCCCCAGGAGCTAAAGTTGGCCCAAATTGAAGATAAGCCTAAAAGTAGTGTGAAGCCCGACTTAAATCGTCCCCCAGAGTTGCTTGAGAGCTTTGCCATTGGCTCTATGAGTATGGTGGGAACGATAAATAAAGACGGTGAGAATACTCTTTATGCTCTAGTGAATGATGGGCAAGGGGGAATTCACCGGGTAAGAAAGGGGCAGTATATGGGTAAAAATCATGGAAGGGTCGTTGCGATATCTGACGTTGGTATTGATATTGTAGAAATAGTTTCTGATGGGCAGGGCGGTTGGTTTGAACGGCCGAGGACCCTCGGGTTGAAGGAAGTGAATTAATGAAGGTATACCTTAGGCCATTTGAGAATCTTTTGGAGAAAACAATGACAGCGCGCATTTTTAGAGTCTGGTTGTCGTTACTAGCGCTAGGCATAAGCGGTTTGACCGGAGCAGCCAGTTTGACTGGAATTGAATTCGCCGCCCTTCCTGGGGATCGGACTGAGGTCAAATTGCATTTTGACTCTGTTCCTCCAGAACCTAAAGGGTACACAATTGAGCAGCCAGCACGAATCGCGTTAGATTTTGAAGGCATTACTAATGGCCTTTCAGAAAGAAATCATCAGCTTTCAAAAGGCAATACTCAAAGTGTGACTGTATTAGAAGCTACTGGGCGAACACGTATTATTGTAAATCTGCTCGAACTAGTTCCCTACACGACTGGAATAAACGGTAATACCCTTGTTCTTCAATTGGGGGTAAATTCTGGCCCTGGTGTTACCAGTTCGAGTTCTCAAGATTCCTCAGCGTCTACACTTACATCTACGTCAAGCTCTGCAACGGCCCAAGTCAATAATAGCTACTCTGGCAAGCCTTCAATATCGGAAATTGACTTCCTGAGAGGCGAGAAGGGCGATGGGCGTATTCTGATCACTCTTACCAACTCGAAAGTAAGCGTGGATATGTCTGAAGAGGCAGGAAATATCAGGCTGCAATTTGCCGGAGTAACGTTGCCAGCGAACTTGCAAAGAAGGCTGGACGTTACAGATTTTGCTACCCCAGTGAGAATAGTTGACTCCTACATGGAAGGGGGGGATACAGTTTTGGTTGTTAAGCCGACAGGTGACTACGATTACTTGGCTTATCAGGCTGATAATCAGTTCACTTTAGCTGTAGAGCCATTAACTGAAGATGAGTCAGAGCAACGTAGAAAAGAGAAATTCCCTTATACAGGGGAGAAGTTGTCACTTAACTTCCAAGACATTGAAGTGCGTTCTGTTCTGCAGTTGATTGCTGATTTTACTGGCCTTAACTTGGTTGCCAGTGACACTGTTGGAGGTCGTATTACGCTTAGATTGCAGAATGTTCCTTGGGATCAGGCTTTAGAGTTGATCCTTAAAACTAAAGGTCTTGACCAGCGTAAGGTCGGTAATGTCCTGTTAGTTGCTCCAGCAGAAGAAATTGCAGCGCGGGAAAAGCTGGAGCTTGAAGCAAGTAAGCAAGTGAAGGAGCTTGCTCCAGTTCGTTTAGAGGTTGTGCAGATTAATTACGCTAAGGCGAAAGATATTGTTAACTTATTGAAAGAAGATAAGGACTTAATCTCTACTAGAGGGTTTATATCTTCAGATGAAAGAACAAATACAATCAGTATTCGAGAAACTGCTGATAAAATTGGCCAGGTTCGGAGACTCATTCAGACTTGGGATATACCTGTAAGTCAGGTGCTCATTGAGGCTCGAATTGTTCGAGCTAGGTCCGACGCTGTTGAAGAGCTAGGTGTTCAGTGGGGGGGGACCCGTGTTGCAGGTAATGATGACTCTGGCCAGATTCTCATTGGTGGTGGAATGGAATCAAATATTGAAGCCAGTAATGAGATTGCTCGATTTAACACTGAGCTACTCAACAACCGCAATAGTGGAGACACCACTATCCCTGATGGCCCTACTTTGGCTACATTTCCTAGTGCATTGGCTGTTGATCTAGGGGTTACTAGAGCTAATACTAGCGGACTGGCGATCGGTTTTAGTAAAGGGTCAACATTGTTACAGATGGAGCTTTCAGCATTTGAGTCAGATGGTAAAGGGGAAATTGTCGCTCAACCTAAAATCGTAACTGCGGATAGGCAGACTGCTAGAATTGAGTCTGGAGAAGAGATCCCATATCAAGAAGCGTCGTCCAGTGGAGCCACATCAGTCTCCTTTAAGAAGGCTGTGCTGTCGTTAGAAGTAACTCCGCAGATTACGCCGGACGATAAAATTATTATGGATCTGGTTATTAACCAAGATTCTCGTGGCGTTGTAACCGCTAATATTCCTAGTATTGACACCAACGAGATCGAGACTCAAGTTTTGGTTGGTAACGGCGAAACAATAGTCTTGGGTGGAATTTTTACATCTGAGCAGTCTTCTACTGTGACAAAGACTCCGTTCCTGGGCGATATTCCCTATCTTGGTAGGTTGTTCAGAAAGACTGAAAATGTAAATGAACGCTCTGAGTTGCTGGTGTTCATCACCCCCAAACTAATCACTAACGGCCTGATCGAAAATTAAGGTTAAGTGACGAGATAAAAAGCCGCCGCAGGGCGGCTTTTTTGTGCCTGTTCGCCAGCAAAAGTGGAGGGGGACGGGATTGGCGTGATATGCTCCGCTACCGTGGCGTATCAATATGGACTGTTCGGGTGAAAGCGAAGAAGAATGTCGTTCTGGTGGGCCCTATGGGGACCGGTAAAACTACAATCGGCAAGTTGCTCGCGAAAGAGCTTCAGTTTGAGTTTGTAGACTCTGATCGTGAAATCGAGGCCCGCTGCGGCGCTGATATCCCCTGGATATTCGATGTGGAAGGCGAGGTTGGCTTTCGTGGGCGTGAAAAGAGCGTTATTGCTGACCTTTCGCAGCGAGATGCGGTCGTCATTGCGACGGGAGGCGGCGCTGTTGTAGATCCTGACAATCAGATCGCATTGAAAGAAAACGGCTTCATCGTTTATCTCCATACCTCCGTAGAGCAGCAATATCAGCGCACTCGGAAAGACCGCAAAAGACCTTTGTTGCGTAGTGAAGACCCTCTCAGTGTGCTGAAGAAACTAATGTCAGTACGCGAGCCAATATACAGATCCATAGCTGACCTGATTATCAGTACCGATAGTAAGCGTCCCAAAGGAGTCGTGCGGGATATTGTGAAAACACTTCGGGCATCACGTGAGGAAACTGTCGAGCGATGAAACAGATGACTATGGAAACCCTTCAGGTCGAGCTAGGCGACCGTAGCTACCCAATCTACATCGGAGCAGGCTTGCTGAAGGTATCGAGCTATTTTACGGACGCCATTAGGCGCAAGCAGGTGATGATCGTCACCAATGAAACGATCGCTCCTCTTTATTTGGCGCAGCTTGAGGCCAGTCTTGAAGGCTTTCAAGTTGACAAGACGATCTTGGAAGATGGTGAGCAGTTCAAGAATCTGGACTCACTGAATAACATCTTTGACCATCTGCTAACCCAGAAACATAACCGTACTACAACGCTTATCGCCCTTGGCGGTGGCGTGATCGGCGATATGACCGGCTTCGCCGCCGCTTGCTATCAGCGAGGGGTGGACTTTATTCAGGTCCCTACCACTTTATTATCGCAGGTGGATTCTTCGGTTGGCGGCAAAACCGGCGTGAATCATCCGCAGGGTAAAAATATGATAGGCGCCTTCTACCAGCCGAGAGCAGTGGTTATTGACACAGACACGCTCAAAACCCTCCCGGCGGCGGAAGTGTCAGCGGGCCTGGCGGAAGTTATTAAGTATGGTCTTATTTACGATCAGGCGTTTTTTAGCTGGCTGGAAGAGAATATTGACCTGATTAAGGAGCTCGACGCTGCCGCCATTACCCACGCCATTAAGCGTTCCTGTGAAATTAAAGCGGAAGTGGTCGCTGCAGATGAGACAGAGCAGGGGCTACGCGCCATATTGAACCTCGGCCATACCTTCGGACATGCTATTGAAGCTTACACCCACTACAAAGAGTGGTTGCATGGCG
This sequence comes from Hahella chejuensis KCTC 2396, assembly GCF_000012985.1. Taxonomy (NCBI): domain Bacteria; kingdom Pseudomonadati; phylum Pseudomonadota; class Gammaproteobacteria; order Oceanospirillales; family Hahellaceae; genus Hahella; species Hahella chejuensis. The sequence goes on along the minus strand of NC_007645.1, from coordinate 6,102,934 downwards.
AAGCGGTAGCCGTAGGAATGTTGATGGCGGCGGATTTATCGCGTCGTATGGGAAGACTGAATGAGCAGGATTGCGAGCGAATTACAAAATTGATCAGTCGTGCGGATTTGCCTGTCCGTCCCCCAGTGAGTATGACGAAAGGCGATTTTATCCGTTATATGGCTATCGATAAAAAAGTGCTGGATGGGCAGTTGCGCCTGGTGCTGTTGGAGTCGCTGGGACGGGCTGATGTGACTGCTGACTTCCCTGCGGACATGCTGCAGGAAACCTTGGCGCTTTTCACCACTCATTAGTTGTTCGAACTTTGATGCAAGAAACAGGCGTACAGCAGGAGCCAGCGTTTGCGTTAGACGTATGGCGTGAGGTCTATGGCGTAGACGGCGACCCTTTTGACGGCCGTCGCGCTGATCTGCTGCAAGTGGGGCGTTATGGCGAGGTTATTGAAAACCTGCGCCATCTGATTCATTTTGCGGAACGCATTGTCGCCCTGACCGCCCCGAAAGGAGGTGGTAAGTCTTTACTGCTAAAACGCCTGATTGAGCTGGAAGGCGAAGCGCTTAGAATTGTGCTGTTGAAGCCGGGTCTGTTGGAAGGCGCCGAGGCGCTTGTTATACAGTTGGCGACGGGCCTTGAACTGCCAACGGCTGAAAGTAACCTCTCCACTAAGGTTTTACTGGCGGAAATAATGCAGAGCTGCGAGAGAAGCTTTGCGTCAGGCCTGCGCACCCTTTTTATTATTGACGACGCTCATGAGCTGTCAGATGAATCTCTTGAGCTGCTTGTCACACGCTTCAACCCCGAACAATCCGGAGCCTTCGGCTTATTGTTGGTGGGGCAGCTACAGATCACTCAGCAGCTTGCCCGCGCCTGCGGCGCGCGGGGGACTTCCGTGCAGTATGTCGGCGTTCCGCCGCTGGACCTTAGCGATACTTCTCGTTATTTGAATGAGAAGCTCCGTGCGGCCGGGTGGAGTGGTGGTGAAGGAGAAATACCACCTGCGGTAGTGGGTAAATTATACCAACTAAGCAAGGGCATACCGGGACGAATTGATCGCCTTGCAGGGTCTCTGCTTCTCTCCGCTGAGGCGGCGAAGCCAAAAAGAAGCTTTAGTTCTTCTACTAAGTTGTATCAGCTGGTTTCCGGCTTTTTGTTGGCGATATTTGTGGGCGGCGTTGGCTTTATTGCGTGGCGCTACGAGGCGGCGCCCAAGGTGGAAAGCGCCACTGCAGACGCTTCCAGGGTGACAATAAAGCTCCCAGCGCCGGAACCAGAAGTCGAAGCCCCTGTTATCCACACCGAAACTCCCGTCGAGCCAGTCGCTGATGTGTTCGACGAGTTGCCGCCAGAATCAGAGAGCGGCGCGAAGCCAGAAGATGCGGCTGCTCAGACTCAGAAAGTTGAGAAAGAGGCGAATCAAACGGTGGTGGTTGCTGCGGCCCCTGCAAAGACGCCAGTAGAGAAGGTTAGTGCGGATGTCGAGAGCAAGTATTCTGATCCAGCACTGCCGGCAGCTGTTCTAAAAGAGCTGGCGCCAGTGGAGGAGCCTGAATCCTTCACTCAGATTGCGGCGAAGAAAAACCCTTCTAAAGTCAAGCCATTGGAAAATAATGTCCCTACTGCAGAGGTTGTGGACGACTTGGACCACTATTTCCGCACTAATGAATGGCTTCAGTCACAGGCGTCGACAGCCTGGACAATCCAGCTGTTGGGCAGTTTGCATAAAGAGTCGGTGCAAACCTTCCTGCGACGGGAGGGAGACACTCAGGATTTTTACGTCAAATCCCTGTATCAAGGGAAAGACTGGTATGTCGTATTACGCGGCGTTTACCCTTCCATTGAGCAAGCCAAAGAAGCGCTCGCCCAGCTCCCCCAACCTTTGGTTGAGCAGGGGGCGTGGGTGCGCAGTATTTCCGGTTTGCAAGGCTTGGTCAAATAAGGATCGAGACTTTTTCTCTCTTACCTCTGTTATAAGCACAAACCTTTAGGTATTTTTACTAATTAACAAATCTCTTTAGATTTGAGCTAAGGCCTGTCCGTGTGTATTATGGGCGGCCCATTTTTGCCTATCAAAAGCTGCTTGGTTTTGATTTCTTTCAGGCAAGCTTTTGATTCGTAAGGATTTAAGTGAGAGAAAGCATATGAAGACAGGTCTGTATCAACCAGGTGAGTTCAAAGATAACTGTGGTTTTGGTTTGATCGCCCATATGAATGGGCAAGCCAGCCATGATCTGCTGCGCACCGCTATTGAGTCCCTCACATGCATGACTCATCGAGGTGGTATCGCTGCGGATGGCAAAACCGGCGACGGTTGTGGGTTACTGATACAAAAGCCTGATTCCTTTCTGAGGGCGATAGCCAAAGAAAGCTTTAATATTGAGTTAGGCGCGAATTACGCGGTAGGCATGTTGTTCCTGAATCAGGACGACGCTATGGCGAAAGCCGCCCGCGAGCGCTTGGAGTCCGCGCTGGCCGAACAAGGCGTAAAAACCCTCGGATGGCGTTTGGTTCCTACGAATACGGAATGTCTAGGGCCTATGGCTCTGGATTGTTTGCCCGTTATTGAACAAATATTTGTTGAAGCCCCGAAAGGGGTTAATGAGCATGAGTTCGCAGTCAAGCTGTACATCGCCCGTAGAATGGCGGAAAACGCCCTGGCTGAAGATAAAGAGTTCTACATCTGTAGCTTGTCGAGCCAAGTGCTTTCTTACAAAGGGCTGATGATGCCCGTCGATCTGCCAAATTTTTATCTGGACCTTGGCGATGTGCGCTTGGAAACCGCTATTTGCGTATTCCATCAACGCTTTTCAACCAATACGGCCCCGCGTTGGCCATTGGCGCAGCCTTTCCGGTATCTGGCGCACAATGGCGAAATCAACACTATTGACGGTAACCGTAACTGGGCGATGGCGCGGGCGAGTAAATTCAAGTCGCCGCATCTGCCTGATCTGGAAGCATTGCAACCGATTGTGAACCGCATTGGCTCAGACTCTTCCTCCATGGACAACATGTTAGAGGTCTTGCTAGCCGGCGGTGTTAATCTCTTCCGCGCCGTTCGTATGATGATCCCGCCAGCGTGGCAGAACGTGGACACCATGGACCCGGATTTGCGCGCGTTTTATGAATACAACTCCATGCATATGGAGCCCTGGGATGGACCTGCCGGCGTCGTGTTGACGGACGGTCGTTACGCGGTCTGTCTGCTGGACCGGAACGGGTTGCGTCCAGCACGCTGGGTCATCACCAAGAATGGCTATATCACGCTTGCTTCAGAAGTGGGCACTTATGGATATAAATCTGAGGATGTCGTCGCCAAAGGGCGCGTCGGGCCGGGACAAATTCTGGCTGTAGACACCCATACTGGTGAAGTGCTGCATACTCAGGACGTGGACAATCGTCTGAAATCGGCGCATCCCTATAAAAAGTGGTTACGCGAAAACGCACTGCGTGTGGAAACCAAACTTAATCAGCAGACGCCTGAATTCACGCTGATGGAAAAGGAAAACCTGCATGAATACATGAAAATGTTCATGGTTTCCTTTGAAGAGCGCGATCAGGTGTTGCGTCCGCTGGCTGAATCCGGCCAGGAAGCGGTTGGCTCTATGGGAGACGATGCGCCGATGGCGGTACTGTCCACCCGCATTCGTTCTGTTGCGGACTATTTCCGCCAGAAATTCGCCCAGGTGACCAACCCGCCGATTGATCCGTTGCGGGAAACCATCGTCATGTCACTGGAGACCTGCCTGGGCGCTGAACGTAACGTATTTCAGGAAACGGCTCAGCACGCCAACCGTATTATCCTGAGTACGCCTGTGTTGTCGCCAGCCAAGTTTTTCCGAATCGCCAACCTGCAGCGAGAAGGTTTCTCGGTAGAGAAAATCAAGTTGTCGTACCGTCCGGAGCTGGGGCTGAAGCAAGCGATTGAAGCGGTGGCGGACCAGGCGGAAAATGCGGCGCGCAACGGCAGAGTGCTGTTGATTCTGAGCGATAATGGCATCAATCAGGGCGAACTGCCGATCAACGCCTTCATGGCGACAGGCGCGGTGCATCACAGGTTGGTGAATAAAGGCCTGCGTTGCGACGCTAATATCATCGTGGAAACAGCATGGGCGAGGGACCCGCATCATTTTGCCGTGCTGTTTGGTTTCGGCGCTACGGCGGTCTATCCATACCTGTCATATCAAGTGCTTAATGACCTGATTAATACGGGTGAAGTGCTGATCGATCCTATCGAAGCCAAGAACAACTATCGCAAAGGCATCAACAAGGGATTGTTGAAAATACTCTCCAAGATGGGAATTTCGACAATCGCGTCCTATCGCGGCGCGCAGTTGTTTGAAGCAGTGGGGCTGGCGGATGACGTCGTAGACCTGTGCTTCTGTGGCGTTTCCAGCCGCATCCAGGGCGCCTCTTTCTATGATTTCCAGGCGGAGCAGACAGAATTGGCCAAAATGGCCTGGGCCAAGCGCAAGCCAATACTGCAGGGCGGCCTGCTGAAATTCGTCCATGGCGGCGAATATCACGCTTATAACCCGGACGTAGTGGGTGCGCTACAGAAGGCTGTGCGCGAAGGCGACTACGGCGTTTATCAGGAATATGCGTCCTATGTTAACGGTCGGGCGCCGATGACACTGCGCGATCTTTTCAAAATCTCTGATAAGGTCAAGCCGATTTCGATTGATGAAGTTGAGCCGCTGGAAAACATACTTCCAAGGTTTGATTCCGCCGCCATGTCCATTGGAGCATTGTCCCCAGAGGCGCACGAAGCGCTGGCGGTTGCGATGAACCGTCTGGGCGGCCGCTCCAACTCAGGCGAAGGCGGGGAAGACCCTGCTCGTTATGGCACGGAAAAACGCTCCAAGATCAAGCAGGTGGCTTCAGGTCGCTTTGGCGTGACGCCTCACTACCTGGTCAGTGCGGATGTACTGCAGATCAAAGTGGCGCAAGGCGCCAAGCCCGGCGAAGGCGGGCAGCTTCCGGGCGGGAAGGTTAACCAGCTAATCGCGCGCCTGCGCTACGCCGTCCCGGGCGTGACCTTGATTTCTCCACCGCCGCATCATGATATCTACTCGATCGAAGATTTGGCGCAGTTGATTTTCGACTTGAAACAGGTCAATCCCGAAGCGCTGGTGTCGGTCAAGCTGGTGTCTGAACCTGGCGTCGGCACTATCGCGGCGGGCGTGGCCAAAGCCTACGCGGACTTAATTACGATTTCGGGATACGATGGCGGCACAGGGGCCAGCCCGCTGACGTCCATCAAATATGCGGGCTCTCCATGGGAGCTGGGGCTCTCCGAAGCGCATCAGGCGCTACGCGCCAACGATCTGCGCGGCAACGTGCGCCTACAGACGGACGGTGGCTTGAAGACCGGTCTGGATGTTGTGAAAGCTGCTATTCTGGGGGCGGAAAGCTTTGGTTTCGGCACAGGACCCATGGTGGCGCTGGGATGTAAATATCTGCGTATCTGCCACCTGAACAATTGCGCTACTGGCGTGGCGACGCAGAATAAAGATCTGCGCGACAAGCATTTTCAGGGCACAGTGGAAATGGCGATCAACTACTTTAAGTTCGTCGCGACTGAGACTCGTGAGTGGATGGCCAAGCTGGGCGTTCGTTCCTTGGAGGAGCTGGTTGGCCGTACGGATTTGCTGGAGATCTTACCAGGCGCGACGGCCAAGCAGCGCAACCTGGACTTGACGCCCATGCTGAGCAACGACGCCATACCTGCGGACAAGCCGCACACCTGTCAGGCCGAGCGTAATGCGCCATACGATAAAGGCCGTTTGGCGGAAGAGATGGTGCAGGCGGCGTTACCGGCTATCGAGGCCAATAGTGGCGGTGAGTATGAGTTTCATGTCACCAACTGCGACCGCTCCATCGGCGCTCGTTTGTCCGGCGAGATCGCCAGGCGACATGGCAACCAGGGTATGGCGGAAAAGCCTCTTGTGTTTCGGTTGACCGGAACTGCCGGACAAAGCTTCGGCGTGTGGAACGCCGGCGGCCTGCACATGCATCTGGAGGGCGACGCCAACGATTATGTGGGCAAAGGCATGACGGGCGGTAAGCTGACTATTCGCCCGCCGCAGAATAGCTCTTTTGCATCTCAGGAAACTTCGATTATCGGCAACACCTGCCTATACGGCGCCACTGGCGGTAAGTTGTTCGCCGCAGGCGTGGCGGGCGAGCGCTTTGGCGTGCGTAACTCCGGCGCCTATGCGGTCGTGGAAGGGGTGGGCGATCATTGCTGCGAATACATGACCGGCGGCATGGTGACGGTGCTAGGGAAAACTGGCTATAACTTTGGCGCGGGCATGACCGGTGGGTTTGCTTATGTTCTCGACCTGGAGAATCGCTTCGTCGACCGCTATAACCATGAGCTGGTGGAGATCCACCGTATCACCAGCGAAGCCATGGAGGCGTACCGCAACTATCTGCGCGACGTCATTGACGAGCACGTCCGGGAAACCGGTAGCGCCTGGGCGGAAAACATGCTGGATAACTTCGATGACTATGTAGGGCGATTCTGGTTGGTGAAACCCAAAGCCGCCAGCCTTGCATCGTTAATGGACAGCACTCGGGCCCGGCCTGAGTAATAAATCGGGGCTGTTAAGTTTAGTCGGAGTTCCCGGCGCAAGAGGGCTGCGAGTTCGCGCCTTGGGCGTACGCGCCGGGTCCAGAAACAGATTTTTTGTATACAGTTTAGAGGTTTAGACGCAATGGCGGAGAGACTGAGCAATAACTTTCAGTTCCTCGATGTGGGACGGCAAGATCCTGAAAAGGTTCCGGTTGGGCGTCGTAAGAAGCAGTTTAGAGAAATCTATAAGCCCTTTAAGGAAGAGGAAGTCAAAAATCAGGCGCATCGTTGCCTGGAGTGCGGCAACCCCTATTGTGAATGGAAATGCCCGGTGCATAACTACATTCCCAATTGGCTAAAGCTGGCGTCAGAAGGCAATATCATGGCGGCGGTTGAGCTCAGCCACCAGACTAACACCCTGCCGGAAGTGTGCGGGCGGGTATGTCCTCAGGACAGGCTGTGCGAAGGCGCCTGTACGCTGAATGACGGCTTTGGCGCTGTAACGATCGGTTCGACCGAGAAATATATTACGGATACGGCGCTGGCGCTGGGCTGGAAGCCGGATATGTCCAAGGTGGCCATGACCGATAAGCGGGTCGCTATTATCGGTGCCGGACCCGCTGGTTTAGGCTGTGCGGATGTCTTGATTCGTAATGGCGTGAAGCCTGTTGTATTTGATCGCTACCCGGAAATTGGCGGGCTGCTGACCTTCGGTATTCCAGAGTTCAAGCTGGAAAAAGAGGTTATGGTGCGTCGCCGCAAGCTGTTTGAGGAGATGGGGATCGAGTTCCGTCTGAATACGGATGTGGGGAAAGACGTGGCGTTTGCGGACTTGTTGAATGAATTCGACGCCGTCTTCCTGGGAATGGGAACCTACAACTATATGAAAGGCGGTTTCCCAGGCGAGGAATTGCCTGGCGTTTACGATGCGCTCCCGTACCTGATCTCCAACGTCAACCGTTGCCTGGGATATGAAAAGGCGCCGGAAGACTTTGTCGACATGCAAGGCAAGCGGGTGGTGGTCCTCGGCGGTGGCGACACCGCGATGGACTGTAACCGGACGGCGATTCGTCAAAAAGCCAAGTCAGTGACTTGCGCCTATCGCCGTGATGAGGCCAACATGCCAGGTTCCCGCAAGGAAGTGGCCAATGCGAAAGAAGAGGGCGTCAAGTTCCTGTTCAACCGTCAACCTGTCGCCATCATTGGCGATGAGCGGGTGGAGGGCGTGAAAGTGGTGCAGACTCGCCTGGGCGAACCGGACGAAAATGGCCGTCGCCGTCCTGAGGTGGTGGCGGGAAGCGAAGAGATATTGCCGGCGGATGCGGTGCTGATCGCGTTCGGCTTCCGTCCCAGCCCTTCGCCCTGGTTTCAGGAGTTCGGTATTGACGTCGACAACGGCGGACGGGTCATCGCGCCGGAGCAGCAGCAATACAAATTCCAGACCACTAACCCGAAAGTGTTCTCCGGCGGAGATATGGTGCGCGGCTCCGACCTGGTGGTCACCGCTATTTGGGAAGGCAGACAGGCGGGAGAAGGCATTCTCGATTATCTGGAAGTATGACGCTGTGAAGTGATTGAATAACAATCAAAAAGCTTCAGACGTATAAAAAGGCATGGTTTTCCATGCCTTTTTTGTTGGGGGCGAACGTGGTATATGTGCTGCTCCCAAATTCTCGAACCCTGGAGACGTCATGTCAGAACTGAAGAACGATCGATTTTTACGCGCATTGATGAGACAGCCGGTGGATGTTACGCCGGTGTGGATGATGCGCCAGGCCGGACGTTACTTGCCTGAATATCGGGCTTCCAGGGCTCGTGCAGGCAGCTTCATGGACCTGTGTAAAAATGCGGAATTCGCCTGTGAAGTCACGCTTCAGCCACTGGAGCGTTTTGAGCTTGATGCGGCGATTCTTTTTTCTGACATCCTCACTATTCCTGACGCCATGGGGCTGGGCTTGTACTTCGAAACTGGAGAAGGTCCCCGTTTCAAAAAGACAGTAAGAACGGAAGCGGACGTCAATGCTCTGCATATGCCAGACGCGGACACAGATCTGGGCTATGTCATGAACGCCGTGCGCACCATTCGCCGGGAGTTGAACGGCCGCGTTCCCCTGATCGGCTTTTCCGGTAGTCCCTGGACCCTGGCTACTTATATGGTGGAAGGTGGTTCAAGCAAGGACTTCCGTGAAATCAAAAAGCTTGCATACGGACAACCGGAGTTGTTGCACTTGTTGCTGGATAAACTGGCGGATTCCGTCGCCGACTACCTGAATGCGCAAATTCGGGCTGGCGCGCAAGCCGTGCAGATTTTTGATACCTGGGGCGGGGCTCTGACTGCGGCGGGGTACCTTGAGTTTTCGCTGGCCTATATGAAAAAGATCGTGTCGAAATTGCAGCGGGAAGCGGACGGACGCCCTGTACCGGTGATTCTGTTCACCAAAAATGGCGGCCAATGGCTGGAGCATATTGCAGACGCCGGCGCTGATGCGCTAGGGCTCGACTGGACGACGGAAATCAGCGAGGCCAGAAGGCGAGTGGGCGACCGGGTTTCTTTGCAAGGTAATATGGACCCGGCTGCGCTATATGCGCCCCCTGCTGCTATTCGGGATCAGGTCTCGCGCATTCTGGCCAGCTTTGGTTCTGGCTCCGGCCATGTCTTCAACCTGGGGCACGGCATCACACCTGACGTGGACCCAGAGCACGCCAAAGTCTTTATCGACGCTGTTCATGAGCTGAGCGCCCCTTATCATCAGAATGCTTGAGCAGGCATGGCGTTAATGGAGTACAGGTAGGAATGGCGAAAAAACAGACCAGTTACGTCTGCACGGAATGTGGCGCGGATTACCGCAAATGGATGGGGCAATGCATTCAATGCGGCGCCTGGAATACGGTCAGTGAGTTCCGTGAAAGCCGTGCGCCGGTGAAAAGCGCCGCTCGTAGCGGTTTTACCGGGCAACGGGCGCAAATTCAGTCGTTGGAGGATGTGGAGCTGGTCGACTTGCCGCGAACCTCCACGCTCAGTCCGGAGTTTGACCGGGTGCTGGGCGGCGGCATTGTTCCGGGGTCGGTAGTACTGATAGGCGGTCATCCCGGTGCGGGCAAGAGCACCCTGCTGCTGCAAACAACCTGTCGACTGGCGGAGCGCCACAAAATTCTCTACGTCACCGGCGAAGAATCCATTCAGCAGATCGCCATGCGCGCCCGCCGCCTGCAGCTTAACAGCCACGGCATGCAAGTGATGTCGGAGACGGATGTGGAAACTGTCCTCGACACTGCGCGTGAACAGCAACCAAATATCCTCGTCATTGACAGTATTCAGGTTATGCACGTCGCTGAGCTGCAATCCGCGCCTGGCAGTGTGGCGCAGGTGCGCGAAGCCGCTGCGGCGCTGACCCGCTTCGCCAAGCAGTCCGGCGTCGCCCTGCTGATCGTCGGCCATGTCACCAAAGATGGCTCTTTGGCGGGGCCCAAAGTGCTTGAGCATATGATCGACGCCTCTATCATGCTGGAAGGTAACGAAGATAGCCGTTTCCGGACATTGCGCGCGATCAAGAACCGCTTTGGCGCCGTGAATGAATTAGGCGTTTTCGCCATGATGGAGACGGGACTCAAAGACGTTAAAAACCCCAGCGCTATTTTCCTTAATCGTGAGGGTCACACCGCTGCGGGCAGCGTTGTGACCGTCGCCTGGGAAGGCACCCGACCATTGCTGGTGGAAATTCAGGCGTTGGTGGACCAAGGCTTCGGCGCGGCCCCCAGACGTTTGGCGATAGGCTCGGACCCTCAACGTCTGGCTCTGCTATTGGCGGTCTTGCATCGTCACGGGGGCTTGCATGTGGGGGATCAGGATGTGTTCATTAACGTGGTGGGGGGGGTGAAAATCGCCGAAACCAGTGCGGATTTGGCGGTGTTGATGGCGATTTCCTCAAGCTTCAAGGATCGGGCGGCGCCAAGCGATTGGGTGGTGTTTGGCGAGGTGGGCCTGTCAGGAGAAATCCGTCCGGTCAGCAGTGGGCAGGAGCGCGTTGTCGAGGCGGCCAAACATGGATTCACCAAGGCGATTGTTCCCAAGTCTAACACACCCAAGAAAGCCCCCGAAGGCATGCAGGTGATAGGCGTATCCCGCCTGCAAGAGGCGCTGGAATTGCTTTAGCGCGCGGCGTTACACCGTTTCGATCAGTGCGGCGAGCTCTCTTTCCAGCAATGCGGAGCTGCCTAGATTCAACTCCACCAAGCGTCTCAATGTTGAGGCGCTGTCCAGGTCCATATGCTCACAGGAAAAACCCAAATGGCCTTTTTCTGTGTGCCGCAAATGCCCGCTAAAACTAATCAAGTGTTCCGCGCCCAAATTGACGCGAAGCTCAAACGGAGAGTTGGCGTCAGCTTTATCCCAGTCTGCTGGTTCATGCACCAGTGCGCCGCGAAAAGAGATATCCAATAGCTGACTGATCCAGCTGCGGTTGCTTTGTTGAATAGTCACCTCCGCATCAAAAGATATACGCTGAAAACGGCGGCGATCGGAAGAAGTCGTGGGCGACATAGTTTTTATTCCCTGTAGCGATACCTAAACTATAGTCGCTTCATGGGAGAACTTCACGTTGGGGGAGAGGACGGAGCGTAGGCCCCGTCCGGGAAGAAAGGCTATCAGGCCAGGCGCTTGTATTTCATGCGCTGAGGCACAGCGGCGCTTTCGCCGACGCGTTTTTTGTAGTCTTCGTCGTACTCGGAGAAGTTGCCTTCGAACCAGACCACTTCACTGTCGCCTTCGAAAGCCAGGATGTGGGTGGCGATACGGTCAAGGAACCAGCGATCGTGCGAGATGACAATGGCGCAGCCTGGGAAGGCCAGCAAGGCTTCCTCAAGCGCTCGCAGGGTCTCGACGTCCAGATCGTTAGTCGGTTCGTCCAGTAGCAATACGTTGCCGCCCTGTTTGAGCAGCTTGGCCAGGAACAAGCGATTACGCTCGCCGCCAGACAATTCTTTGACCCGCTTTTGCTGCTCGCCGCCTCTGAAATTGAAGCGGGAAAGATAGGCGCGGGAAGGGGTGCGGTAAGAGCCCACTTCAATCATGTCCTGACCGTCGCTGACTTCTTCCCATACGGTTTTGCTGTCATCCAGCTCCCGCATTTGTCCAACGTAGGAAAGCTGCACCGTGTCGCCAAGGCGAATGGCTCCAGACTCGGGTTGCTCCATGCCTGCGATCAGCTTGAACAGCGTGGATTTACCCGCGCCGTTGCCGCCGATGACGCCGACAATACTGCCCGGGGGCACATTGAAGCTCAGGTTGTCGAACAACAGTTTGTCGCCGAAGCGTTTCTTGACGTCATTGACTTCAATGACGATATCCCCCAAACGCGGCCCGGGGGGGATGTATATTTCGTTGGTTTCATTACGGGATTGAAAGTCTTGCGAAGAGAGTTCTTCGAAGCGGGACAGACGCGCTTTACTCTTGGCGTGACGGCCTTTCGGATTACTGCGTACCCAGTCCAGTTCCGATTTGATCGTTTTCTGACGAGCTGCTTCGGTTTTTTCTTCCTGTTCAAGGCGCTTTTCCTTGGCTTCCAGCCACTGGCTGTAGTTGCCCTCAAAAGGAATGCCGCGACCGCGGTCCAGCTCGAGAATCCAGCCGGCGACATTGTCCAGGAAGTAACGGTCGTGGGTGATCGCCACGACGGTGCCAGGATATTCGTGCAGGAAGCGCTCCAGCCAGGCGACGCTTTCTGCGTCCAAATGGTTGGTAGGTTCGTCCAGCAGCAACATATCCGGTTTGGACAGCAGCAGTTTGCATAGGGCGACGCGGCGGCGCTCGCCTCCTGACAGGGTGCTCACCTTCGCGTCCCAGGGCGGCAGACGCAACGCATCGGCGGCGACTTCCAGGGTGCGCTCCAGATTGTGACCATCGGTGGTTTGTAGCAGCGCTTCCAGTTTAGCCTGTTCTGCGGCCAGGGCGTCGAAGTCGGCGTCCGGCTCCGCATAAGCGGCGTACACTTCGTCCAGGCGGGTCATGGCGTTCTTGATTTCTGCGACCGCCTCTTCGACGTTGCCGCGCACATCTTTGCTTTCATCCAATTGCGGCTCCTGAGGCAGGTAGCCGACATTGATGCCGGGCTGCGGACGCGCTTCGCCGATAATGTCGGTATCCACCCCGGCCATAATACGCAATAGGGTGGACTTACCTGAGCCATTCAGACCCAGAACGCCGATTTTGGCGCCTGGGAAGAAGCTGAGAGAAATGTCCTTAAGAATTTCTCGCTTCGGGGGGACCACTTTGCCCACCCGATTCATGGTGTACACGTACTGTGCCATGAGATTGAAACCTATATCTTTGATTTGATAGTGAAAACGAAAGCGTTCGCCTGCGTTAAGCCGTTTATGGAAATAATTCTGAGACTCCATCTGTCCAACGAGTGACGGCTGGAAACTACGGGGGCCTGTTTGGACATTGCGTAAAGTCCGGCCGCAAGCGTCTGGGCGAATGGAATGGTACTGTGAATGGCCGTTTAAGTTAGCTGAAATCGTTGTCTTTGGCAAACGGGTAGCGGTTTTGCGGGAGCTTTGATCCGTCTGCTCCGACAAGCAGTAAAATGGGGTGAAGAGCAGGGGATAATCGATTAAAATAGCGGCTTTTCTCACCGCCGTACGCTGACTTCACGAAACTACGGTACTCACTTCCTAGAGATAGAGGCGACAGATGTTTACGCGTGACATGACCATCGCAAGTTTTGATCCTGATCTTTGGACCGCCATGCAAGGTGAAACCCAGCGTCAGGAAGAGCACATAGAGCTGATTGCATCTGAAAACTACACCAGTCCACGCGTTATGGAAGCCCAGGGCTCCGCGCTTACCAACAAGTATGCGGAAGGTTATCCCAACAAGCGCTATTACGGCGGTTGTGAATATGTTGATGTGGTTGAGCAACTGGCTATCGACCGCGCCAAAGAGCTGTTCGGCGCTGATTACGCCAACGTGCAGCCGCATTCTGGCTCTCAGGCGAACGCAGCGGTATACATGGCGCTTTGCAAACCCGGCGATGTGATTCTTGGCATGAGTCTGGCCCATGGCGGCCACTTGACGCACGGCGCCTCCGTCAGCTTTTCTGGGCGTATCTACAAAGCGGTGCAGTACGGCTTGAATCCAGAAACCGGTGAGATTGATTACGAAGAAGTCGCCAAGCTGGCGCGCGAAAATAAGCCCAAGATGATCGTGGCGGGCTTTTCTGCATACTCGCGAGTCATTGATTGGGAACGCTTCCGCGCTATCGCGGATGAAGTGGGCGCATACTTGTTTGTCGATATGGCCCATATCGCCGGTTTGGTGGCGGCGGGCGTATATCCCAGCCCAGTTCAGATCGCAGACGTCACTACGACTACGACTCACAAAACCTTAGGCGGCCCCCGCGGCGGTCTGATTCTCGCTAAAGCCAACGAAGAGTTGGAAAAGAAACTGAACTTCGCAGTCTTCCCAGAAAGTCAGGGTGGTCCTTTGATGCATGTGATCGCTGCGAAAGCGGTTTGCTTCAAAGAAGCGATGACTGACGAATTCAAGCAATATCAGGCGCAAGTAGTTAAAAACGCCCGGGTTATGGCGGACACTTTTATTCAGCGCGGATATGACATTGTTTCCGGTGGTACGGACGACCATTTGTTCCTGGTCGACCTGATCAAGAAAGATATCACCGGGAAAGATGCTGACGCAGCATTGGGACGCGCCAACATTACTGTGAATAAAAACGCGGTGCCTAATGATCCTCGCTCACCATTCGTCACCAGCGGCTTACGCATTGGTACGCCTGCTATTACCCGTCGCGGCATGGGCGAAGTAGAAGCCAAAGAGCTGACAGATTGGATCTGCGACGTGCTGGACGATATCGAAAACGAAGAGACGATCCAGCGCGTTAAGCAGCAAGTACTGGAGCTGTGCAAAAAGTTCCCAGTATACAAAGGATAAATAAAGCGCTCCCTGCGGGGAGCATTTGCTTTTTTGGACACAGGATTTTGGTGATATATGCATTGCCCGTTTTGCAGCGCTGCGGACACAAAGGTAATTGACTCCCGCTTGGTCGCCGATGGCAGCCAAGTGCGCCGCCGCCGCGAGTGCGTCTCTTGCTCCGAACGCTTTACTACCTACGAAGCGGCGGAGCTGGTAATGCCCAGAGTCGTGAAACAAGACGGCACCCGTGAGCCTTTTGACGAAGATAAGCTGCGGGCGGGCTTCCTGAAAGCATTGGAAAAGCGCCCGGTGAGCATGGAGGAAATTGAAGCGGCTGTGGATCGCATCAAATTCCGTCTGCGCGCGACAGGGGAGAGGGAGCTTAATTCCAGAGTGATTGGCGAAGAGGTGATGTCTGAACTGCGTGAGCTGGACCAGGTCGCCTTTGTCCGTTTCGCCTCTGTCTATCGTCGTTTTCAGGACCTTGACGAGTTCCGCGCTGAGATAGATAAGCTCTCTCGCGACGCCGCCGCATCTCCTATGATGTCAGAAAAAGCTTCCAACAAAGACGACGTTCCCACCAAGTAATGACCATTTCCACGCAGGACTATGTTTACATGGCTCGTGCTTTGCGTTTAGCGGAGCGTGGTTTGTACACAACGGACCCCAATCCCAGAGTGGGCTGCGTTTTGGTGAAGGAGGGCGTGATTGTCGGCGAAGGCTGGCATGAACGCGCAGGAGAAGGGCATGCGGAGGTTAACGCTTTACGTGCAGCAGGCGAGTCGGCGCGAGGCGCTGATTGTTATGTGACATTGGAGCCATGCAGCCACTACGGTCGCACGCCGCCATGTGCGGAAGCGCTGGTTAAAGCGGGTGTGCGTCGGGTCATTGCTGCGATGGAAGACCCTAACCCAAGTGTCGCCGGCAAAGGGCTGGCGTTGCTGCGAGGGGCTGGCGTCGAGTCTGAAGTGGGGTGTATGGCGGCGGAAGCCTATGAGCTCAATCTGGGCTTCTTTAAACGTATGAGTGATGGCCGCCCCTGGGTGCGGGTAAAAGTCGCAAGTAGTCTGGATGGAAGATCGGCCCTTCACAACGGCGTCAGTAAATGGATTACCGGCGCCGCAGCGCGGGAAGATGTTCAAAAGTTGCGCGCACGCAGCTCAGCGGTCATTACGGGTATCGGTACGATTATCGCGGATAACCCTTCTCTGAATGTTCGAGGCCCGGAACTGGAGCAGGCTTGTAACGGCAAGTTGAGACAGCCCATGCGTGTGGCGCTGGACTCCCAATTACGGTTTCCTGCCGATAGCAACATGCTCAAACTGCCAGGAAAAATATTGCTGGTTGCGTGTACCGATCCCTCTGAAGGCTGGTTAGCTCAACGCCAGAGTAGCGGGGCAGACTTGGAGGTGTTGAAGCTCGCTGGCGAGAATGGTCGGATTGACCTTAAAGCACTGCTTTCCACTTTAGCGGCCAGAGAGTGCAACGAAGTGCTGGTTGAAGCTGGCGCGAACTTAGCAGGCGCTTTTGTCGCACAAGGGCTTGCGGATGAGATCTGGACTTATACCGCTCCGAAGTTAATGGGAGAAGGGCGGCCGGCGTTTGTCTTGCCCCGCTATGAGCAAATGGATCAAGTTATAACTTTGAAATTGAACGACGTCCGTCAGGTTGGCGATGATGTGCGCATGATCTGGAGGAAGGAGTGATATGTTTACCGGGCTGGTAGAAGAAGTGGGCGTTGTAAACGCTATTCGCCAACAGAGTGGCGATTGGGTGCTGGAAATAGGCGCCACCGGAAGTTTTATGGAGGGGGTTCGTCTGGGAGACAGTATTGCGGTAAACGGAGTATGCCTGACGGTGACAGCGATGAGTGGAAAAAGCTTTCGAGCCGACGTGTCCCGGGAAACTTCAGCCCATACTTCCATCGCTGCGTGGCGCGCAGGCGTAAGGGTGAACCTGGAAAAAGCGTTGCAGCTGAGTGCGCGATTAGGGGGACATTTTGTGTCTGGGCATGTAGATGGCGTCGGTGAGCTGCTTTCGAAACAGGAAGATGCGCGCTCTCTGCGTTTGGCGATTCGAGCGCCGGAAGAGTTGCTGCGCTATATCGCCGCCAAGGGCTCGATTACAGTCGATGGAGTTAGCCTCACAGTGAATGATGTTGCTGGGTCCGAGATGAGCCTGAACATTGTGCCGCACACTGCGTATGCAACAACTCTTGGGGGGCTGAAGGTCGGAAGCCTGGTGCACTTGGAAGTGGACCTGCTTGCCCGCTACACCGAACGATTACTGTTTTGCGCTTCCGCTGCAAAGAGCGACGCGAAGACGTCTACAATAAGTAAAGAATTTCTGGCGCAACACGGCTTTTATAAATCCTAAAAGTTGCAGGCGCCGGTGCTGATGTGAGTACGATATTTGAGGCTGAGTATGCAGCTTAACAGCGTAGAAGAACTGATACAGGATATCCGCCAGGGCAAAATGGTCATTCTGATGGATGATGAGGATCGCGAAAATGAGGGCGATCTCATCATGGCTGCGGAAATGGTGCGTCCAGAAGATATCAACTTCATGGCGAAGCACGCCAGAGGCTTGATTTGTCTTCCCATGACTCGGGAGCGCTGCCAGTATCTTGGCTTGAATCCTATGGTGAACGCCAACAATGCGCAGTTCGCCACTGCGTTCACCGTTTCCATTGAGGCGGCGGAGGGCGTTACTACTGGTATTTCCGCAGCGGATCGCGCGCATACCATTCGCGTCGCGGTAGGGCGCAACACCAAACCGACGGACTTGGTGCAGCCAGGCCATATCTTTCCCCTCACCGCCCAGCCTGGTGGCGTGCTGAGTCGTGCGGGTCATACCGAAGCGGGCTGTGATCTGGCGCGTTTGGCTGGCTGTGAGCCCGCAGCGGTAATCGTCGAAATTATGAATGAAGATGGTACCATGGCGCGCCGCCCGGAGTTGGAGGCGTTTGCTCGTGAGCACAGTCTCAAAATTGGCACTATCGCCGACCTGATACATTATCGCGCCACAACAGAGCAGACTATTGAGCGTCTGGAGGAAAATGAATTGCCGACAGAGTACGGTAACTTCAAGTTAGTGACGTACAAAGACACGATTCAGGAAAATATCCATTTGGCGCTGGTGATGGGCGAGCCAAGCCCTGATAAGCCCGTACTGGTTCGGGTTCACTTCGCCGACGTATTGAAAGATCTGTTTGGCGCCATACGCCCGGGCTCTGAGAGCTGGCCTATTGGTAAGGCGCTGGCGAAGGTGGCTGAAGAAGGCGAGGGCGTGGTGATCCTGCTGGACAGTGAAAGTGGCGAGCAGGATATCAGCGAGAGAGTTCATGATTTCTTTAAGCCCAAGAAGAAGCGGTCGGGCAATGTGTCTCCGGTTTCCGGGGCGTATCTGACTATTGGGACGGGGTCCCAGATTTTAAGGGATCTTGGCGTCGGTAAAATGCGCGTAATGAGTGCGCCGATGAAGTTTAGCGCGTTGTCCGGTTTCGATCTGGAAGTAGTGGAATATGTCCCCTTCTGTGGCGAAGCTGTGTCAGCGAATTAGAGTTAAGTTTGGAGAGAAGATATGACGGTCAAGGTGGTAGAAGGCGATTTCTTGCAAGGGGCGTCTGCGAAGTACGCCATTGTTGTAGGGAGATTTAACAGCTTTGTAGTGGAGAGCTTGCTGGAAGGCGCACTGGACGCTTTGCGTCGTCATGGCGTTGCGGAAAGTCAAATCACGGTATATAGAGCGCCAGGAGCCTTCGAAATTCCTTTGCTGGCGCAGCAAGTCGCTGTACGCACCAAGCCTGATGCAGTGATCGCTCTGGGTGCGGTGATTCGTGGCGGCACGCCTCATTTTGAGTATGTAGCTGGCGAATGCGCCAAAGGTCTGGGTCAGGTTTCCTTGCAGTCGGGCATCCCTGTCGCATTCGGCGTGCTGACAGTGGATAGCATTGAGCAAGCTATTGAACGGTCAGGCACTAAGGCTGGCAACAAAGGGGCGGAAGCCGCGCTGTCAGCGTTGGAAATGGTCGGACTACTACAGCAGGTAGGTGAATAAGTGAGCGAACAACCGTCTTCAGGGCGCCCCATGTCCAAGGCGATGGAAAAGCGTCGCGCCGCCCGTAAACTGGCGTTGCAGGCGCTTTACCAATGGCGCGTCGCCGGCGCCTCCATATCTCAGATCGAAGCGGAATTCGCCGTGGATAACGATCTGCAACAAGTGGACAGGGATTTGTTCAAGGCGGTTTTATACGGCGTGCCTTCCAGCGTGAGCGAACTTGACGCCTTACTGCAGCCATTCGTTGATCGTAAACTCACGGATGTGGACCCGGTGGAATTAAGCTTGATCCGGATGGGAGCTTTTGAATTGCGCTCGCGTATCGAAGTGCCCTATCGCGTGGTTATTAACGAAGCAGTTGAGTTAGCCAAGCAGTTTGGCGGTACGGATGGGCACAAGTTCGTCAACAGCGTCCTGGATAAGCTGGCGCCGCAATTGCGGCAGGCGGAAGTGGCCGCCGCTAAAAGTAAGAAGAAGTAAACTGAGCGGATATTGTAGGTAGAGCGGCTAATGGGAGAGTTCGAACTTATATCGCGCTATTTCCATGCGCCTTTCGCCAACTTCCCCAATGTTGGGCGTCTTATTGAGACGGGAATTGGGGATGATTGCGCTGTTTTGACCCCTCTAAGCGGTCGTCTCGTAATTTCTACCGATACTTGCGTGTCCGGCGCCCACTTTCCTGTGGATACTTCTGCGGAAATGGTCGCCGCCCGTAGCCTTGGCTCAAGCGTTAGCGATTTGGCTGCGATGGGGGCCGAGCCTGTCGGGTTTACTCTGGCGCTGACTCTGCCGACTATCAATGAGGCGTGGCTGCAGGCTTTTGGCTCTCAACTGTATGAGTCAGCCCTGGCGTGGAGAATTCCTCTCATCGGCGGAGATACGACGAAAGGGCCTCTTGCCGTCACCGTTACCGTATTGGGGCGCGTTCAAGATCAATGCCTATATCGCCACGGAGCCGCCCCCGGAGAGGATGTCTGGGTCTCCGGCTCTCTCGGAGACGCCGCCGCCGCTTTGTCCTTGCTGGGGCGACCTGACGCCTCGTTAACTCCTATAGAGCGGTGGCTATACCAACGCTATGCAAGCCCACAGCCTCGTTTGAGGTTGGGAAGTATGTTAAGGGGGATTGCGACAGCGGCTATTGATATTTCCGATGGACTGATTGCCGATTTGGCGCATATCTGTTCCGCCTCCAATTGTGGTGCGCTTATAGAAGAAGGCGCGATACCGCTGTCTCCTGCTTTGTTGGCGACTTTTTCTAAAGAAGAAGCTTTAAATTGCGCCCTTGAGGGAGGGGATGATTACGAACTCTGCTTTACGGCTCCGCAATCTACTCGCGACCTTATCCAATCATTGTCCGCCGATGTTGCGTTGAGTCGTATCGGAACTCTGCGGAAAGAGTCGGGGGTTTCAATGCAAAGGCGTGGAGAAGAGATAAGGTTAATGACAAAAGGCGGCTATGACCACTTTAAAGAGAGTTCTGTAACGTGACGTTGACCACCCGCGCTGAATCTTCCTTTACGCCGCCTGTTATGGCGACGCTGAAATCTCCAACGCACTTGCTCGCCGCCGGTTTGGGTTCTGGACTGGCGCCATGGGCCCCTGGAACTTTTGGCTCTGCGTTGGCGGTGCTCATTTATATGGCGTTCTTGGCGCATATGGGGCCATGGCTGCAACTGTCCGTTATCTTTGTTTCCGCGCTGTTGGGTGTTTATTTATGCGGTAGAACCGCCAGTGACTGGGGCGTGCATGACCACAAGGCCATTGTATGGGATGAGTTTGTCGGGCAGTGGATTGCGTTGTTCCTGTTACCTTGGAATAGTTGGTTCGTCATATTGGCTTTTGTTTATTTTCGGCTATTTGATATCTGGAAGCCGTGGCCTATTCGATGGTGCGATCGTCATATTCATGGAGGTAAAGGAATCATGCTCGACGACCTTCTGGCTGGCGTCATGGCATTGGCGGCGACGCAACTGACAGCCTACTGCGTCGCGTTACTTTAGCGCCTCAATAGATTCTGTGAGCTCGCATCACTCTGGCGGCTTGGCCTTCGCCAGGTAGAAGCTGGGCAACCTTCAGGAAACGTCGCAGTCCTTCTTCCGCACGTTCCTTGGCGGCGTAAGGACCACTGTCAAAGCCTTCTCGAGTAGAGAAGTACCACTTGTCGCCGACAGCGAAGAAGCGGTCGCTGCGAAACGGAGTCAAGCCGTCTTCACCTCTTCTGTTGGTCGTATCCATATAAAATCCCTCTTCTGCATAGATATAGTATTGTTATCGTTTGATTAAAAAGTGGCACAACTTATTAAATTAGGCAAATGGGTTAGCCTATGCGTTATTTTGTTGGCTCAATAAGTGGCGCTACGAGGTTGCATAAGCCCTTCCGCCGTATGACAATTGGGCCCGTTTTATGAAAGCTCCTAAAGCTTCTTACGAAATAAAAGTTAAAGAGGATGAGTATGAAGGTTATTTGGTCCTGGCTCCGGTCGTCGCTTGTAGTGGCGTTGGCAATCGCCATCAGTGCGTGTGGAACGATGCGAGCGGTTAAAACCTATGACGGTCAAACCCTGGGCGATGGCCAAGTGGCTAAAGTCATTGCGCCGGCTGAAATTGAACTGCTTGAAATTGATGGCGTTTCACAAAAGAACTTTCTTTTGGAAAACATTGATTTAACCTACGACATATTGCCCGGGCAGCGTACGCTTGTTTACCGTTATACCAGTATCTGGGCTAAGCCGAGGGAGAATGACGACAGCGATGCGGAGCATGTAGATAAGGTCGTGTCTGATCGTTTTCAAGTGACGGTTGATATGCAGCCTGGGCAGGTTTATACGTTCGGATTTAACAAGCCTGACTCCAAAAGAGAAGCTGAAGCCTTTATAAAGGCTCCTAAAATTACATTAGTAGACAGTGCTAACAGAACAATAGCTATTGGCGGGGCTTATCAGCCAATAACGGTGGCTGCTTCGCAACCTTCAGCAACTCAACCATCAGCAACTCAACCGTCGGCCATATCTACTACAGCGACAGTGAACCCTGCTGTTGCAGCTGTTCCTCCGGCTCAGACGGGGCAAGGCGTCGCTGTGCAAAATAATGCTCCAGTGTCGCCATCAGATGCTGGCATCTCCCGTATTGAGGCATTAAAAGTGCTATGGGAGAAGGCGTCGGCTGAAGAGAAGAAACAATTTCTTCGTTGGGCGTTCAAATAGGAAGTTCTTCCCCGAGGCGGCGCTGAGCCCGTCTCGGGGGATGACAAACTTTCTTGGTGGGTTCAGAATAGACTTTCGATAACACTCTCTAATTGTCCACACTCTTGAAATCCATTTTAGGTGTGAGGCGCCAAAAGGGAGATCTGAATGTTTGTTCGAAAGCCTGCTGTTAGTGGATTGTTCTACCCCGCCAACGCAGAAGACCTCTCCGAAACAGTAAGTCGCTATATCGCGACCTCTCCCTCCTTTGACCACAGCCCTAAGGCGATTATCGCACCCCATGCTGGCTATGTTTACTCTGGGGCCATCGCGGGAGTGGCTTATAGCGCTTTGCATAATTCTGCTAAACGTATCAGTAAAGTTGTTTTGTTGGGACCAAGCCACCGTGTCGGTTTCAGAGGGATTGCGGCTCCTTCTTCTGATGCATTCTCTACTCCCCTCGGCGCTATTGCCATTGACGCAGATAATTTGGTGAAACTTGCGTCGCTTCCTCAAGTGGTTACTTTGGATTCGGCGCACGCTCAGGAGCATAGCTTGGAAGTGCACTTGCCATTCCTGCAACAATGTCTTGATTGCTTTGAGCTTACGCCCCTTGTGATTGGCGATGCAGATGCTGAGTTGGTCGCGGAGGTGTTGGAGCTTCTCTGGGGAGGGGACGAAACGTTGATCGTCATCAGTACGGATCTGAGCCACTACCATGACTATTCTACGGCTTTAGAAATTGACGCAGCGACAACTCGTAAAATCCTGGCTTTTCAATATGATCTTACGGGGGACAGGGCGTGCGGCTGCAGAGGCGTAAATGGGCTTTTGCTGTTGGCTGGTCGTAAAGGGATGCATATTTCCTGTCTGGCCCAGGCTAACTCTGGCGATACTGCTGGCGATAAGGCTCGAGTTGTAGGGTATGCCTCCTATGCCTTGTATTAACCTCTTAGATGAAGAAAAGAAGCAGTTGTATGAAGTGGCTTCCCAGGCGATTGAGCTGGGACTTGCTTCAGGTGGAAGGCGGATAGTTGACCTGTCCAGGTTTCCAGATACGTTGCGTCAGCAAGCAGCTTCCTTTGTTACGGTTTTAAAAAAAGGCGAGTTACGTGGATGTATTGGCGTGTTGGAGGCAATCCGTCCACTGGTTCAAGATGTGTCGCATAACGCATACAGCGCAGCGTTTGAAGATCCTCGTTTCGCTCCATTGAGGCAGGAGGAATGGAGATTGTGCGCATTACATATCTCTGTTCTTACTCCGCCACAGTTATTGTCGTTTACCTCCGAGCAAGACCTGATTTGCAAGCTGAAAGCAGGGGAAGATGGCCTGATTCTCTCATGGCGCGGTCATCGCGCTACATTCTTGCCCTCTGTTTGGGAGCAACTCCCTGACCCAAGAGTCTTTATCAGTGAGTTAAAGCGTAAGGCTGGCTTGGAAAAGGAGTTCTGGGCTGACGACATCAAAGCTGAAATTTATCAGACTACGTATATATAGCTCCACATAGCTGCGCAGCTCAAGGCTCTGAGTTTACGTCCTTTTGTTTTTCCCTGGACTCGTCGACTTTTTTTACTTCGAAAAATAAGTTACTGAAAAGAGCCGTGATATCCCCCAATAATGCCGCCAAGATATTAGGTGGGCGTTGCTTATTTGACTCCAGGGTGGCTTCTAAAGCGTCTAAATCTGTATGCGTTAAGTCTTTTTCCAGCTGAGTAATCGCACTCTCAAAGTGTTTGGTCAACTCTTCTGGGCTTGAAATGGTTTTCGGGTTGCTGGTGAGGGTAAATGTTACCTCGCCGTTGTAGCTTACGACGACAATAGAAAGGCCGAGTCCGTCAAACAATGGCGCGCTGCCGAGCTGTCTGGTTACTTTAGTCCCGTTAAAGTAAAGAGGGGTCTGTGGGCCAGGAATGTTGGTAATCGGTATATTGAATAAGGGCTTATGTCTCTGGGCGAGCTGAAATTCGGTGTAAATGCGAGCAGAGAGACCCAGCATGGAGGAAGGAATTAACTGGGTCAAGCGAGCGGCGGATATCGCCTGTCCATAGATTTGTGAGGATGTGGCGTTGTCATGAATGGACTTCAAGCGGATGGCCAAGTTGGGCTCATTCGTAGCAAGCGAGATCAGCATGGCTGACAACTGACTGCCTGTGGGGCTGTCAATACGCTTCGAGCGAACCGAGATGGGGGACACTGCAATAAGCGGGCGCTCGACGTTCTCGTTTAAGGAGTGCAGGTAGCGGGTTAACACCTCGGAGCATAGCGTCATTACTACATCGTTGAGCGTAATGTCTTCGTGGTGCTTCTTTAGTTGCTTGAGTCTGTCGAGGTCGCATGCGAAGTAGCCAAGGCTACGCTCTTTTCCAATGGCGCGATTAAATGATGTGGGAGGCGCGCTGAAAAGGGCTGGTGGAAGAGCCAGCCTATGTAAGCGCTGAACCAACAATGTATAGAAGGCAGATGCGGCTGCGTCTTTAGCCATATTGGCGAGTCTGAACGGGGTATTCAGGGCTGAACCGTAAACATTGCCTATCAGGCGCGCTTTGGAGGGCAAAGGGTTTGGGTTCCAGGCTTGTTGCGGCAGCGGTCTTTTACTTGGCTCGGGAGAAAAGTCGAGGAGGGCGCTCATTAGCTCTTCGCCCGTTGCGCCATTGATGACTGAATGATGGATTTTGACGATCAGGGCGCGACAACCGGGCTCTCTTGTGTCACTTTGTTGGTACCCGTCAACCAGCGTTATCTCCCAGAGGGGGCGCTCACGGTTTAAAGGTTCTGCAAGTATTGCAGAGGTGAGCTGGAGTAATTGTGCTTCTGCGCCGGGCGAAGGTAGGTGGGCATGGCGGAGGTGATTGCTTATATCAAAATCCGGATCATCTACCCAGTAAGGATGGCCCAGTTTTAGCGGTACTTCCACGAGGCGTTGCCTGAACTGTCTGGCTGCAGGCAGGCGGGATTCAATGTGCTGACGAAACGCCTCGAAGCTCAACTCGCCACTTTGTTCTGAGCTGTCGAGTATATACACGCCGCCGATATGCATGGGGGCGCTCTCTGTTTCCAGATAGAGGAAAGACGCATCCAGTTCGCTTAGCTGCTGCATATCCGCTTAATGTCCTGTAATGGCGTACCGCTCACTTTATCAGTACGGCGCAGTCAGCGGTAGCTGGTTGTTTTCGTCCGTCCTGGTGTTCTCGTTTGAACTTATTTGGTACGGTTTACTGCAATTTCAGTCAGAGCAAATAACGCGTCTCGATAGACTGAAGGAGCTAGCCGCTCAAGTCTTGCTGCGGCCCGGGTTGCGTACTCTTTCGCAAGCTCGATAGTATAGTTCAGGGCTCCAGACTTCCTGACGGCGCTCATTACTGCATCCAACTGTTCCAGGCCGCCTTCTCTGATTGCTTTACGGATCAGTTTTCTTTGCGCCTCATCGCCTTGTTGTTGGGCGTAAAGCAGTGGTAGCGTAGGTTTGCCTTCGGCTAAGTCATCACCCACATTTTTGCCCATTTCCGCTGCGTTGCCCTGATAGTCCAGAACGTCATCAATCAGCTGGAATGCAATACCAAGCTCCAGGCCAAACTCCTTCATATCTGAAGTCGTTTCCGCGCTGGCCTGACAAAGTATTGCTGCACTATGTGAAGCAGCTTCGAACAACATGGCTGTTTTGGCGGTTATCACCTCCATGTATTGCGCTTCCGTAATATCGGGGTTTTTACAGTTAGTAAGCTGTAATACCTCCCCCTCGGCAATAACATTTGTGGCGTTGGCCAATACTGACATTACGTCCATGTCGCGTAGCTCGACCATCATTTGAAATGCCCGAGAATAGAGGAAGTCGCCGACTAGAACGCTGGGGGCGTTGCCCCATTTCGCATTCGCCGTGTCCCGTCCGCGGCGCAGGTCGGAAGTGTCTACAACATCATCGTGCAGTAGTGTGGCTGTATGCAGAAACTCGATGATCGCCGCTAATTTCAGGTAGTGCTTTTCAGTGGCGTTCAGAGCATTGCTGACCAATAAAACCAGAAGAGGACGCAGACGCTTACCACCAGAATCGATGATGTACTGCCCAATCTTTTCCACAAGTGGAACGTTGGAGAAAAGCTGATTTTTGATGAGTCCGTCGACGGACAGAAAGTCTTCGTTAACGGCTGCGTAAATAGTTTCTGCCTGCATGCTTGAATGTTCACCGGGAGGCTATGCGCCCGCTATCGGATGTCCAGCGCTGGCGCTGGCCGGTTCGCATAAAATGCGGCCGATTAAGTATTTACCGATGGGAGCGTGAGTGTCGACACTGGGTTTGGCACCCTACGGGAGAGGAATGCTAGGGGGGAAGTCCGTGCTATGTCAAGGTTTTGCGGGCAATTATAGGGCGGTTGGCCCGACTGGAACAGGATTCGCTTACAAGCCCCGGAATATTGTGCGTGTCTCTATAAACTTGGTTGCTCAATCTTTCTGCATTTTGTATAATCCTGCGCCCGCAAAAACCATTCCCTGTCATAGGGTCACCAAAGAGTTTCCCCTGGCAACAGGCGCTGCGGCGGCTTATTCGTTCAGTTTTCTGACAGAGCCGGTATTAAGTAATGGTGATGCATGGATCTCCTGCTGGCCTGATGAGTGATTAGAAATACAGGCGGCGGAAGTTCATATCTAACCCGTGTGATTGGAGATTTATCTCATGTACGCAGTTATCGTGAGTGGCGGTAAGCAACATCGCGTAAAAGAAGGCGAGCGCCTTAAGCTGGAAAAAATTGAAGTTGAAACCGGTGGTGTTGTTGAGTTCGACAAAGTGCTGCTTGTCGCCAACGGAGACGATGTTAAAGTAGGCGCTCCTGTTGTTGAAGGCGCTAAAGTGACTGCAGAGGTTGTAGCTCATGGCCGTCACAAGAAGGTCAACATCATCAAGTTCAGACGTCGTAAGCACCATATGAAGCGTATGGGGCACCGTCAGTGGTTTACTGAAGTTAAGATCACCGGTATTACCGGCTGATACGGCAACTAATCTAGAGGAGTAATAACATGGCTCACAAGAAGGCGGCGGGTAGTAGCCGTAACGGTCGCGATTCAGAATCCAAACGACTTGGCGTCAAGCGCTTTGGCGGTCAATTCGTTAAAGCTGGCAACATTTTGGTTCGTCAGCGCGGCACAGAGTTTCATCCTGGTGAGAACGTAGGTTGTGGTCGTGACCACACTCTATTCGCCAAGCAAGATGGCTTTGTCAAGTTTAACGTTGGTGGTCCGTTAAACCGCAGAACAGTCAGTATTGTCGCTGCGGAATAAATCTGACCCGTAACGCTAAAAAGCTCCGCATTTGCGGAGCTTTTTTGTTTGCGCCGTGCTCGCGTGAAGCTTGTGTTATAAAGATGTTGGTAATCGCTGGCATAGGTTGCCGGCAAAATTGCAATTGTTGGGAGAAAAGGCATGAAATTCGTTGATGAGGCCACAATTTACGTGGAAGCAGGTAAAGGTGGAAATGGCTGTTTGAGCTTTCGTCGCGAAAAGTATGTGCCAAAGGGCGGACCGGATGGCGGTGACGGTGGTGATGGCGGATCTGTCATTCTGGAAGCGGATGAGTCTATCAATACGCTCATTGACTATCGCTATACGCGAAAGTTTAAGGCGGCGAATGGTGAAAGTGGTCGTGGAGGCAACTGTACTGGCGCCAGTGGCGCTGACTTGGTGCTTAAGGTCCCGGTGGGAACCACTATTATCGATACGGATATTGATGAGGTGCTTGGCGATTTAGTGGAAGTCGGACAGCAAATTAAAGTAGCCCAGGGAGGCTTTCATGGTTTGGGCAACACTCGCTATAAGTCCAGTGTTAATCAAGCGCCTCGTCAAACCAAGCCTGGGCAGCCAGGAGAGTCGAGAAATATTCGTCTTGAGTTGAAAGTGTTGGCGGATGTGGGTCTGCTTGGCTTGCCCAATGCGGGTAAATCAACGTTGATTCGCGGTATTTCCTCCGCCAAGCCTAAAGTGGCGGACTATCCTTTCACGACTCTGGTCCCCAATCTGGGCGTTGTACGCGTGCAGGCGCATCGTAGTTTTGTGGTGGCTGATATCCCGGGCTTGATTGAGGGGGCGGCTGATGGCGCGGGACTGGGCATACGTTTCCTCAAGCACTTGGTTCGCACTCGCCTCCTGCTGCACGTAGTGGACGTTTCTCCTTTGGATGAGTCGGACCCTGTCGAGTCGGCGGTAAAAATCGTGGCGGAGTTGGAGAAGTTTAGTCCGGCGCTGGCTGCCCGCGATAGATGGTTGGTTCTCAACAAAACGGACTTGTTGGCTGAGGATGAGAAGGAAGCAATTTGTGCTGATATTTTGAAGCGTTTGAACTGGTCCGGTCCTAGTTATGAGATTTCCGCTTTGGCGGGTGAGGGCTTGCAGCGTCTTTGTCAGGATATTATGACCTGGATTGAGCGAAGAGCTGAGGAAGAGCGTGATGATCCGGAAGTGGCTGAAGCGGATCGCTTGAATCGCGAGCAAATGGATCAGGAAGTTCGTGAGCGTATTCAATTCCTAAACGAGCAGCGTCGTCTGGCGAGAAAGAAAGCGAAGGAGTCGGATGACGACGATGATGACGAAGATGTTGAAGTTTTTTATGCGCCTTAACTGGATTTATGGGGACGTGTGAATTATGTCGGTCAGGTTGCAACTAGGACAATTAAACGAATCGCAGGCGAGGGCGCGTCTGCGGGAGACTCGTCGCTGGGTGATTAAAATCGGCAGTGCATTGCTGACTAATGATGGGCGAGGGTTGGCCCTGGATGCGATGGGGTTGTGGGTGGATCAGTTGGCTGCTTTGCGCAAAGATGGCGTGGAGGTGGTCATTGTCTCTTCTGGCGCCGTTGCGGAAGGGATGAGTCGTTTGGGATGGAGAGAGCGTCCCAAATTGCTGGATGAGCTGCAGGCCGCTGCAGCTGTAGGGCAAATGGGGCTGGTGCAGGCCTGGGAGGCGCAGTTCAAGCGCCATGGCATGCAGACCGCCCAAATACTGTTGACTCATGAAGATCTATCAGACCGTAAGCGCTACCTGAATGCTCGGGGGGCGTTATGTACCTTAATTGACATGGGAGTGGCTCCCATTATCAATGAAAATGATACGGTGGTGACGGACGAAATCCGCTTTGGAGATAACGACACGCTAGCTGCTCTGGTTGCGAACTTGGTCGAGGCGGACCATTTAATCATTTTGACGGATCAGTCTGGCTTGTTCGATAAGGACCCGCGCTCCAATACGGATGCCTGTTTGGTGGGGGTGGCCAAGGCTAATGATACTGCTTTGGACAGTATGGCTTCTGGTAGTTCTGGCGCCTTAGGTCGAGGTGGAATGTTCACCAAGTTGCGCGCTTCGCGTTTGGCGAGTCGATCTGGGGCTGCAACGGTCATTGTAGGCGGGAGAATCGATTCGGTCCTTACTCGCTTGCGTAATGGCGATGAGTTGGGGACGTTATTGCTCCCTGATCAGGAGCGATGGGTTGCTCGTAAACAGTGGCTGGCTGGGCATCTCAAAACCCGGGGACGGCTGGTGCTTGATGATGGCGCTGTGCGTGTCTTAACTCAACAGGGGCGGAGTTTGCTGCCTGTTGGCGTCAAGTCTGTGGATGGTGGTTTTCAGCGTGGAGAAATGGTGAGCTGCTATGATTTACAGGGCAATGAGGTCGCCAGGGGATTGGTGAACTACGATGCAGATGAGGCGGTGCGAATTGTTGGCGTGGCTTCTGAGAAAATCGAATCCATTCTTGGTTATATCAATGAGCCGGAGCTAATACATCGGGATAATTTGGTTATGCTGTAGCCCTATCTGGAAAACAGACAATAAAAAACCGGCCTAAGCCGGTTTTTTATTGTTCAGGAGAACTTAGCTAGCCTTTAACGCCTTAATTTTGGCGTTTAGGCGGCTCTTGGTGCGAGCAGCTTTGTTCTTGCTGAAAATGCCTTTGTTGACCATGGAGTCAATGATAGGCGCTGCAGTAGTAAGTGCTTGGGTTGCGCCGTCATAGCTGCCTTGCTCAATCTGGGCGCTAACTTTTTTGATGTATGTGCGTACCATGGAGCGCAGGCTCATGTTGTGAGCGCGGCGTTTTACTTGCTGCCTGGCGCGCTTCTTGGATGAAGGATTGTTCGCCACCTTGAAACTCCTCAATATTCGAATGCTGTCGGTTGGTGTCGCCGAAATAAATGACGCGGAAATATGCCGCTTTCGTGGCCATTTGTCAACGATTATGGCAAAAAAAATGATTGTTTTTCATTCAATGAAAGCGTGGCGGCTGGGTGGTCTATTTTTTCCGCTAACTCTTGCATGATAGGATGTGCCGCCTGTCAATCGAGGGGCTTTCGTCTGTCCTTCGACGCTATTCTCAATTTTCCCAGGTATGAATTATTCGTGAGCGCAGCAGATACGCCTAAAGAAAAGCCTACTCCGTCGTTGTTGAGGTCCAGTGGCTTGGTCGGATTGATGACGATGCTTTCTCGGGTGTTAGGTTTGGCCCGGGACATTGTAATCGCCAACTTTTTTGGCGCAGGAGCCGGGGCCGATGCTTTTTTTGTGGCGTTTAAAATTCCAAACTTTATGCGCCGCTTGTTTGCGGAGGGCGCTTTTTCACAGGCTTTTGTTCCGGTATTGTCCGAATATCGAACGAAGCAGTCGCCGGTTGCGGTAAAGGCATTGGTGGATAATGTCTCCGGTACGCTAGGATTGGTTTTGTTGGCCATTACCGTTATAGCTGTAATTGCTGCTCCAGTGCTGGCGGCGTTATTCGCGCCAGGCTTCCTGGATAATGGTAATAAGTTCGCGCTTACAGTAGAAATGCTGCGTCTGACATTTCCTTATCTGTTGCTTATTTCAATGACGGCGTTTGCTGGCGCGATATTAAATAGCTACGACTATTTTGCTGTTCCAGCGTTTACTCCTGTGCTGCTGAATTTATCGCTGATTGGCGCAGCGTTTTTAATTACTCCGTATATGGATGAGCCTGTTATGGCGCTGGCTTGGGGGGTGTTAATCGCAGGGATGGCCCAATTGCTGTTCCAGCTCCCTTTTCTATCACGATTACAATTGCTTCCAAAGCCAAAGGTGGATAGGAAACATGAGGGCGTTCGTCGGATTTTGCGATTGATGACGCCAGCGATGTTTGGCGTGTCGGTTAGCCAAATAAACCTTCTTCTGGACACAATACTGGCGTCTTTTCTCGTAACAGGGAGCGTTTCCTGGCTGTACTACTCTGATCGTTTATCAGAGTTGCCCTTGGGTGTTTTTGGAATAGCGATTGCGACCGTGATTCTGCCTAGTTTGTCGCGAAAACATGCGGCAGATAACGCCAAAGACTTTTCCGCCACGCTTGACTGGGCGATTCGCGCGGTCCTTCTGATTGGTTTGCCGGCGGCAGTGGCTTTAATGACGCTGGCGCAACCTATGATTGCTACATTGTTTCAGCACGGGGCGCTGACGGACTTTGACGTGAAAATGTCTGCGCAAAGCTTGCAGGCCTATTCTCTTGGCTTAACCTTTTTTATGTTGGTGAAAGTGTTGGCCCCCGGCTACTTCTCGCGGCAAGACACCAGAACGCCAGTAAAGATTGGGATTGCGGCGATGGTCGCCAATATGGTTTTCAATCTCGCATTGATTTATCCGATGGCGCATGCGGGCTTGGCTTTGGCGACATCTTTGTCCGCAGCATTGAATGCCGGATTGTTGTGGCGCGGGCTGGTGAGGGCGGGGGTGCTTCAGCACCAATCCGGGTGGGGGCTGTTTTTATTGCGTCTTCTGGTCGCTAACGTCGTGATGGCGCTGGTCCTTGTTGTCTTGTCGCCTGTTGAGAGCTTCTGGTTTTCGGCGAATACTGCGACGCGGGCGTTTTGGTTGCTGGGAATTTGCGGTGCAGGCGGGTTGAGTTATTTCGCTTCTCTTTATGTGTTGGGCGTTCGTCCTCGTCAATTTTTCATTCGCGGATGAAGGTCATGCGTCAAATGCGATTTCATAGATTGGGCAGTGGGCGCCACATGCTTTATAATCGCGCTTTTGCATGGCCGCTGTAGACGCATGAAACTGATTCGGGGACTGCACAACTTAAAACCATTCGCCTCTGGCTGTGTGGCGACTATCGGGAACTTCGATGGCGTGCATATTGGTCACCAAGTCATAATCAGTCAGCTACAGTCTAGGGCTGAAAGTATGGGCGTTCCCGCCGTGGTAATGGTGTTTGAGCCGCAGCCGCGTGAGTTTTTTGAGAAGTTGGACGCTCCGCCGCGCTTGATGCGGTTCCGTGAGAAACTGGATGCCATCGCCGCCCTAAATGTGGATTATCTGTTGTGTCTTCAGTTTAATCGCCGACTGCGCGGCCTGACGGCTCAACAATTCATTGACGACGTTCTGGTGACGGGGCTTCATGTTAAGCACCTTGTGGTTGGCGATGATTTTCGTTTTGGCTGCGATCGCTCTGGAGACTTTCGGCTGTTGGAAAAGTCTGGCTTGGTCTCTGGCTTTAGTGTTGAAAATACGCCCACTGTAGAAGTAGAGGGTGAGCGTGTCAGCAGTACGCGAATTCGCGCCACACTGGCGCAAGGCGAATTTACGCAAGCGGAAGACCTGCTTGGAAGGCCCTACAGTATTACAGGGTGCGTGGTGCATGGACGTAAGCTGGGGCGACAGTTGAACGCGCCGACAGCCAATGTATCTTTAGGGCGTAAAAGACCAGTGCTGTCTGGCGTCTACTTAGTTAAGACGACGCTGGCTACAGGTCACGTGCGATTTGGCGTAGCTAATATTGGCGTTCGTCCTACCATTGATGGTTTGGGAGTGACTCCTGCTTTGGAAGTGCACCTATTTGAGCATGCCGACGATATATATGGTCAGCGAATAAATGTGCAATTTCTTGAAAAACTGCGTGATGAACGCAAGTTCAGTGGGCTGGAGCAGTTACAGGCGCAGATACAAAGAGATATTGAAGGCGCCAAGAGGCGACTGCAATCTATGCCACTGCATAGCGTCAGTGGCGCAGGCTGAAGAAAAATCTGCATGATGTGTGGCGAAGAGCTTTAATCTACGTTCATCAAGCATGATTGGGCTCTGCTGTTTGGCGGTCGCAGCAAGCGAATTGACCGCCGCAAGATGGCTTTCAAGTGAAAACAGTAAATGTAAGTGGATGGCAGGCGCAAAATCCTGACTTTGGCATATTAGGTAAATTATGAGCGACTATAAGCACACCCTTAATCTTCCTCAGACCGATTTCCCCATGCGTGGCAATCTCCCTCAACGCGAGCCGGATATGCTGAAGCGCTGGGGAGATATTGAGCTCTACGAGAAGATTAGAGAAGAGTTTAAGGGGCGTGAAAAGTTCATACTGCACGATGGCCCTCCATACGCCAATGGCAATATTCACTTGGGGCATGCGGTTAACAAGATACTCAAGGACATCATCGTTAAGTCGAAGACTGTAGCGGGCTACGATGCGCCTTATGTTCCTGGCTGGGATTGCCATGGTCTGCCCATTGAGCACAAAGTCGAAACGATGATCGGTCGCGCTGGGGACAAGGTCGGCTATAAAGAGTTCAGGCGGAAATGTCGTGAGTATGCTTTGGAGCAGGTGGCCAAACAGCGAGAAGATTTTATTCGCTTGGGCGTCTTTGGCGACTGGTTCAAACCTTATCTGACCCTTGATTTCAAAACTGAAGCGGACATCATCCGGGCGCTAGGCAAGATCGCGACAAGCGGACACCTGCAGAAAGGTTACAAGCCGGTCTACTGGAGTGTCGTTGGCGGCTCCGCCCTGGCGGAAGCAGAGGTTGAATATAAAGATAAGACCTCAAACTCCATTGATGTCAGCTATCCCGCCGAAAATGAGCAAGACCTACTGAGCGCGTTCGCTGACGCATCTGGCGAAGGGGCGGTTTCCATCGTTATCTGGACGACAACTCCTTGGACTTTGCCTGCTTCCCTGGCGGTGTCACTGGGAGCGGAGATCGATTACGCCCTGACGCAGTGCAGCGTTGATGGTCGTCCGCAACGTTGGATCGTAGCGGAAAAAATGCTTGAGTCTGTGATGGCTCGCTGCGGTGTGGAGGACTATCAGGTAGTAGGGCGCTGCACTGGACAGGACCTTGAGGGCAAGACATTCCTTCACCCGTTCTATAAGCGTAGCATTCCTGCGTTGTTGGGGGATCATGTCACTCTGGATGCAGGTACTGGCGTTGTTCATACCGCCCCTGACCATGGTATGGAAGACTTTGCTGTATGCAACAAATACGGCATTGAAACTATCAATCCGCTGGACGACCGCGGCGTGTACCGGGATAACGTTGAGCTATTCGCGGGAGAGCATGTTTACAAAGTTGATGATCATGTTATTGAAGTATTGAAAGAGCGCGGGCGTTTATTAAGCCACGGGAAAATCACTCACAGCTATGCGCATTGCTGGAGAACCAAGACGCCGCTGATTTACCGCGCCACGCCGCAATGGTTTATCAGTATGGATAAACAAGGCTTGCGTGATCAGGCGTTGGCGGAAATCAAGCTGGTGCGTTGGGTTCCGTCCTGGGGACAAAACCGCATTGAGGCGATGATTGAGCAGAGTCCGGATTGGTGTATCTCTCGCCAGCGTACATGGGGTGTTCCCATCGCTTTCTTTGTCCATAAAGAAACCCAGGAGCTGCATCCAGATACCGCGCGATTGGTGGAAGAAGTCGCCAAACAAGTTGAGAAAACAGGTATTGACGCATGGTGGGATATCAATGCGGAAGACCTGTTGGGCGCTGACGCGCAGAATTATGAGAAAGTGACGGACACTTTGGATGTGTGGTTTGATTCAGGCGTCACGCATAGCGCGGTTCTGGAGCAGCGGGAAGAGCTGGGTCAGTTCCCAGCGGACCTGTATCTGGAAGGCTCTGATCAGCATCGAGGCTGGTTCCAATCTTCTTTGAAGACGGCTGTGGCGATCAAAGGTAAGGCTCCATATCGGCAGGTGCTCACCCATGGATTCACCGTGGATGAAAAAGGGCACAAGATGTCCAAGTCGTTGGGGAACGGCATTGAGCCCCAGGAAGTCATGAACAAACTTGGCGCGGATATTCTACGGCTGTGGGTTGCGGCGACGGATTACAGCGCCGAGATGGTGTTGTCGAAGAATATCCTGGAGCGTACGGCGGACTCTTATCGCCGAATTCGTAATACTTCTCGCTTCCTGCTGGCGAATATCAACGATTTTGATCCGGTTAAAGACATGGTGGCGATGGATGATCTGTTGGCGTTAGATCGCTGGATTGTCGACCGCGCCTGGTTGCTGCAGGAAGAACTGAAGAAGGCTTACGAGCAGTACAACTTCGTTCAGGTATATCAGAAAGTGCATAACTTCTGTTCTGTAGAGCTCGGCAGCTTCTATCTTGACGTCATCAAGGACCGTCAATACACCATGAAGCTGGACAGCCTTGGTTGCCGCTCAGCGCAAACCGCACAGTATCACGTCATTGAGGCGCTGGTGCGTTGGATTGCGCCGATACTGAGTTTCACTGCTGAGGAAATTTGGTCTTATATTCCAGGCCAGCGCGCAGAAAGTATCTTCCTTGAAACTTTCTATGAAGGTTTGCAGCCTCTGGCTGAAGGATCTGAGATGGGGCGCGATTATTGGAGCCGCCTGCTGCGGGTCAGAACATCCGTCAACAAAGCGCTCGAAGAAGCGCGTAATGCGGGGAAGGTGAAAGGTTCACTGACAACGGAAGTCTCCCTGTTTGCTACTCCTGAGATGCAGCATGACCTGAATGCATTAGGTGAAGAGTTACGCTTTGTGTTCATTACATCAGGAGCATCTGTTTTTGGCGTAGAGGACGCGTCTGAGTCCAACTCTGTCGCTACGGAAACAGAAGGTTTGCGTGTGGGCATCAGGAGTTCTGAACACAAGAAATGTGGCCGCTGCTGGCATCATCGCGAAGATGTTGGCGCGCACGGGTCTCATGAGGATCTGTGTGGACGCTGCATCGAAAATATCGATGGCTCAGGAGAAGAAAGGAAATATGCCTAATGGATGCGCGGGCCAGTGAAGTCAGTCAAGGCGGAGGCGAAATGCAAAAAGTGAATCCAGGCATGCTGCGTTGGTTGTGGTTGACCTTGGCTGTTATTGTCCTTGATCTGGGAACCAAGTGGTACGTGAGTACAAATATGGTTCTGGGTGAATCTGTGCCTGTCGCGCCCTTCTTCAGCTTCACGCTGCTGCATAATACTGGCGCGGCGTTCAGTTTTCTGGCGGATGCGTCAGGGTGGCAGCGCTGGTTCTTTATTATTCTGGCTGCTGTAGTGAGTGTGGTGTTGGTGCTTTGGCTGGTTCGCTTAACTCGTGAGGAGCGTTGGATGGCATGCGCGCTCAGTTTGGTTCTGGGGGGGGCTTTAGGCAACCTGTACGATCGGGCTGTGTTAGGGTATGTCGTTGACTTTTTGCACTTTTTCTATGGCGGATATAACTTTCCCGCGTTTAACTTTGCGGATACCACTATTACTATTGGCGCATTCATGATTGCGATTGATGTATTCCGTAATCCTTCCGGTGCGACGGAAGATAAGTAATTAACGAGATAATGCAATGACTGAAATGTTTGTCGGCGCTGGAACGCTTATCACTCTGCACTTTGAGCTGCGCTTGGGGAGTGGCGAAGTCGTGGATTCAACTTTTTCTGGCCAACCGGGTGAGTTCGAGTACGGCGACGGCGTGCTTCCAGCAGGTTTCGAAGAGCTGCTGAGAGGAATGCGGGCGGGAGAGCGCAAGACTTTTTCCGTCTTGCCTGAGAAGGGGTTTGGTATGCCGAACCCCAATAATGTTCAGGAGTTCCCATTGGACAGCTTCCCTGATAAGGAAGGCCTGGAAGTGGGGGTGGTGATGTCATTTGCTGACGCCGCCAAGGCGGAACTACCTGGCGTGATCAAGCAGATTGAAAACGACATGGTGACAGTTGACTTCAATCATCCGCTTGCAGGTCATACGCTGGACTTTGAAGTGGAAATTCTGGCGGTGAAAGAAGCGCAAACTGATAAACAGGAGAGCGCTCATGAAGATTAAACTCGCTAACCCGCGAGGTTTTTGCGCTGGAGTGGACCGCGCTATTGAGATCGTGAACCGGGCTTTGGATGTGTTCGGCGCCCCGATTTATGTACGTCATGAAGTGGTGCACAATCGCTTTGTGGTTGAAGGGCTCAGAACAAGAGGCGCTGTATTTGTAGATGAGCTTGATGAGGTTCCAGATGGCGCCTTGGTGATCTTCAGCGCACACGGCGTCTCTCAGGAGGTGCGCCAGGAAGCCGACGCCAGAGGATTGAAGGTCTTCGATGCGACCTGCCCACTGGTTACCAAAGTTCATATGGAAGTAATGCGTTACTCCAGAGATGGTCGGGAGTGTATCCTGATAGGTCATGCCGGACACCCTGAAGTGGAAGGTACGATGGGACAATATGATAGCGCTAACGGCGGCGCTATCTACCTGGTAGAGGATGAAGAGGATGTTGGCAGACTTATTGTTAACGATCCTGGCAATCTCGCTTATGTTACCCAGACAACGCTGTCTGTTGATGACACGGCCCGGGTAATTGATGCGCTACGGCAAACGTTCCCTGAAATCAAAGGCCCGCGTAAAGATGATATTTGCTATGCGACGCAAAATCGCCAGGATGCAGTCAAAGAGTTAGCGGCCACATGCGACGTGGTGCTGGTGGTTGGTTCGGTAAACAGTTCCAACTCCAATCGCTTGCGCGAGTTGGCTGAGCGGATGCAGACACCCGCTTATCTTATCGATGGCGCTCATGAGATCCAACCAGACTGGTTCGCCGGCGCCGCCAGTGTTGGCGTTACTGCAGGTGCTTCCGCCCCAGAAGTGCTGGTGCAGCAAGTCGTGCAAAGGCTAAGAGAGCTTGGCGGCGAAGCTCCGGCTGAGATAGCTGGACGCGAGGAAAACATCGTTTTCTCCATGCCTAAAGAGCTCAGAATCCCCGCCGTTAACCAGTCATGATCAAACTGGAGTGCAGCCCGGCCTGTGCTCCAGTTCACACTTCCCCACCCATTGAGACCGTTTATCCCGCAAATGCTCCGTTTATCGTGCGGCGCATGACTATGCTATTCATCTAAATTATTTTTAAGGTGCTGAAGAAGGATGAGAATCTATGAAGCAGAAAGGTTTTACATTAGTTGAGTTGATGGTCGTCTTAACGATTATCGCAATCGCATTAGCATTTGGGCTTCCCGGAATGGGGTATGTTATCGACAGCAACAGACTTACCTCAAGCACAAACGAACTGGTAGGGGCGCTAAATTTTGCTAGGTCGGAAGCTGTAAAGCGAGGCCGTACTACTCGGATTGCTGCTTCCAGTGGCGGTACAGGATGGCAAGGAGGGTATCGGGTCTGGATCGATACGGACAACGATGGCTCCTATGACGCTGGTGAAGAGCAGCTTCGGATCTTCGATGCATTTAAAGATGAGACTACTGCGACGGGCCCATCAACAGCGATTTCATTTTCTGGCTCTGGCTTCGCCTCGGTCGCCGCGAGTATCAAGTTATGTAGTGGTAATAATAATATAGCCACTGGCCGCAAGGTTGACGTTTCTTCGGCTGGCCGTGTAACGATTATCGATGAGGTGTGCCCATGATAGGCGGACAGAAGGGTTTCACATTAATAGAGATATTGGTTGCGGTAGTTATCCTGGCGATTGGGTTGCTCGGAATTGCCGGCTTACAGGTTATGTCTGTCAAGAGTTCTACAAACGCGAACCTGCGAAGCGTTGCTGTTTATCTTGCCAATGACATGGCCGACAGGATCAGGGCTAATAATGTTGGTGTGGCTGCGGGAAATTACGACAACGAAACGGGGTCTACTAAGAATGCAGCTTGCCTTACCACAACAGGTTGTACCGCTGCGCAAATGGCTGCGAATGATAAATTCGAGTGGTTGCAAGAACTAGAAGATGAGTTACCTGGCGGTGCTGGAACCATTGTTAACAATGGCGGTTTATTTACTGTTACTGTCACATGGAATGATCGAGTCAAGCAAGCAGAGGGAGCGGATGCGGATACTTCCAGCGAGCAGAGCACGGTTTCACTTACCTTTCAGCCCTAATACGTAAAAGGCACACATTATGAGCAGGTTGATTGCACAAAAAGGATTATCACTCGTTGAGGTGATGATTGCATTAGCGCTTAGTGCACTATTACTTATTGGGATTTTCCAAATATTTAATTCAAACAAACAAGCGTTTCAACTTCAGGATGGCTATGCCAGAGTTCAAGAGAGTGGGCGACTGGCAATGGAAATGCTGAATAGAGATATAAGAAACGCCGCCTATACTGGGTGCTCAAATGGTGTGAACTTCAATAGCATTGTTGAGCCGTCCAAATATAAAGCAGGTATCCCTGACTTTGACTCAAGTAAAGGAATTGTTGCGTATAATAATATATCGACTATCGCAAGTGGCAGTGAGTTGAATAATTTTGGCTTAACTGTGGGTACTGCAAGTGGGCAGATTATTGCTGGTACTGATGCCATTGTTATAAAAGGGGCTTCGCCCTGTGATGGAGGAAAGGTTGTTTCGTATAACCAATCCTCTGCTAGTTTTAAGATAGAAGACGCTAAAGCATGCGGGATAAACCAGAATGATATAGTCGTTGTGTCTAATTGTCAGTATGCGGATATGTTTGCAATTACAAATAATCCGATTTCAGGAGGAAGTATAGATACAGTGACTCATGGTGCCAACTGGAATATATCTCCACCTAAACTGGAGGGTAGCTACTCAAATGATTCATTCTTGTTAAGATATACAGCTAAGGTTTACTACGTGGCTAATGGAGCAAATAGCAGGCCATCATTGTTTGTTACTCAATTAGAAGGAACCACACTTGTTACTCATGAGTTAGCGGAAGGTATTTCAGACATGCAGTTCCTTATGGGAGAGGACAGCTCCGGCGCTGATAAATCAGTAGATAGATTTCTTGAGCCAGAGGATGCAGCCTTATTAATAGGTCGTATAGTTGCAGTGAAAACGAGTTTTACTTTGGAGTCTGAGGATAATGTACTTACTATCTCTGGTAATCCTCTCACTACAACGTTTCAATCAGTTAGTACTTTAAGAAATAGGGTTAATTGAGATGAAAGTTAGCAATAAGCAGTCAGGCGCAGCCCTGTTCGTCAGTTTGATACTGCTCCTTGTACTTACAATACTTGGCCTTGCCTCAATGAACGATAGCGTTATGCAGGGAAAAATGGCAGGCGCAGTTCAAGACTCGAACATAGCTTTGCAAGGGGTTGAGGCGACTTTGCGCGAGGCTGAAAGCTTTATTGAGACTGGGGTAGCGAGTACAGCTGCGTTTGATGATACAGGCGGGCTGTATGCTATGAACTCTACAACTGTTCCTGATCCATTCTCTACGAGTGACTGGGCTAATGGGGCCAAGGTAAAAAGTGCGACTAAAGTTAGTGGCTTGAGTGAAGCCCCTAAGTATTTTATCCAGCATGTTGGCAAAGTTGCTGCTCCTGACGAGAAAACAAAACTGAATATTGAAACATACAGCCATGAGTCGGGAGCAGGCGAAATTGTGGGCTTTAAAATTATCGCGCGGAGTACAGGGGCGTCAGGAGTGTCGCAACGTATTGTCGAAAGTTATTACGGTAAGCGATTCTAATAATTGCTGTAAGTTATTGGAGGGATTGGTATGAAAAAGTATATCAAGAAAAGTTTTTGGTTTGCCGCTGGCTTTTGGCTGGTCGCGCCAGTCTACTCATACTCGGCTGGTTATACCCCAGGCTTAAAGAGCTTGGCTGATGAGCCTCTATACTTGTCGGGTGGTTTGAAAAGTAACCTGATGGTTATTGTTGACGACTCAGGAAGTATGGACTGGGAAACAATGTTCGATACGCCTGGGGGATTATTATATCTGGATACAGATGGGCGCTTTGCAAGTGGTGGTGTAATGAATACATATGGATCTGCTTCATATGGGTATTTATTTCCCAATGGGTCCAGTACGAACTATTACGCCTCCTCTCAATCGAGCAGTGGCGGGATGCTACTAACAGGATGGAAAGAGATTGCCCCTATTAAAGCATATGCTTTTGCTCGTAGCTCAGAATACAACAAGGCGTATTATGATCCTAATGAGACCTATACTCCTTGGCCATTATATGGTGAGTTGGACTCTCCGTTTGAAGGAAAGATAACTAGCATACCTAATGCAAGTGTTACTGCTACGCGCTATGACCCTCTTATTCCAACAAGAACGATTTCACTGTTCTCTGATTTTAATACAAGTACGAACGGATCTGGCTGGGGTTTTTATATTGGTCGTAATAATATGCCCTGTGAGATGTCTACATTCGAAACTTGTGGTACGACTAACGATAAGCACTATACATACTATCCTGGGACTTATTATCTAAAAAATTCAACGAGCACATATAGATATTACACTGATGTGCCAATAACTATATCAAACAGCCAAATATTTGAGGCGGAAGATAATTACTCGTCTGGGACTGTCTTTAGAAAAGGCGCAGTCTTAAACAGTTCCGGTTGGCTGTCCAATTACTCAGACATTGCAGCGGATGCATCTAAAGGCGAGTTTGTTGGAACTAGAAATCAAGGTGGAAGTAGTAACTCTAGCAATAGTATACCTCCTTCGTCTAACGGGGAAGTGTCTATTAATGTTACTTTGACAGGTAAGGTAAAGATATGGATTCGTCGCTGGTTTCCATCCAGTAATGACGATTCTTTCTGGATCAACATGGTGGGGTACAAGAATACTGATTTTACTATGCCCACTAATTCTGGTAATTGGTTCTCAAGTGGTGGTGAGCACTGGAATAAATGGTTTAATGATCATGCAAACTCTTACTCTTGGGACTGGGAGGAGTTTGGGAGCGTTACTTTATCTTCCCCTGCGACGCTAAGAATTAGACATCGCGAAGACGGCGGATATATTGACCAAATACTGGTTACGACAGATGAGAGTATAACCCCTTCTGGCAAAGCGACGTATACAACTGGAGCCTATGTGGAGCGGAGCTGCGC
This sequence comes from Hahella chejuensis KCTC 2396, assembly GCF_000012985.1. NCBI lineage: Bacteria > Pseudomonadati > Pseudomonadota > Gammaproteobacteria > Oceanospirillales > Hahellaceae > Hahella > Hahella chejuensis. The sequence continues at coordinate 6,061,165 of NC_007645.1, read as the reverse complement.
GACAGATGTATCTTACTCCTATTATGAAGATTATATCTCCTCTCCAAATAGCTTTGTATTTTCAGATAATGTCGTCGCACTTGGGCCGGATGGCGCTTGTTTGCAGCAATATAAAATTACCGGCTCAGACTCAGACACTTTTAGTAATGGTAGTACCGCCAGAACTGGCGTAACAGTCCTTGAAGAAAAGCAAAACTTTGCAAACTGGTTTTCTTTTTACCGTCGCAGACATCAAGCGACTCGCGGAGCTATTGGTAAGGCATTCCAAAGCGTTAACGGCATACGGACGGGTATGTTTACCATTAACGATGCGGCAAGCGGTTCGCCCCCTGCTGTAGCTATGAATGAAATGGACCAAACGGATGGCGTCAATAAGTTCTTGAAGGACCTATATAATGATGTTGGTAGTGGTTCTACACCGCTGAGAGCTGCATTAAACCATGCAGGTAAACAGTATAAAAATAACTCGACTATTATCCAGGGCGCTTGTCAAAAGAACTTTGCGCTTCTATTTACTGATGGTTTTAATAATGGAGCGATTTCAGGTATTGGCGATGTCGATACGGCGGAAGGTGCGCCTTATGCTGATGAGACAGCTCAGGAAAATACGCTGGCGGATGTCGCCATGAAGTATTACAAAGATAATTTAAATGCCAGCATGAAAGCTGGGCAAGTGCCTATTGATACCGAAGCCTGTAATGCAATTGAGGCTGGAAAGGCTTCACCCGAAGACTGTAATAAGAATTTGCATATGAATACTTATACCGTTGGCTTGGGGAGCCTGGGGAAATATGTGTTCGGACAGGATTTCCCAGGAGGTGGCGGTAAATATATGACGGTGAAGGACGCTTATGCCCATCCCCCAGCCTGGAAAGTTGATGGAACGACGGACAATGAGAGTCAGGTTGATGATCTGTACCATGCGGCTGTGAATGGGCGGGGTGAAATCTTCTCCGCAGATCGCCCGTCAGCCTTGGGAGACGCGATTGGCAACGCTGTGAAGTCGATACTAAAAAAGACGGGTGCCTCATCTGGAGTGACTTTCAATACCTCGTCACTGCAAACAGACAGTGTAGTATTTGCTGCAACCTTCAGCTCGGCGACTTGGGAAGGAGACTTGAAGGCTGTTCGGCTTGACCCGAAGACAGGGGATGTACTTGGTAATGCCTGGACTGCAAAGACGGATCTGGACTCCAGGAGTTATACGTCAAGATTGATTCTGACTTACGATAACGATTCGGCTGCAGATAGCGGTGGAAGTGTTGGGCATAAAGGAGGGGTTGTCTTCAGTGCGGACACCGATTCCAATTGGTCTAATCTGACTAAGGCTCAGAAAGCTGATTTGCTGTACGGAAAGGACTTAACGGGTCTGGATGAAAGCCAGCAAAGGGCATTGGCTAAACCTCTCGTAGATTTCATTCGCGGAGACACGACTAATGAAGGTAAGTCTTTGCGAGATAGGTCGAGTCGGCTTGGAGATATTATAAACTCAACGCCTGTATATGTAGGCGCGCCGTCTCAAGGTTACCCTGATAAAGCGCCTTTTGGCGTGGCCCCTGGAGCTCCTGCGTCCACTACAGTGGACCCCTATTCCACTTTCGCGGCGACGACGAGAACACCTACTGTTTATGTCGGCTCAAATGATGGCATGCTGCATGGCTTTAATGGGAAAGAGTCTGGAAGTGGCGCAGGAGAGGAAGTGCTGGCCTATATCCCGGCGAAAGTCTTCTCTGATGGCGCATATTCTGGTCTGCATTACTTGGCGGACCCTGATTACGGTCACAAGAGTTACGTTGACTTGACGCCTATTGCGGCTGATGTATGGATTGATCCTGCAGGCGGTAGCTCACGCTCATGGCGTACAGTGTTGGTCGGCGGTTTACGCGGCGGCGGTAAGGGGCTTTTCGCCTTAGATGTGACGAATCCAGCCAATTTCACTGCCGGTAAAGCGGACGATATTGTTATGTGGGAGTTTACAGACAAGGATGACTCTGATTTGGGGTATATCACCTCTCCTCCTGTAGTGGCCATGATGAATAATGGCAAATGGGCTTTGATATTTGGAAATGGCTACAATGCTGGCAGCGATGCTTCAACAACGGATGACTCAACTAAATTGATGATTCTATTTATTGAAGACGGTGCTGATGGTACTTGGACGGTTGGCGACGACTATGTAGAGATAGAAATTGATGATGGCACTGGTTCGTTGTCTGGAGGTCTAGGAGGCGTCGCGGTTGCGGATTTGGACGGCGATAGAGTCGCTGATCGCGTATATGCCGGCGACACGCGTGGCAATATGTGGGCGTTTGATGTGTCTAGTTCGAATAAAAGCTCATGGAAGGTGGCTTACAAGTCCGGCAGTACTCCGCAACCCCTGTTTACTGCGAAGGATAGCGGAGGCAAGATCCAGCCGATTACTGGCGCGCCAAACTTAACGTTCCATCCAACTGACAACACAGGAGCCGCGCCTAATGTAGTGGTGGTGTTTGGTACAGGACGGTATTTAACTACTGAGGATCCCAGCATTACAGATGTTCAAACGTTCTATGCGGTATGGGACCACGGTGAGAAAGAGATGACACGAAGCGACTTAGCTAGCCGTAAGCTGACTCAAGAAGTTGTTACTATTGGCGGCAAAAAATACTGGAAGAGACTTACCTCTAGTACGGTGACTGACCCTTGGGCAGCCCCCTACCATGGTTGGTATATGGACTTGGACGCGAAAACCCCTGGCGGTTCCAATATCGATTCTGAAGACGGCGAGCGTGTAATCGACAAAGTTTATATCAGGGGAGGGTTGGCTGTTTTTAGCACCCTGGTTCCATTGGACGGAGTAGGCGGTTGCCAAAGCGTTGGCCGCAGTTGGCTAATGGTGCTGCCAATTAAGGATGGACTACCTCCCGACTCGCCGACGCTTGACTTGAATAATGATGGATTGATTAACAGTACAGATGTGATCTCTGTGGGCAAAGGGCCGACTATCATTGATGAAGATGGTGACCCTGATAACCCTCAACCTAACAAGCCTGTGTGTCTTGGTAATTTCTGTTACGGAATCACTGAGGGTGGCGAGATTGTTAAAGACTTAGTTGACTTCGGCAAAGGCTCTGAAAGAGAAGGGCGTCTTGGATGGCGAGAGCTAGTGGAGTAAAGGCATGCAGATGAAATTGAATAACAAAGGATTTACCTTGGTTGAGCTGCTCATAGTGGTAGCAATCTTGGGCGTAATTGCTGCTTTCGCCTATCCCAGCTATCAGGAGTCTGTGGCGAAATCGCGAAGAGCTGATGCGCAGGGAGCCCTCATCGGGCTCTCCTCAGCCCTTGAGCGCTTTTATAGTGAAGGCTTCACCTACGGCGGTGCGGCGGAGGGGAGTAAGAACACTGGGGCCCCATTGCCGGCGCTTTATCCTTCCCAGGCTCCTCTGGATAGCGGGACAAAATACTACAATTTGAGGATTACCGCCTCTACGACGAATAGCTTCACTATTCAGGCCCAACCTATAGGAGCGATGGTTGGGGATCGGTGCGGCAATTTGCAGTTAACTTCGACTGGAGTGAGGACTGCTGGTGAAGGCGATTGCTGGAGATAGTTCTCGTGCTACATGGAGCGAAGGCGCAGTTGCGCCTTCCTTTGTTTTATTTACATTTTAGTGATTCAAGTAGCTTGGGAGTTAGTTCTCTGGAAACTCTTGCCCGCCCTCCTCGATTTATGACTATCGCCCTGGCAAGAGCCGAGTTTTGATTTTTGTGGCATAGAACCAAGGTTCCATTTTGCCTATAAGTTAATCCAGTTGGCAGAAAGCGTATAAATTTCTTCCCGCCCCAGCTCCTCCATATCAATTGATAGTCAGAAGACGGCTCGAATTTGAGTAGAACCGTTTCACTATCTATCTCTTTATCGTCATTTGAATCAATAAATACATAGAGTGGATTATTCCAGTTTTCGTCACAGCTTCTAGCATTAGAAGAAGGGCAGAGGGTCACCTCTTGTTTGGTGCTTACGGCGGTATTGCGGGTAAAGTTTATGACGCTCAATAACTGGTTAGTTTCAGAAATAGCCTTCTGATTTTGAATAAACTGGAGAAATTGCGGATAGCCTATGCCGGCGACAATGCCAACAATGGCTAGAACAGCCAAAAGCTCAATGAGGGTGAATCCCTTGCGGTGCATAGTTCAGTTCCTTCTGTTTGGTTAAACCGATTCCAATCGGAAGGCGTATTATGCAGATTTTTGAGCGTTTGGCTAGTGTTTGATCAAGGAGGCTGAATTTTGCCCAGATGGTCTTGGCTAGTTGGGATGGATTACTCCATCCCCAGCTTTTTCAGGCGGTAGCGAAGGGCTCGAAAGCTGATGCCCAGCTTCTTGGCGGCAGCCGTTTTATTCCATCGTGTTTCTTCAAGGGCTTTCTCAATAGCTTGCTTTTCGATGTTTTCGAGAAAGTGTTCAAGGTTAACTTTGTTCTCGTCGAACTCAGGAACATCCAGCTCCATTGAGTCGGATGTTAAACCCTCGGTATCTGTTTTAGGCAGATGGATGTCCTCTTCGTTAATGACATCGTCTTCGCACAGGGTAAAAGCGCGCTCCATAATATTTTCCAGTTCGCGAACGTTGCCTGGAAAATAATAAGACTCCAGTTTCTGCATCGCTGACTTGCTAATTGATGCGTTGGGGATCTCACATTCGTCCGCTAATTGTTTAAGGAAATGATTAGCGAGAAGGGGGATGTCTTCTTTGCGTTGGCGTAAGCTTGGGACTCTCAGCTCGATGACATTTATTCGATAAAAAAGGTCCTGACGGAACCGGCCTTCATCTACTTCGCTGTGCAAATCTTTATGGGTGGCGGAGAGTATGCGTACATCAATGGGGATCTCCTTCTGTTCACCGACTGGACGAACTGCTTTTTCCTGAATGGCGCGGAGAAGTTTAACCTGCATCGTCAGCGGTAAATCGGCGACTTCGTCGAGAAACAGGGTCCCGCCATTCGCAGCTTGAAATAACCCCACTTTATTTTCAACAGCGCCGGTAAACGCACCTTTCTTGTGGCCAAAGAATTCGCTCTCCATCAGCTCGCTGGGTATAGCGCCACAGTTGACTGGCACAAAGGGCCCTTCGCTGCGAGGCCCCTGTTCATGGATCGATTTGGCGACCATTTCTTTGCCGCTGCCTGACTCGCCGCTGATATAGATAGGCGCCTGGCTGCGCGCGAGTTTTCTGATTTGCCCGCGTAGCTTATCCATCGTGGATGATTCGCCGAGCAATTGGGTTACTTGAGGGGTTGCTTTGGGGGCGTCATTTTTTGGCAGTTTCAATGCGCTGTTAACCAGCTCACGCAGGCGCGCAAGATCTACAGGCTTGGAGACAAAGTCGAAGGCGCCGGCTTTAAGCGCAGAAATCGCCGTGTCTATACTGCCATAAGCTGTAATGACCGCTACAGGCGTATTGGATGATTGCTTCTGGATATGGGCGACAAGGTCGATGCCATTGCCGTCCGGCATATTCATGTCAGTCAGTACAAGGCTAAAGCTCTCTTCGCTTAATAGTTGTTTGGCCTGCGTGATATTTTCCGCCGCCCGTGTTTCTATCTGCATGCGGCTTAAAGTGATTTCCAGTAATGCGCGGATATCGGGTTCGTCGTCGACAATGAGTACTTTTTTTATCATAACTGATTGTTCTATATAGCTCGTTTCGGATGGGGAAAGGTGATGCGGAAGCAGCCGCCCCCTTCCTGTCTTGTGAGATAGTCTAATTGCGCCTGATTAGCTTCACACAGCTCTTTGGATAAGTATAAACCCAAGCCTGTCCCTTTGGGGTCGGTTGTGAAAAATGGCTCAAATAGATGATTTAACTGGTCCTCATTAATGCCTGGGCCAATATCTATAACGTCAATAAAAGCTTGTCCTGTCTCTTCAATCTCGCCTACGACCAGCTTAACCCAGGAACGTGCGCTTTCCTGCTTGCTGTAGCGTAGTCCGTTGCCGACTAAATTGTTAAGAATTTGGTTTAAGTGATTGGGGTCGAACCGGCCTTGAATATCCTTTTTTAGAGGCAGAATTTCTATTTCGGCATCACGCGTGCCAGCTGCAGTGTAATCACAGACAAAATCTGTCAGCCAGGCGATCAGGGATAGCATTTGTGGCGAACTGACTTTGCGGCGGGACAGACTCAGTACGTTTTCGATGATGCCATTCATTCGTGTGGCGTGACGTAAAATAATCTCGGCCATTTGTTTGTCGGGAGGAGTCAGTTCCGGTGACTCCAATAACAGCTGTGCGGCATGGCTGGCTGCGCCCAGAGGATTCCTTATTTCATGAGCGATGCCAGCAGTGAGTCGGCCAAGCGAGGCCAGCTTCAGTTGCTGGGCCTGTTGGGCGATTTTTCCGGTATCTTCGAGGAAGATTAGAATGTCCTGCCCCTCCTCCTTTTGCAAAATAGCAAAATTAGCTTGCAGAGGAGCTCTATTGGCGGAGCCCCGAAATGGGGTGGTCTTTTTGCTGGGATCGTTTTGCCACTCTTGTAATCGGTGTAACAAGTCCTCTGGTAGAGTAGTCAGCTCATGTGAATCATCGACGCTCAGCAGGCTTTGTGCGGCCTGGTTGGCCATTCTTACTCCGCCTTTTTCATCTGCGACGATAATACCGGTTAACATTCGTTGAATGATCTGATGATTGAGGCGTTCCAGTTCCAGGATGTTTTGCGCACGCTTGCGCGCAAGATTTTCACTGGTTGCAATACGTATGGAGAGGTTTTTCACGAGCAATGCGGTGGCGAAGTACACCACCCCTAAAATACCCGCACGGAATACGTCATCTACATCGCTGTACTGCGCTACCATTCGATATATTTCCTGGGAGACGACGCCCAGGCTGGCGATCGCCGCCAATAAGGTTCCTAATTGCCCTCGTAATATTATGTTGCCGGCGGCGACGCTAATGACCACCATATTTCCCAGACCGCTGGACACGCCTGTCCCACACAGTAACATGGCGGAGATTAGGAGTAGCTCCAAAACCACAGACACCATGGCGTGACGCAGCTCCGGCCGAAATCCCGCCAGCAGTAAAAAGCCTGTAAATACGTGAATCGCCAGGTAACAGATAACGGCGACTTCGAAGTAAAACGGGGAAAGGTACTGGCTGACACTGCTCGGGTTTTGCAGGTACAAGGCGCTCACCAGAATGATGCCCACCGTCACCCTGTAATGGTTATAAACCCGGAACAGACGATTGGTGGTTTGTTCTACATCGGTGCTTAAATCAGACATGCGCGGAGCCTGCAACAAAACTATCCTTGAAGAAGTGAGCGGTATGTTTAATTCGATGTTGGCGGAGAAGTGTCCGGCATTGGAATTAATTCGGTATAGTGCTCAGAATTTTAATGAAAACAGTATAATGCAAACTTTCCCAATGTTTGTGTGACAGATGGTAACCAGAATGACGCAGCTTAAAGTCGCTTTCGCTCAGATCGACTGTCTGGTCGGAGATATTCCCGGCAATGTCGACAAAGTAATAGAAGCCGCAGAGACGGCGAAAACGAAATATAACGCCGACTTGGTGATATTCCCCGAGTTAACTTTGACCGGCTACCCGCCTGAAGATCTTTTGTTAAGGGCCAGCCTGCAAGTCAGAGTCGAGAAGGCCTTGGAGCGGATTCTGTACACTGTGAAGGATATTGCTTTGGTTATCGGCTTTCCTTGGAGAGAACAGGGTAAATTATTCAATTGCGCAGCTTTTATTGATGGTGGCGAGATAAAGGCGAAGTATCGTAAAAAATGCTTGCCGAATTATCAGGTGTTTGACGAGAAGCGCTATTTCGAACCTGGTTCTGACACCGTAGTGTTACCATGGAGAGGCTTTAATCTGGGCGTCTCTATCTGTGAGGATGTTTGGGAAGAAGAGCCTATTGCTGCGACGGCCGCCGCAGGCGCTGATTTTATTGTCAATATAAATGCTTCCCCGTACGACATAGCCAAGCTCCAGCAAAGGCGCACGCTTGTGCAGTCGCGCGCTGTAACCAACAGTGTGCCAATCCTGTATGTGAATATGATTGGCGGACAGGATGAACTGATTTTTGATGGCGGTTCGTTTGCGGTTAATCGTCACGGGCGTGTTTGCTTCAGCGCGCCTCAATTTGAAGAAGGGATATTTTTGCTCGAATTGAATGACGTCATTCATGGCGAAGGGCAAGAGACTGCTGAACCCGCTCCCACTATGGCGGTGGAGGCGAGCATCTATAAAGCGCTGGTGACCGGGGTAAGGGATTATGTAAATAAAAACCGGTTCAAATCGGTAGTCATTGGTTTGTCCGGCGGCATTGACTCTGCTGTTACGTTGGCGGTTGCTGTCGATGCGATCGGCGCTGATCGGGTGAGGGCGGTGATGATGCCATTCCGCTATACCTCACAAATGAGTCTGGAGGACGCTGAGGCTGAAGCGAAAGCCCTGGGCGTTCAGTATGAGGTAGTTCCAATCGAGCCAATTTACGATCAGTTTATGGGAGCGTTGAATCCCCTGTTCGCCGGCTTGGATCGAGATACGACGGAAGAGAATATTCAGGCGCGAATACGTGGCGTTATTCTGATGGGGATCTCGAATAAAACAGGTGCGTTGGTGTTGACCACTGGCAATAAAAGCGAAATGGCTGTTGGCTATGCAACTCTGTATGGCGACATGGCGGGGGGGTATGATGTCCTGAAGGATGTGTTTAAAACCATGGTGTTTCGCCTAGCCTGGTACCGTAACACGCTGTCTCCAGTTATCCCGGAAAGGGTCATTACACGTCCCCCATCTGCTGAACTGGCTCCAGACCAGAAAGATGAGGACAGCTTGCCTCCCTATGAAATTCTGGATGAAATATTGTCCCTGTACGTTGAGCATGATGTCAGCGCCGACGGCATTGTTGCGAAAGGCTTCGATAAGGAAACGGTATACCGAGTGGTGCGTCTGGTTGATATCAACGAATATAAGCGTCGCCAGGCTCCAATAGGAGCAAGAATCACCATGCGAGGGTTTGGGAGGGATCGTCGCTACCCGATAACCTCCGGCTGGAAATTGGGGGAGTAGGTGCGTTTTCTTGAGGGTAGTAATAGAAAAGGCCGCTGATGCGGCCTTTTCTACATATGGACTTAGGTTAGTCGCCAAGCCCAAAGTCGAAATCAAAGACGCTGCTGATATTGCGGTCCTCTTCTTTGAATTCTGATCCATTGAAGCGCATGTTGGCGTCGAACGATTTGTGATCCGGATAGCTTGCGGCGAGTAAGACTAATGCGTCATCTGCATGACGCTGCATGCCCAGATACCTATAAAGCTCAACCATCAAGGATAACGCTTCCGGCACGACAGGCGTATCGGGATAATTTTCAACGACATATTGCGCGCGAGCGACCGCCGCCACGTAGGCTTGGCGGCGAATGTAATAGCGCGCGACATGCATTTCATATTGCGCCAACCGCTCTTTTATCGCCAGCATGCGCTTTTCCGCGTCAGCCGCGTAGGGGCTGTCTGGGAAATTAGTGACAAGCGTCGAGAAATCTCTGAAAGCCTCTTTCGCACGCCCTGGGTCACGAGAGTTGACGTCGATAGGGAGAAATCTGGGACCTAAACCCAAATCGGCATAATAGGCGGCCAGCCCTTTAATATAGTAGGCATAGTCCACGTGAGGGCTTTCAGGGTGCAGGCGGATAAATCGCTCTGCCGCCGACTCCGCCCGCTCTGGATTGAGAGAGTTATAGTGGGCGTAAATCAAATCCAGCTGCGCTTGCTCCGCATAGCGCCCGAATGGATGGTAAGTCTCCAAGTCTTCAAGGTGACGCGCCGCCTCCAGAAAGTTACCTGAGTCCAAAGCGGATTTAGCCTTGTCGTAGTATTCCTTTTCACTCAACACTTGTGGCGGGGCGGAGGCGCATGCTGTCAGCAGAACAAAGGCCAGCATGGCAAAAAGGGCGCGAATACGATGCATATTTGAATTAAACTTCACTAATTTCATGGAATAGAGCAGTCTTGCGCAGCAAGGCTTTCGTGAATATTGGCGCGCCATTATTCCACAACCATAGTTTTGACAACACCCCACAGCCGACGGATTTAATTTATGAGTCATCGCATACAACAGTCATTGATTGTTCCCGCTGAGCTTGGCGAGCAGCGGTTGGATATGGCTGCAAGCGAGCTAATGCCCGAATATTCAAGGTCCCGGATACAAAACTGGATTAAGCAGGGCGCTCTGCGCGTCAATGGGAAGCAGGTTAAACCTAAAGAAAAGGTAATCGAGGGCGACCAGGTTGAGCTGGATGTCGAACTGGAAGCGCAAGGCGACTGGGAGGCGCAGCCAATTGCTCTGGATGTTGTTTTCGAAGATGAACATCTTCTGGTTATTAATAAGCAAGCGGACTTTGTGGTCCATCCTGCTGCTGGGCATAGCGACGGAACGGTAGTTAATGCAGTCTTGCACCACTGTCCTGCTTTGTCGGAACTGCCCCGCGCTGGAATTGTGCATCGGCTGGATAAGGATACGACTGGCTTGATGGTTATCGCCAAAACACTCATTGCGCATAACTCTCTCGTTGAGCAGCTGCAGGCCCGAGAAATGGGACGAGAGTATGAGTGTGTCGTATACGGTGAATTAACCGGCGGGGGCGTGGTGGAGGCGGCTATTGGTCGGCATCCGCAAAATCGTCAAAAGATGGCCGTAACTCGCGGAGGGAAAGACGCAGTCACCCATTACAGGCTTATTCGACGTTGGCGCGGCTTCACGCATCTGAGATTGAAGCTGGAAACAGGTCGGACCCATCAGATCCGTGTGCACATGGCGCATATTCACCACTCAATACTGGGAGATCCGTTATACGGGAGTCGCCCTCGCCTGCCAAAGGGGCTTTCAGCGGAAACTATTGAATATTTGCAAACTTTTGGCAGGCAAGCGCTACATGCGAAAGCGCTGGAGCTATCTCACCCGGTGACGGGCGAGCTGCTGAGCTGGGAAGTGGGCTTGCCCGAGGACATGATTAACTTACTAAACCGCTTGGATTCAGAAGAAGAGGGCGCTTCCTAGGTGGGGGCCAGTAGATTGCAGCTAATTCGGCCTGATTGGCCCGTTCCCGCCAATATCCGCTCCTTGGTTACGATGCGAACTGGCGGGGCCAGCCAGCGGGAATTCGCCAGCATGAATCTTGGCGGTCATGTAGGGGATGAGGCTGGCTCTGTCGAGACTAATAGGCGTCTCCTCGCCGCAGAAGCAAACCTGCCTGTTGATCGTTTCCATTGGTTAGAACAGGTGCATGGCGTTGATGTGGCCATGTTGAATGATGTAAAGCCTGCTCAGGTTCCTCGCGCTGATGCTGCGTTTACATCTCAGTTACAGCAAGCATGTTGCATCCTGACTGCAGACTGTCTTCCCGTACTATTCGCTGCATCTGATGGCTCCTCTGTGGCCGCGGCTCATGCAGGTTGGCGGGGACTGGCCGCTGGTGTGCTAGAAAATACCGCCAAATGTTTTAATGAGCCGACAGAGTTGTTGGTTTGGCTTGGACCTGCGATTAGTCAGGCGGCTTTCGAAGTTGGACAGGAAGTAATGGATGCTTTTGTCGCACAGGATTCGGCCTCTGCTGCTTGCTTTACCCCTTCATCCCCTGAGGCCGGTAAGTGGCGTGCGGACTTGTACGCTCTGGCTCGGCGTAGGCTGCATAGCCTCGGAATTACACAAGTTTTCGGAGGCGACTGTTGCACTTACACGGACTCAGACAGATTTTTCTCCTACCGTAGAGATGGCGTAACGGGACGTATGGCGTCAGTTATTTGGCTGGACTCTTCTCCAGAGAATATTCGGGCTTGAGATAGGTCAAAATCCAGTTCACTTTCTTTATCCTCCTCGCGTACAGCCTTGAAGCTTTCAGAGTGTGGCCCCACATTTTCGTTAATTGAAACTGCGTCATGGTGCGCGCGGGTAACATCGGAATTTTGGGGTAATGCAGATGCGATTTGATAAATTCACCAGCCGTCTCCAGATGGCGATATCAGAAGCCCAGTCGCTTGCTTTGGGTAAAGATCATAACTTCATAGAGCCTGTCCACTTATTCCAATCACTGTTGAATCAGTCTGGAGGCTCCACCGCGCCATTGTTACAGCAAGCCGGCGTTGACGTGGCTCGCTTTAAGTCCCTGCTGGCGCAGGAACTGGATAAGCTCCCGCAGGTTCAGGGCTCTGACGCGGACGTTCACTTATCCAATGATTTGGGGCGACTATTGAACCTGGCGGATAAGCTTGCGCAGAAGCGCAGTGATCAATTTATTTCCAGTGAGCTGGTGCTTTTAGCGGCAGTGGATGACCGGGGAGTCGTTGGAAAGCTGCTAAAAGAATGCGGTGCTGATAAACAAAGACTGGAGAGGGCGATAGAGACTATGCGTGGCGGTGAAAAAGTGCAAGATCAAGGGGCGGAAGAGAGTCGTCAGGCGCTCGATCGCTTCACCATCGACCTTACCTCCCGGGCGACGGAAGGCAAGTTGGACCCAGTTATTGGCCGGGACGATGAAATCCGCAGAACGATTCAAGTGTTGCAGCGTCGTCGCAAAAACAATCCTGTTTTGATTGGCGAACCGGGTGTAGGTAAAACCGCCATTGTGGAAGGGCTCGCGCAACGTATTGTGAATGGTGAAGTTCCTGAAGGGCTGAAAAATAAGCGCGTACTGGCTTTGGATATGGGAGCTCTGATAGCAGGGGCCAAATTCCGCGGCGAGTTCGAGGAGCGTCTGAAGGGGGTTCTCAATGAATTGGCGAAGCAAGAGGGGCAGATCATTTTATTTATCGATGAGCTCCATACTATGGTTGGCGCAGGGAAGGCGGAGGGCGCGATGGACGCAGGCAATATGTTAAAGCCTGCATTGGCTCGGGGAGAGCTGCATTGCGTTGGGGCCACGACATTGGATGAATACCGTGAGTTCATTGAAAAGGACGCTGCTTTGGAGCGTCGCTTTCAGAAAGTGTTGGTGGATGAGCCGAATGTTGAGGATACCATCGCAATATTGCGTGGCTTGAAGGAGCGCTACGAGGTTCACCATGGAGTTGAAATCACTGACAGCGCCATCATCGCAGCGGCGAAGTTGTCGCATCGATACATTACAGACCGCCAGCTGCCTGACAAAGCTATAGATTTGGTCGACGAAGCCGCCAGTCAGATTCGGATGGAGATAGATTCCAAGCCCGAGCCGCTGGATAGATTGGAGCGCCGCTTGATTCAGTTGAAGATGCAGCGGGAAGCGCTGAAAAAAGAGAAGGATGCGGCATCCAAAAAAAGCGTGGATGAGCTGAATACGCAAATTGATGAGATGGAAAAGGAATTTGCGGATCTTGAAGAAGTGTGGAGCTCTGAAAAAGCGGCGCTACAAGGTACGCAGCAAATCAAGAGCCAGCTGGAACAGGCTCGAGTGGACTTGGAAAACGCCCGCAGACAGGGCGACCTGACTCGAATGTCAGAACTTCAATACGGGCGTATTCCTGAACTGGAGAAGCAGCTGGATATGGCGAGCCAGGCGGAAATGCTGGAAATGCGCTTGCTACGCAATAAGGTTTCAGAAGAGGAAATTGCTGAAATCGTCTCCAAGTGGACCGGTATCCCGGTCGCTAAAATGCTCGAAGGCGAGCGTGAGAAGCTATTGCGCATGGAAGAAGCATTGCATCAGCGTGTGATAGGACAGGATGAAGCCGTCGTGGCGGTTGCTAATGCTGTGCGTCGCTCCAGGGCGGGTTTGAGCGACCCCAATCGTCCGAACGGTTCGTTTCTGTTCTTGGGACCGACAGGGGTTGGTAAAACGGAACTATGTAAGTCTCTGGCGGGCTTCCTGTTTGACACTGAAGAAGCGATGGTGCGCATCGATATGTCGGAGTTTATGGAAAAGCATTCCGTCGCGAGATTAATTGGCGCGCCTCCGGGCTATGTGGGCTATGAAGAGGGCGGCTATTTGACTGAAGCTGTCAGACGCAAGCCCTATTCTGTCCTGCTTTTGGATGAAGTGGAAAAGGCGCATCCAGATGTATTCAACATCTTGCTGCAAGTGCTTGAAGACGGTCGCCTGACGGATGGACAGGGGCGTACGGTAGACTTTCGCAATACAGTCATTGTTATGACTTCTAACCTAGGGTCTGACCTGATTCAAGCGATGGGCGGACAGGATGAAAACTACAACGAAATAAAAGACGCTGTGCTGGAAGTGGTTGGCAGGCACTTCCGCCCAGAGTTCATCAACCGAATCGACGAGGTGGTCGTCTTCCATCCGTTAACCGCTGAACAAATTCGCGGCATCGCGCTGATTCAGCTGGAAATTTTGAATCGTCGTTTGCAAGAACAAGATCTGAAAGTGGAACTGAGCGCGGAAGCTATGGCGACATTGGCGGAAGTAGGTTTTGATCCCATATACGGAGCGCGCCCGCTGAAACGGGCGATACAGCAACGCGTAGAGAACCCGTTAGCTCAATCTATACTCAATGGCGAGTTTCAGCGGGGGGATGTAATTGCAGTGGAAGTGGAAGGTGGTAAGTTGGTGTTTAGGCGGAAATAGCATGACAGGAGTGCGGAGCGCTTATAGCTCTCCGCACATCTCGTCAATTCTTTTCTGTGTGCTTTTGCGCTTATCCAGTATTTCTTCAGGCGTTAAATATCGTAAGCTACCGTCTTCCTGCTTTTCGCGAATACGTGCGCTATTCGTCATAGTTTGCAGGTACTCTTTTAGCTGGGCGCACATTTCTTTTAATTGAGCATCGGCCTCAGCATTTTCTTGAGCTTGTTGCGCCCTGATTTTTTCCAATTCCTGCTGGTCGCTTAGCTGTTGAGACTGTTCATTCAAGTCTTGTCTTTCTTTAGTCGGTGTTCCTGTTTGAACGTTGAGTTCTTCACTGGTTTTAAAATCCGGTTTTTTATCAGAGTAGTGGATAACGCCATTCTCATCGGTCCACTTATACACGCCGCTTGCAAAGGACAGTGAACTGATACTTAACAAAAAAACGGAAAAGATGGCTGTACGCATAAAATCAAGGATCTCCAAGCCACTGAAATTCATAAACAACAGAGAGTACATAATACCGGAAAGATAGATGAAAGCGCAGCATTGGTAAAGCCGCGGAAGCCGTGAAATGTGTATTTTCTATTGACAGAGACGGACGGGATGTCAGAATTGTCGATTGCTCGAACATCGGCGTAACTTTTACGGCAAAACCAACAAAGCTACGGGCGATTATGACCACACGATATCTGCAGACCACAGACTCCTAACACCAGGAGCAGTCTTTGAGTAAATGCCCAACAGGCATGTGTGAGCAAGTCAAGAGATAACCTCTCGCGATAAACAGCTAGTGTGGCGGCGTCCACCATATGTATCCTTTTGGGTCTATATTTGAGTGGAAGTTATTAGCAACCAGCCCTAATTCGCGCTGACGCATTCTGCGCGTATTAAGAGAGGAAGACGTGACGGCAGAAATGTTATCCGGCGCCGATATGATCGTGCGCTTTCTGCAAGACGAGGGTATCGAATACATATATGGATATCCTGGCGGCGCAGTGCTTCATATATATGACGCGCTGTTTCGCCAAAACAAAGTAAAGCATATCCTGGTGAGACATGAGCAAGCTGCCGCCCATATGGCGGATGGTTATGCTCGGGCGACCGGCAAGCCTGGCGTAGTTCTGGTGACTTCAGGCCCTGGCGCCACCAATACCGTGACAGGTATTGCGACAGCCTACATGGATTCGATTCCCATGGTGGTGCTGTGTGGGCAGGTTCCCTCTACACTGATTGGCGAAGACGCGTTTCAGGAGACTGACATGATGGGTGTTTCTCGTCCTGTCGTGAAGCATAACCTGAGTGTCAGAGATCCTAGTGAAATCCCCGTCGTATTGAAAAAAGCCTTTTATCTGGCCTCCACTGGTCGTCCTGGGCCAGTCGTAGTCGATATTCCTAAGGATATGACTACGCCCAACGAGAGGTACGAGTACGTATACCCCAAAAAGGTAAAAATGCGTTCATACAGTCCGCCTACTCGCGGACATGCCGGGCAGATAAGAAAAGCGGTGGATATGATGATGGCGGCCAAACGCCCCATTATATACGCAGGCGGCGGTATTGTTCTTGGGCATGCCTCCAAAGAATTGGTTGATCTGTCACATCAGTTGAACTTTCCAGTGACCACGACACTGATGGGAATTGGCGGCTTTCCCGCTGATGACAAACACAGTCTTGGCTGGTTGGGAATGCATGGTAGCTATGAATCCAATATGGCTATGCATCATAGTGATCTGATTGTGGCTGTCGGCGCGCGATTTGATGACCGCGTCACCAATGCGACGGAAAAGTTCTGCCCAGGCGCAAAAATTATCCACGTGGATATCGACCCTGCATCCATCTCGAAAACCGTTCAGGTTGACGTTCCTATCGTAGGGCCAGCCGCTTCCGTATTGCGCGATATGATTGCGTTTGTGAAAGAGGATAACTCACGTCCTGATAAGGAAGCGCTGACCTCATGGTGGAAGCAGATTGATGAATGGCGCGCTTACCACGGAGGTCGCTATCGTACCGACGACAGCGAGATGCTCAAGCCGCAGCGGGTAATTGAAACGCTGTGCAAGATTACGGAAGGCAATGCCTATGTCACCACCGACGTTGGCCAGCATCAGATGTTTACGGCGCAGTATTACCGCTTCAACAAACCCAATCGTTGGATTAACTCCGGCGGTTTGGGAACGATGGGCTTTGGTCTACCCGCCGCGATGGGCGTTAAATTGAGCTTTCCAGACGAAGAAGTTGTTTGCGTGACGGGCGAGGGCAGTATTCAAATGAATATTCAAGAGCTCTCAACCTGTAAGCAGTTCAATCTGCCCATAAAGATTATCAACCTGAACAACCGTTCTTTGGGGATGGTTCGCCAGTGGCAGGATATGAACTATGAGGCGCGTCACTCGCAGTCTTATATGGAGTCTCTGCCGGACTTTATGGCCTTGGCTGAGGCGTACGGGCACGTCGGGATTACCATTCGTAAGCCGGAAGAGCTTGAGGATGGCTTGAAAAAAGCTTTTGCGATGAAAGACCGATTGGTGTTTGTCGATATATACATTGACCCTCATGAGCACGTTTACCCGATGCAAGTCGCGCGCGGCTCAATGAAAGACATGTGGCTCAGCAAAACGGAGAGGGTGTAAACGGCATGCGTCGAATTATATCTATGCTACTGGAAAACGAGCCTGGCGCTTTGTCTCGAGTCGTTGGGCTGTTTTCGCAGCGGAATTACAACATTGAAACGCTGACCGTGGCGCCCACTGAAGATGCTACGCTCTCAAGGCTAACCGTCACGACGATAGGCTCAGACAGGGTTATTGAGCAGATTACCAAACAACTGAACAAGTTGGTGGAAGTCGTGAAAGTAGTCGATTTGACAGAGGGCGCACATATTGAACGTGAGCTGATGTTGATCAAGCTTAAAGCCAGTGGCGCATTAAGAGCTGAAATAAAGAGAACGGCTGATATTTTCCGGGGCCAGATTGTTGACGTGACCAGTACGGTCTATACCGTTCAATTAACCGGAGACAGCGACAAATTAGATGCTTTTATCCAGGCGATTGGAAAAAGCAGTGTGTTAGAAGTCGTGCGCAGCGGAGTGTCCGGTATTGCGCGCGGTGAAAAAACATTATCAGTTTAACGAGTAAGGGCGCGAGCGCGCACAGAAATAGGTGAATAAAATGCAAGTTTATTACGATAAAGATTGTGACCTTTCCATCATCCAGGGCAAGAAAGTTGCAATTATTGGCTATGGCTCTCAGGGGCATGCGCATGCTAACAACCTGAAGGACTCCGGTGTTGATGTATGTGTTGGTTTGCGTAAAGGGTCTGGTTCCTGGGCCAAAGCTGAAAACGCAGGACTTGCAGTTAAGGAAGTGGCGGAAGCGGTTGCTGGCGCAGATGTTGTAATGATTCTGACCCCGGACGAGTTTCAGGCGCAACTATACAAGTCTGAAATCGAACCGAATCTTAAGAGTGGCGCAACGCTGGCGTTCGCTCACGGTTTCAGCATTCATTACAACCAAATCGTTCCCCGTGCAGATTTGGACGTCATTATGATCGCACCCAAGGCTCCTGGGCATACAGTTCGCTCTGAGTTCGTAAAAGGTGGCGGCATTCCTGATTTGATCGCTATTTTCCAAGACGCATCTGGCTCAGCAAAAGATTTGGCTCTTTCTTATGCTAGCGGCGTTGGCGGAGGTCGTACCGGTATCATCGAGACTACGTTTAAAGATGAAACCGAAACAGACCTGTTTGGTGAACAAGCGGTGTTATGCGGTGGCGCTGTAGAGCTGGTTAAAGCTGGTTTCGAGACGCTGGTGGAAGCTGGCTACGCGCCGGAAATGGCGTACTTCGAGTGTCTACATGAATTGAAGCTCATTGTTGATCTGATGTACGAAGGCGGTATCGCCAACATGAATTACTCCATTTCCAATAATGCGGAATATGGCGAGTATGTCACTGGTCCTGAGGTTATCAATGATCAATCCAGGGCTGCAATGCGCAATGCTCTGAAACGGATTCAAGATGGCGAGTACGCCAAAATGTTTATCGCTGAAGGCGCTCATAACTACCCATCAATGACTGCTTATCGTCGCAATAACGCCGCCCACCCGATTGAGCAAGTGGGTGAAAAGCTGCGTAGCATGATGCCCTGGATTGCATCCAATAAAATCGTAGATAAGTCCAAAAACTGATCAGCGATAAGGCTATAAACCTGAAAACGCGGCGTAAGCCGCGTTTTTTTTGGGACTGGTTGTCTAATCCTGCTCTCATGTATAGTTGTTTGCTCTATTGGAAATTATTGAGTGATATATGACCTCTTCAAACTCTAAAAAAGAAGTCGAGCTTGCTGACATCAAGGCTGATGTCCCCCGCAAAGATGAAACGGTTGCAGGGGCTGAAGTTGTTGAAGAAGAAGTCGTCGGTGGGGCCAAGGTGCGGCGGAGAGGGGTATACTTGTTACCCAACCTTTTTACTACGGGGTCCTTGTTTTCAGGCTTTTACGCTATTGTCGCCGCAATGCATGGAAACTTTGAGAATGCCGCCATTGCGATATTCATATGCATGATTCTCGATGGCTTGGATGGGCGAGTGGCGCGCTTGACCAATACGCAAAGCGCGTTTGGCGCCGAGTATGACAGTCTGGCTGATATGGTGGCGTTTGGTGTGGCTCCTGCGCTAGTAGCTTTCACCTGGACACTCTCTGACTTGGGGAAAATTGGCTGGGTCGCTGCTTTTATTTATGTAGCGGGCGCAGCGCTACGATTAGCTAGATTTAATACCCAGATAGGGTCGGTGGATAAAAAGTACTTTGTTGGCCTCCCTAGCCCCTCCGCCGCTGCAGTCGTCGCGGGAACGGTTTGGACATTGCACACATTGGAACACTCCATTTGGCTATCTTATGGCGCTGTGCTGATTGTCGCTGGCGCCGGCGTATTGATGGTCAGCAACATTCTGTTTTATAGCTTTAAGGAGTTCGACCTCAAAGGACGAGTGCCTTTTGTCGCCATACTGGTCGTTGTATTGATCTACGCGGTCATTGCCACGGCTCCTGCGCAGGTGCTGTTGGGCGGCTTTTTGCTGTACACCATTTCAGGTCCGTTCCAGGCGCTGCAGCGCTGGAGAAAAAAGAAACGGCAGGCCAATTGAATTTTTTCTGATCCACGCGGTCTAACCTAGGTGTGAATTATTGATTTAGTTGTTACACCTTGTTGGAAGGACCGCTTCGATGCTCATCAAAACCTCTTCAGATATTCCTTCATCAGAGATAACCGACGAAAAAACTTATCTGTCCCGCCGTAGCTTTATGAAAGGCGTGGCGGTCGCAGCGGTATCAAGCTCCGCTGCAGGGTCATTAATTGGTTGTACTAGCTCTGCAAGTGCGGCGGTTACTCCTTCAAGGAAGGCATGGGAAAAGTTGACGGCTCCCCTGTTTCAAAACATTAAAGCCGGGTCTTTTAATACTTCTGAAGAGCAAACACCCTACGAAGATATTCTTCGCTATAACAACTTCTATGAGTTTGGTACTGATAAAACAGATCCATCCAAGTATGCGGAGCAGTTGGATATTCAGCCATGGTCCATCAAAGTGGATGGTGACTGTGGAAAGCCTGGAAATTATCAGCTTGAAGATATAATCAAAGAAAGTCAGCTGGAAGAGCGTGTGTATCGTCTGCGTTGCGTCGAAGCCTGGTCGATGGTGATTCCTTGGGTTGGAATACCCATGGCGAATATCCTGAAAAAGTTTGAGCCTAATTCTCATGCGAAATATGTCGCTTTTGAGACTTTGGTCAGACCGGAGCAAATGCCTGGGCAGCGCTCACTATTTAGCAGCATTGAGTGGCCCTATAGAGAAGGGTTGAGAATTGACGAGGCTATGCATCCTCTTACTCTGGCGGCAGTCGGCCTTTACGGCAAAATCCTCCCAAATCAAAACGGCGCCCCGATACGGTTGGTGACTCCATGGAAATATGGCTTTAAAAGTATTAAGTCGATTGTTGGGATTAAATTCATGAGGGAGGAGCCGTATACGACATGGAGTGCTTTGGCTCCCAACGAGTATGGCTTCTACGCCAACGTAAACCCTAATGTTGACCACCCCCGCTGGAGCCAGAAAACAGAACGACGTTTACCTGGTGGATTATTTGGACCTAAGCGCATAGATACCCTTATGTTCAATGGCTATGCAGATGAGGTGGCGAGTCTCTACGCGGGTTTTGACTTAAGGAAGAACTACTAACATGGCTGCAAATAAATGGGGCGTAGCTCGTTGGTGGGGAATATTTTTGCTATCTCTAGGGCCATTAGTGTTCTTGATGTACCGGGTCGTCTCCCGAGACTTAGGGCCAGATCCTGGTGAAGCGATTACGCGCTTTTCAGGCCTTTGGGCTTTGAACTTCCTATTAATAACGCTTGCGGTCACTCCAGTAAATCAATGGTTAAAGCTACGTTGGTTGGTTCGCTACCGAAGAATGCTGGGGCTTTATTCCTGGTTCTATGCGACATTGCACTTTGCGGCGGGCTTCTTGCTGGTGCTGGATATTCAAAATTTTATCCAAGAAATAACTAAGCGCCCTTATATAACAGTAGGCTTCGTGGCTTTTGTGATTCTGGTGATGCTTGCTATGACA